>CAZKDA010000006.1:0-48834 GCA_964551455.1 uncultured Saprospiraceae bacterium
TAAATTAAGCGTAATTCTACGAGCTACTCAATGCGAAGTTTCAATCCTATGAATAGCATTCTAAATTTCGAAGAGCAGTGTTGAGATTAAATCGAAATCTGGAATTGAGATACAAACATTCCTCTTCGATGTGTTGAGATCCAGTCTCCTGAGTTGTTTTGCTCAAACACAGGTCGGCTTTGGTAATTAAACGAAATCTTTGTATGATGCCCTTCAATCAACCAATTGAATCCTCCTTCATACATCAACACGGGATCTTTGAGGAGATCAAGTTGCGAATATTGTACAGCGGCATAGGGCTGGATCGTTCCCATTTTACCCAATAAACCTTTCTTAAAAAGATAACCTGTTTGAGCGTAAAATGTCGTTCCGGTTCCTATCATCGGAAATGCATTTCCAGCACCGTTAAAAGTACCATTTTCATTTACACCATTAGCAGCATTCATAACACCAATATTCCTTACATAATTTTTACCATAATCATTGACACTGAAAGTGGCATAAGTAGTGATTGCAGTTTCTTTTTCAGCGTTTAGTACATGGTCATAAAAAATATCAACAGCAAAAAGAGCCAAAGCGCTATATACCGTATCAATTCCATTGATTTCATTTTCAGAATGCCACATAGCGTTTTGCTGATGAATAAAACCTGCACCTATATTAAACACATTTTTTTTGCCTAAATAAGTACCTGCACTATAGGGCGTGTCATTAGATTCTTTTTCTAAAAACTGATACTTTACATAACCCTGAAGCTGCGGGTTTGGTGGTTCGGGTGAAAACAATGAATTCGATGAAATGTCCACGCCTTGCTCAGTAGATCGGGCAATACTCATGGGTTTGGTAAGTGCAAAACGATAATCGATCTTCCCCAACCTGCCTTTAGCATGAACACTGAACTTTCGGAAAAACTGATCATTTACATCGATCGTTACCTGCTGATACAGCGGGGCGTCCACTCCAAGTATAGTGCCGGTTGAAGGGGAAGCATAGCGCGAAAGCCCATTCCAGCCTGAAAGCCCTGCACCAATATATAAATAGTCGTTTACTAATTTCAATTGCGCAAATGCATCATGAAAGAATAAGCCTTGTTTACGTGTTGCATTAAAGTGCAAATTGCTGGTGCCAAAATGAGTGTAAAAAAATATGTTTTCCGAAAGCTGTCCAAAGACTTGAAACCGGGTTCTTCTAAGGCCAATATCAAAGGTTTCTGACTGGGGATGACCATTTATTGTTGTACCCGGGTTATTCTGATTATACCTCACCCACGCTTGATTGAAGAAGATGGCCTGTACATATTGGCTACCATCTTCATTCAAATTAAATTTTAATGCTTTGTCCTGGCTCAATACACTTGTGCCTGTAAACATGATTATTGCTGTTACTGTCAGGATTATCTTATGTTTCATTGTAATTGATTAAATTTTAAAAAGGTAGAATGATAAATATTTTAAGTTTTGGGCTTAATCTCGGGATATGATTTTTCCCTTTCCCAATTTCAATCCCCTGATTTCCAAATACCATTCCAAAGGAGACTCTTGGTTTGAAAAGAAACATTTTAGATAAAATGAAAATTTGACTTCATTCTTTAAAAATTTTGGTTTTCCTACCTTTTTTGTAACCCAATAAAGTTACTGAACGCCCAAAAAATTATTAGCAGCCTGTGTTTGTGTTCACAAGCTGCTAATAAAAAGAACCGACTTTTATACTAAAAAATCCGTGATTTTTCACGTTAGGATGGAGTGACATCTGTTTTAATACCTGGATTTGCAGAAAGGTAGTCCTGATAAGATTTCTGTTCTTTTCTTTCCCTCCAATGATACAACACAACTCCCAACACCAAAATAGCCAAAACGATTAGCGAGATGGATTTATCCGTCATGCCGAAAAGCGGTCTGTATTCAAAATCTTTCAGTCCGAGCGCTACAAATCCCTTGTTGTATTTTGGCGTCTGGTCCTGAACGATCGACGGGAAAGTTTTGAGCAGATCGCCCTTGATATCTTCGTTGATGGCTTCCATGGTTGCCCTGGTCGTGGAATCGCCGAGCGTGTAATTGATCTCGTTCAATTCCAGCTCCAGTTCCACATATTTGGTAGCTTTTCCACCGAAGTTTGCAGTTACAAAGTCCAGGGTCATAGTGGCAAAAGCATCACCGAGTAGCGAAATATAAACCCGCTTTCTGATCTGATCGATCCTGATGGTCGGGAACAGGCTGAATGCATCTATGCCATGTTCTGCAAGACGTTCGGTAATTGGTTGGCGCAAGTCCTGGCGAATGTTATTGAAAAACGGATGAATATCGAGCGGCTTGTTTGGTTTACCGCTGTATTTGATCTCGTATTTGTATTCACCGCGGTTGAGTTCATTGCCGTCGATGGCATTAACCTTGAATTGCATCAGTTGACGGCCATGCTTACGGTCAGATGAATCGGTGAGTACGTATCGCGATCGATGCCGGATACCATGCTGCGCCTGGAGTACCTGCATTTCTTTGTTGTCATAATACTGGTCTATAAAAGAATCTATGGCAACTTTGGTAGCGAAGGCGGGATCAAATTTTCTTAAATAAAGGTCGTCATTATTGTACCTGGTGGTGAGATATTTCCAGACATCTTCAGCAATTTCATCAGGTATGGACAACTTGATCTCGTTTTCAATACGAAAAACATCGAAGCCCGTGGCAGTTGAAAATTCCGCCGACTGCCCAAAGCTTGTTACAATACCGCAAATCAATAAAAATGATGTGATTAAAAATCTGAGTTTCATAATTCTGAATTATGTAAGTGAAAAAAATATTTATAAAATGGAACGGAGGGACAGGTGTTGGATTGCTATTAAGGTTAAGTGGCAAAAATACTAAAACTATTCCAAAACGGAAAATATTTTTTATTGATGTTAAAGCTATAAAAACCTGAATACGTATTGAAATTTCCATAATAACAAGTTGTTTTACATCAAGCCCGAAAAGGATGGATTTGCGGCGAGTGTGCTTTTACGACATGCATGCCTTCGGCGTCGTATCCATTTTTTCAAAACAATTCAATGCGTATGGGCGGTGACATTTAAGCCGGTTAAATTTCAATGACAAATTCAATTTATTTACTACCTTTAAAACCGATTTCTTCACTAAAAACGATGAATTATGAATCTTAAAATACACACCCTTGCTCTTGTATTTTTTATGAGTTTTTGCAACCTTTCATTCGGACAACAACTCAACAGCGAACTGATCCGGAACGAACTGGATCAAAACAACCGGACTTTCCTTTCCGAATTATTGAAAAACCTTCAAACCAACTCCTCTGCAACACAACGCGACGAGGATGATCTGCTGATAGCAGACAGGCTGGATAGCTGGGAGGGGAGCCAATGGGTAGGTACGGATTCCACAGAATACTATTATAATGTCGAAAAACTGCCTGCTGAACGCATTACCCTGAATTTCGACGGTACGGACTGGGAAAATTCCAACCGGTTCTTACAGGATTACAATGCCGAAAATCTTATAACTCGCGGATTGACCCTGTCCTGGAATGGAACAGATTGGGACTCTACCTCGCAAACAATTTACATCTACGACGAAGACGGAAACCGTACCAGTGTTCTGTTTCAGTATTATGACGGAACGGATTGGATTAACTCACTACAATACTTATCCGAATACGACGATGACGACAATGAAGTAGTTTTTCAATACCAAAACTGGAATGGTACCGAATGGCAGTTCCTGTTTCAAGTGCTTTCGGAATATGATATGTATGGAAATATCATTTCAGAAACCAACCAGTTTTATGTTGGGGGAAACTGGAGTGATAACACAAAAGTGACGCTGGAATACGATGCCAATAACAACCGCACGCTGTTTCTTTCACAGAGTTGGGTAGGAGGCATGGGCGGCAGTTGGGTAAATGACTTTCAGTTTGTTTATGAATTTGACGAACACAACAATCAAATTTCGCGGCTGAACCAATTATGGGTGGCAAATGCATGGTTAGATACGAGCAGACTCACCCAGGAATACAACGAAGACAACAACCTCACCTCGTCTCTTACACAAACCTGGGATGGCTTTGTCTGGACCAACAATGAACTGGAAACCTACACTTACGATGGTATGTTACAAACCGTCTATCTGACCCAGACCTGGGATACAGACGAATGGCTGAACGTAAATCAGGAGCTTTATGAACACGACGAATACGACAACCTTGTTTACGGCCTTTTCCAAATTTGGGAAAACGATGAATGGGTTAATGATTACCAGGGATTTTTGTATTACGAGCTGATCTCAAGCGCCAAAAATCCAAGCGTCTATGGCCACCATTTCACGGTGTTCCCCAATCCCGGCGATGGTCATTTCAATATCGACTTGAAAGGCTATGATCTCCGCGACGGCTACCTGAATGTTTACAATTCAACCGGGCAGTTGATGCTCAGCCGCCGGGTGACGGATGGCAATGATCTGCAATCGGTCGATCTGTCAAATTTTCAAAATGGTACTTATTTCCTGAAATACAACGACGGCAATAAGCAGATCACCCAGGCAGTTCAGCTTATCCGCTGATCTGTGTAAAATAAAAAGAAGCAAAGCCCCACAATGAAAGGAAGACTTTGCTTCTTTTTTTTCTGAACCTTCACTCTCCTACTGCACCACAAACTTCCCGCTGTAAACCTTGTGATCTTCCGTGAGAATTTTGTAAAAATACAAACCCTGCCCAAGTTGGTCTCTTTCAATCCTGAGCGATGCTCCAAAACCGGAATCATAAACCCGCATCAGCTTACCGTCGATGGAATAGAGCGACACCTGCTTCACGGAGAATTGCAGTTCGTTGAAGATCAGCTCTGCTTCATGGCTCATGGGATTTGGGCTGATTTGGATGTTCGCGGGCTTTTTGGCAATCGTTTCCGTAGAGGTGATAATGCCGTCGAACAGATCCTGCGCAATATCGGCAGCCTCCAGCAAGGGCGAAATATCCGGACAGGGATGCTCAACATCTTCCACAAACAAGACTGCAAAGCTTAAATGATTAACTCCTCCCGGATCAATTTGAAATGGCCCGGAACCTATGACCATCCTCCGGTCACCATTTGGTAAATTCTCTGAACACATCGACCAACCATTTGGATCGTTGGGAGGGCTGGGAAAGGCATAGTTGGTATTTTCTCCGCCTGTATTATATCCATTGCCTCCATAAGTAATTTTCTCTCCACTTCTCCAGGTTCCGGTCAAATAATTATAAAATTGAGGAGCAATGGTAGGATCTTCTGTTCCGGGTGGTGGAGGTGGATTAACTCCTCCATTATTGTAATAAATGAATGAAGACATTCCCCGGTCAACTTGTTCAATCGGGTCGCCGGGGCCTCCAATATGTACATTATCTGTTACACCTTTCAATATCTTTATCCCGACCAGAGGTATTTCATCGCAGTATCCTGGCCCGCAATCAAAACAGTTTGATGCCCCATCGATGGAATCTTGGTTATAAATAAAAGCTAAATTATTGAGTGTGTCACAACCAATATAATCATCAATGAAGCACCCTAATTCGGGATCCACCCACAACCCTACATAAGTACTATCAAGCTGATCCAAACCGCGATTGATAAATTTATAATCATAAAAAGTAGCGTTGTTGATATGTGGATTCGCGCTTGAATAGGCATAAGCCAAAACCTGGATTTCCATTTGTATAGGAATTCCACCGGTTTCGGAATGCACACCGCCTGCGTCGTTGAATACCCACCAAATACCTTGGTCTGCGCCATTGATGTCGGGGTGATCGCCGCTGTGCGGTTCATATAAGCTGTTGTTGTTGCGATCTACGAACGGCGCCAGGCCCTGGTCTGAATTCGGAAGTTCGAAGCCGAAGATGCCTTCAAAATTGGCGTTGCCACGTGCCGGCCAAGCCAGTACCGATTGCGGGATAGGGCCATCGATCTCGCCGTTGTCATCCCAGTCAGCGATTTGGGCGTTGATGTCAGCAGAATTGGTTGACCAAAAACGGTCATAATTGGCGCAATCATCAGGCGAAGTAGTTCCCGATTCCGTCAGTGGTCCCGGCCAAAAATCTGTGTTACCGGTTGCAATGCCATAAGTTTGGGCAGCCACCTTCAGACTCCCTCCTGAATCATATCCTCCTAGCCATATCGCTCCGGCGAAAATTGCACTAACTTCGGGTTCTCCTGGCGCCACCTGTGGAGCGATGTATCCCCCACCACTGCTCCCATCCCACCAGAGGTTACCCCCAACCAGGAGTCTGGCTTTTACATTGTTGGCGTCGAGGTCGATCTGAGCGGTGGAAGGTGAGCAATCCTGGGCGAAAAGAAAAGAAAAAGTGAAAGCGGAAAAAAGCAAAGTAAAGATCGGTTGTTGCATAGCTTGAGTTTTTAAATGTGTAAATGACTAGGATATTAAGACCTTGAAGATAGCAAAAATGATTGTAACTATTCTCAGGACTTTGCCAACTGAACTGCCTCGGCAATGAACCAGTCATATCATTGAGTGAATGGGTTGGTTGGAATGGATTGAAAATATCAGGCGATTTTGGAGCGCCGCTTATTCCTAAGATCAAAGGAATTTCGTTTTGCTATATTTTGAAAAAAGTGTGATGAAAGCAACAGGACGCAAAAAGAAAGAAACAAAAATCGCTTATTGTGGCGGAAGGGGGTAAAACCTGTGCTACAAATGTTTAGCTTTACATCTACAACTGAACAAGCTTTCAACTGTTTTATAAAAAAAAGATTATAAAATGAACCCTGTTATCACATTTTCAAAGGATGATCCGGCCAATTTTTTCCAAACGATCAGAAGCAGGGTCAATGCCTATTTCGAAGAAAATAACATCAGGAAAACCGGAGGCTTCGAATTGCATTTCAAGACCTTCGTCATGTTTGCGATATACCTGACGCCTTATTTTCTGATTTTATCCGGGCTGCTTCCTTTGTGGGGTATTTTTTTAAGTTATATAATAATGGGATTGGGCAAATCCGGTATCGGTCTGGGTATCATGCACGACGCCAACCATGGGTCGTATTCCAAAACTCCCTTGTTGAACAATCTGATGGCTCATTCTATGGATTTTATCGGAGGGAGTTCTTTTACCTGGAAGATCCAGCACAATATCATGCACCATTCTTATACAAACATCCATCATCTGGATGAGGATATTACCGGGAAGGCATTTTTAAGGTTGTGTCCTGGTGAAAAATTAAAAAAATACCATCGGTTTCAGCATATCTACGCCATGTTGTTGTACAGTCTTGCAACGATCAACTGGATGATAAAAAAAGATTTTGTAAGATTAGCCCAATATAATAAAGATGGAATTACTGCAAAGCATGGCTTTAATCCAAAGCGCGAAACTGCTTTTATGATTACCTCAAAGTTGTTCTATTTTTTCTACATGCTCGCCCTGCCTGTTATCATGGGCGTTCCGGTTTGGGTCGCGATACTTGGGTTTTTGCTTATGCACCTTATAGCCGGGTTGATGATCACCATTATTTTTCAATTAGCTCACGTAGTCGAAGGGCCGGAACAATTTGTAACACCTGAAAATGGTAAAATGGAATCTTTATGGATTATCCATCAACTAAAAACCACCGCCAACTTTGCACCCCGAAACCGGCCGATAACCTGGTTTGCCGGAGGTTTGAATTTTCAGATCGAACACCACCTATTTCCAAAGATCAGCCATGTCCATTACCATAAAATTGCAAGGATCGTAAAAGAAACCGCAAATGAATTTGGTTTGCCTTATCATGAATTTTCAAAATTCACCCAAGCCTTGCGCTCTCATTTGCGATTTTTAAAAATGCTTGGAAACGGCACTTATGCCTAGAATTCGTTGAAAATTTATTTTTGTTTGGACAAAACCAAATACACAACCGGGCTTTGCAACAACGTTACGAAGCCCGGTACTGCAATGAGGTTGCAAGGAAAAAGTGGTTTCAACCCGGAGGATAAAACCCCAACAATTTCATAACTAAAAAGCTAAGACCGGAAAGGCGACTAAGCTGTCGTCCTTCCCCAATAAGCCGGGGAACGGTCGGGGTATTGTTTCTTCAGCGCGTATTTCATCACGTCGAGCGTAGAAACGATGCCGACAAGGTTGCTGTCATGGTCAACGATCGGAACGGCATGAAACAGGTTTTCGATGAAGATCAGCACGGCAGAACCCACTTTTGCGTTAGTTTCGAGCGTGGCAAGCTTGGTAGTCATTACATCCTTGACGAGAATATCGCTGTATTCCGTGTGCGATTTTCCTAGCTTGAACAGGTCATACGTGGTGAGGATACCGACGAGTTTTTTGCCATTTACTACCGGCAGGTGGTGGATCCGCTTGGATCTGAAAATTTTGTACACTTTTGACAGGTTGTCTTCAGGAACTACGGTGATGAGTTCGGAAGTCATAATTGTGGAGACAGGTTCGTTCATCATAAAAGGTAAGTTTTAAAGAGGGTTAGGAAACGGGTCTTAATGCTTCAATGATAATAAAATTCAATTATTTTACAAAACAATTTTGCTAATTTCTTCCACTTTTTCAGGCGCCTCGAATCTCTGTAAGCTACTCACGCTCGCCTAAGCCATATTTCTGAACAACCCCTAAAATCGATGATTAGTTTCCTAAAAAAAATCCAGAATACTCCCGGCAAGGATTTTCGTATCGGCTTGTTCGATGGGGTGTTTGAAGCCATCGAAAATCTTCAGCGTTCCATTGGGCAAAATATCTGCAACGGCAGCGGATTCTTCCTGCGAAACCATATTGTCCAAACTCCCCCAGCCTATGACGACTTTTTGCGTGATCCCTGAAAATGACTGAATCGGAATTGCCTGTCCGCTCCCCAAACCGGTCATCAACCGGGCGGTTCGGCGCATTAGTTCTCTCCAGTCATTCGGGGCGTGTCTTTTTTGCAAAGCGGCAGCAAACTGTGGAACTTTGCTCTCTATAACTTCCGGGTTCAGCATTTTGATCTCCCTTGCTGCAATTTCAGGACTCCATTCCAATTTCGTTCCGAGCGTGAAGATCTTTTCCACCAGTTCCGGATGTTTCAGCGCCAGCGACAAAGCCACATAGCCGCCCATGCTGTATCCGAAAATGGAAACCTTTTGGTTTTTTTGCGCTTCGAGAAATTCCACAACCTCCGTTACAAAACCATCGATGGAAAAAGAATCGGAAAAGGATTTTCCGCCATGCCCCGAAAAGTTGAGATCGAAAACTTCGAGTTCCGGGATCAGAGATTCTTTTAAACCTACAAACTGATCCTTCGATCCGAGGGCGCCATGGAGTAGCAGGAGTGGGTGTTTGTGTTGCATTTGATTGTGTGTAGGGTTCAAATTTAAAAAAAACTTTCTGTGATGAAAATATGAAAAGCGCTGTTCCGACTTGAAAATATTTTTGCTTTGGTCAGTTCATTGCCATGTTGTTATTCCAATCACAGATACTTCACCAAAACCCGCACACCCACAAAAGCTACCAAAATCGCCGTGATGAGTTTCACAAGATGAGGATTGAAACGAACGGCGCCGAGCCGCGAACCGATCTGACCGCCGGCAAATACGCTCAACATGAGCAGTGAAGCCAGTTGCCAGTCGATATTGAAATTGGGATTGCTCATCTGGCCAAACAGGCCGGAAACCGAATTGACCAGGATGAAAAAACTGGCCGTCGCCGCAATAGTTTTTGCATGATCCCAACGCAACAGGTGCAGCAGTGGCGATAAAAATATTCCGCCGCCGATGCCTACCATCCCGGAAAGGAAACCGATGCCGCCACCAAGTCCGCTGTTGAGCGCCAACGTTGTTTTTTTATCTGTTTCGGATTGTTGGCTCCCGGATTTATCGGGTTGTACAAACATCAAGGCCGCCGCTGCAAGGAGCGCAAAACCAAGCAAAATGAAAAAGATTTTTTCGGAAATGCGAAAGCTACCGCCGAGATAGGCCAGGGGTACGCTGAAGATGACCAGCGGCAGCATTTTGCGCCACCTGAAGTGTTTGTTTTTGAAAAAAATATAACTCCCGAATGCCACTACGGTGATGTTGCATAACAATGCCACCGCTCTGAGCAGGTGATATTCAAAACCATACAAAGCCAAAATGGCCAGATAACTCGACCCGCCTCCAAATCCAACGGATGAATACAAAACCGCGATCAGAAAAAAGAAGAGTATGATTTCCCAGTGTTCCGGCATTTTCTAAAAAATGGTTTTTAAACGGTTTACAATTTCCAAAACTGCCGGGCAGACCAGCGTATTTTTGAAAGTCAAATCCAGCAACTGGTGCATTTTCCGACGATCAGTATGCGGATATTCGCGACAGGCTCGCGGACGATTTTCATAAACAGAACAATAATTATCCTGTCCCAAAAACGGGCAGGGCGCTTCGTTCAAAACATAGTCGTTTTCATCGTCCAGATGAAGATATTTTTCAATAAATTCCGAAGGGCGGATCCTGAAATGTTTTGCCAACCGCTCAATGTCTTTATCCAGAAAAACAGGGCTGGTGGTCTTGCAACAATTGGCGCATTCGAGGCAATCGATCTCCTGAAAAACCGCTTCGTGCAAGGCGTGGAACTGTTCGTCCAACTCCCGCGGATGCTGGCTTTTCAGCTTTTGGATAAACTGCTTATTGGCTTTTTTCCGGTCTTTTGCCTGCTTTCTGAATTGTGCAATGTCCATGGTTCAAAAGTAGTGAAATATTTGCTGCCTGTATCCTTTGGGGGGATTGTGGGAGATGATGGGGGATAGTTCCGACAAGTCGGAATGATCCCCGTTGCGCCCACGGCGCGACTATCCCCAATCATCCCCAAAATTCCCCAGGACGATTTATGATAAAAAACCAATTTGACTATATTTGCAAAAACTAAAAAATAACGATATGACTAAATTGCTCAGAACCTCCATCCTTGTAGTATTAATTTCCCTGATTTCCAACATCCTCATCGCCGGCGAAGGCATGTGGTTGCCCCTGTTTTTGAAACAGCTCAACGAAAAAGAGATGCAATCCATGGGCATGAAACTGACCGCCGAGGATATTTACAGCATCAACAAGGGGAGCCTGAAAGATGCCATTGTTCATTTCGGAGGGTTCTGTACTTCGGAATTGATCTCCGGATCCGGGTTGTTGCTCACCAATCACCATTGCGGTTATGGCAATATCCAGTCGCATACGACCAGGGAAAATAACTACCTCAGAGATGGCTTTTGGGCAAAAAGCAAGGCAGAAGAGTTGCCGAATCCGGGATTGTTTGCCACCTTTATCGTAAGGATCGATGAGGTGACCGACGTAATATTAAAAGGTGTAACTGAGGAGATGGCTGACAATGAGCGACAATCCACAATTGACAAAAATATAGACGCTCTCATAAAATCCACCGAACTGAAGTCTTATGAAAAATATACAGTCAAACCATTTTTCAAAGGCAACCAATATTTTGCTTTTCTGACCATGACTTACAATGACGTCCGCCTGGTCGGCACACCCCCTGAATCCATCGGGAAATTCGGAGCAGATACCGACAACTGGGTCTGGCCGCGGCACACGGGTGATTTTGCACTTTTCCGTATTTATGCGGGGCCTGATAACCTCCCTGCCGAATATTCCGAAGACAATGTTCCGTTCAAACCAAAACATTTTCTGCCCATTTCTCTGGACGGTGTTGCGGAAGGAGATTTCACCATGGTTTTCGGTTTTCCCGGAAGTACTGACGAGTACCTCCCTTCTTTTGCTATCGAACAACTGGTGGATGTGCTCAATCCGGCCAAAATTGCTATTCGCGATAAAACGCTGAAAATCGTGGATGCAAAAATGCGCACCGATGCTGATGTAAAAATTCAGTATGCTTCCAAATTTGCCCGCATTGCCAATTATTGGAAAAAGTGGATCGGCGAAAAGCAGGGCCTTGAAAAAACCAACGCTATCCAAAAGAAGAAGTCATTGGAAATGGAATTCATGGCAAGGGTTAGCAAAAACAAAACCTGGATGCTCAAATACGGCAACATGCTGAGCGATTTTGATAAACTTTATAAAGAATTTGAACCTTACGCGCTGACATCGGAATATATCAATGAAATAGTCGGACGGAATACCGAAATCCTGCGTACCGCTGCACAAATACAGCGCCTCGTGGAAACTTATGACCAAAACGGCGAGGCTGAGTACACAAGCCTCAAAGATAAAATGCGCAAAAATTTGGATAATTTTTATAAAGATTACAGACCGGAGATTGACCAGCAGGTATTTGCTGCGCTTATCGAAATGTATGTCTCTGGCGCAAAACTCGGCGCTGCCGATCATATCCTTGAAGAAATGGCGGCTCACAATACCAAGGATTTTTCAAAAGTAGCCGAACAAAAATTTTCCGAATCAGCAATACCTTACCGCGACAAACTTTACAAAATCCTGGATAGCGATCCTGAATCTGCCGTCAATCAGTTGAAAAATGACGTCATTTACCGTTTTTCCGTGTCAACGGCTAATGCTTTCAGAACCAAGGTGGCTCCAAAATACCACGAACTAAATGCGCAAATCAATTCTCTGCAACGCAAATACATGGCGGCTTTGATGGAAGTTTTTCCTGAAAAAAAGTTTTACCCCGACGCCAACGGAACCATGCGCGTGACATACGGGCAGGTAAACGGCTATGCTCCCCGCGATGCGGTAACTTATGCAACGACGACTTACCTGGATGGTGTGATGGAAAAATATGTACCCGGAGATTATGAATTCGATGTGCCAGCTAAACTGATCGAGCTTTATAACAGAAAAGACTACGGCCAATACGCTGAAAATGGCAAAATGCCCGTTTGCTTCATCGGCTCCAACCACACCACCGGCGGCAATTCCGGCAGCCCGGCTATCGATGCCAATGGCAACCTGATCGGTCTCAACTTCGATCGCGTCTGGGAAGGCACCATGAGCGATTACAACTACGATGTTTCGATATGCCGGAATATCATGGTGGATATCCGTTATGTATTGTTTATTGTCGATAAATTTGCAGGAGCCACCCATCTTATTGAGGAAATGAAGCTGGTGCATCCGAAATCTTAGTAATTGGGTTTTGAATTTAATATCTAATTCAAATACGATGTAGAAAGATGCTGTTAATCAAGAAAGAAGCTGTTTAATTTAAGTACACATAAAAAATCATAATGGATCAGCGTAATTTTGCGTCAATAAAAACTAGAATACCCTTGTTTACGCCTTTGCGTGACAAACACTAATAGCCATTCAAGTTGGTAAACTTTTTGAAATAGCCCTTGTCATAAAACACAACACACTGAAACAAACACTGATGCAATAAAGGAAAAAATACCCCCTTTAAAGCAAATATCAGTGAAATGTTAAAACACAAATTACCCGTACTGGGCATACTCCTGTGCCTGCCATTCCTTTCATTTTCCAATACCATATCCAAAGCGAAAGTCAAATTTTATTCTGCCGACGTAACGGTGGAATACGATCGCGAAATGTTTTTTAAATTTCGTACCTGTACGCGCGACAAATGCCTGAAAGATTTTTTTGAAAAAATGGAACAGACCAATTACAAGGTGCTGCTGGACGATCTGTTGAAACACAAAGAAGGACTGCAACTTAATGATTGGTTTTTTTACACCTTTGTCAGAAAATCCGTTGAAAAAATCTACGCGCAGGAATCGCAGATATATCATACCTTGGTATGCTGGTTTTTGTTTACAAAAGCCGGATACGACACCCATCTCAACACGGCGGTCAATCAATTTCTTTTCCTCAATGTAGCCACTACCGACAGGGTCTATGAAGCGCCGTTTTCGCGATACGAAAATAAAATATACATCAATCTCACTGCACTGTATTTTGGGTTGAACACAAGGCGGGCTTTGTACGAGATACCGGCTTACAAGCCCGAAACCGGTGGGAAACTGTTTTCATTCGACATCGGTCAGCTTCCAAACATCCCTTCGCGGATCATCAAAAAAAACGTCAGGTTCAAGTTTGACAACCAGTCCTATTCTTTTGAACTTGAAATCGACACGATGGCGAGGGCGCTGATGAGAAACTACCCGATCCTCAATGACGAAAGCTACTTTGAAGTCGCTCCATCAATTGAATTACAAAATTCATTATTATCACAACTCAGGCCTCATCTAGCAGAAAAATCGGAAAAGGAAAAAGTAGAATTCCTGGTATCGTTCACGCGTACGGCTTTTAAGTACAAAATTGACGAAGAAATATATCGCCACAACAGGCCAATGATCCCGGAAGAGCTTTTCCTTCATGAATATTCCGACCACGAAGACCGTTGCGCTTTGTTTTATTATTTAATGAAGGAACTGACTACGCTCGACATGATCGTCATCCGGTACTATGAAGTTTACAAAACGATCGCAGTAGCCCTTCCCGAAGCAGTTGGAAAACCAATCGTACACAATGGAATAAATTATTTTGTGTGTGATCCGACTGTTCCAAACAATTCAAAATCAATTGGTAAATTTCCTCCGGGTCTGACGGATGAGACTTTGGAGGTGGTGGGGAGGTAGAAAATTTGTTGAGTTGCGGATATCGCCGTTGGCGTCACACGTTTGCGGATTTGGTGAGTTGTTGAGTTGTGAAGTTGTGAAGTTGTTGATAACGCAATAACTTAATCACCACATTACCACATCGGAGCGAATCCCGCTTTTTCTCGAAAAAACGGGACGATGAAATCGGGATTATCACATTATCACATTATCACATTATCACATTATCACATCATCACATCATCACATCATCACATCATCACATCATCACATCATCACATCACATCACCTATACCGATCATTGATCGCCTTCAAGACATCGCTCCCCGGGCATAGTTCTTTTTCACGAAGTTTGTTTAGCGGTGTTTTAATAGTTTCCTGGAGAACATGCAAATCCTGGCTTTCGGTATCGATGTACAACAGACCAGTGAGGATTTCGCCATTTTCTTTGGCTTTTTGCAAGCGGTTGATGGCCGAGCGCCGGTCTCTAGGATCCCATTTTGGCGAAAGCTTGTGCAGGCGGATGAGCGAACCGTCGTGAAGGGTGACGTTGGCGGAAAGCCCTTCTTTATAATCCACTGTGATCTCCTCCTTGTGCGGCACAAAATCGATCATAGCCGTGGCCTCCAAATGTTCGCGAACAAAATCATAGGATTTTGTCGATCCTTTGTTGTTGTTAAAAGTCACACATGGCGAAACGACATCGATGAATGCAAACCCCGGATGCGACATGGCTGCCTTGATCATCGGAACCAACTGGGCCTTGTCGCCTGAAAAACTCCGCGCCACAAAAGATGCCCCAAGTTCCATACTCAAACCAACAAGATCAATACCCGGAAACACATTCCTGGAGCCTTCCTTATTGATCGAACCGAAATCGGCGGTGGCAGAGTCCTGCCCTTTGGTCAGGCCATAGCAACCATTGTTCATCACGAGGTAAACCATATTGATATTCCTGCGGATGGCATGCACAAATTGCCCCATTCCGATCGAAGCGGTATCCCCGTCGCCGGAAACGCCGAAATAGATCAGATCGCGGTTGGCCATGTAAGCACCCGTGGCGATGGAAGGCATTCTTCCATGCACGGCATTAAAACCATGTGAATTGCTCAAAAAGTACGTCGGCGTTTTTGAAGAACAACCGATTCCCGATAGCTTGGCAAGCTTATGCGGTTCTATCGACATTTCAAAACAAGCCTGAACGATGGCGGCGCTGATGGAATCGTGACCGCATCCGGCACACAGGGTTGAGATACCTCCTTCGTAATCGGCTTTTGCGTAACCAATCTCATTTTTTGGCAATTGCGGATGGCGGAATTTAGGTCTGATGTAAGTCATGAAACAGGTTCCATTTTTTTCTGTGAATGAAATGAGAGCGCTTGAATGATCTGCTCTTTGATCGTATCGGCGGTGATGGGCATCCCATTGTAGTTCAAAACCGGGATCAGACTTTTTGGAACGACCTCCAACTCATTGATGATCAAAGTTCGGAATTGCGCGTCCCGGTTTTGTTCCACAATAAATACTTTCTCATATTTTTCAATAAAATCTTTGACTTCCCTGCAAAACGGAAAAGAAATGATCCGCAACGCATCGACAAAAACGCCCTCGTTGTTCAACATCTCAATAGCTTCCAGTGCTGCAAACATAGTCGTTCCGAAAAATACCAATCCGTATTTGCTGGTTTTTTTGTTGGGATAGAAGGAAGGTTTAGGAACCAGATGTTTTGCGGTCTCCCATTTTTTGTCAATGCGATCCATTACTTTTTTATAAACCTCTCCGTCTTCGGTGTATTTCGCGTATTCGTCGCGGGAAGTGCCACGTGTAAAAAAAGATCCTTTTGTCGGATGCGTTCCCGGAATCGTGCGATAACAGATACCATCGCCATCGACGTCGATGTAACGCCCGAATTTTTCCATTTTATCCAGGTCTGCCGCGCTCAGCACTTTGCCCAGATCGTACTTTCGGGAATCATCCCATTCGATGGGCGGCGACATGTGGTTGTTCATGCCAAGGTCGAGGTCGGTCATTACAATAATCGGGGTTTGCATCCTGTCAGCGAGGTCAAAGGCTTCGACGGTCAGGTCAAAACAATCTTTGGGAGTGCTTGGGAACAACAAAACGTGTTTGGTATCGCCATGTGAGGCATAAGCCGAACTGAGGATATCGGCTTGTTGTGTCCGGGTGGGCATGCCAGTGGAGGGGCCGCCCCGCTGCACATTGATCAAAACCACCGGGATCTCCGCAAAATAGGCGAGTCCGAGAAATTCCGTCATCAGCGAGACACCTGGCCCCGATGTTGCCGTAAAGGCTCTGGCTCCGTTCCAGGTAGCGCCGATCACCATGCCCATAGCTGCAAGCTCGTCTTCCGCCTGGATCACGGCAAACTTTTTTTCGCCGGTTTCGCGATCCACCCTGAATTTATTTGCAAAAGATTCAAACGCTTTGACCACAGAGGTCGATGGCGTGATCGGATACCATGCGGCTACCGTAGCTCCGGCATAGATCGCACCCAGTGCACAAGCGCTGTTTCCGTCGATCAGTATGTAGTCTTTGACATTGTCACGCCTTTCCAGGTAAAATGGAAGCGGATATTCAAAATTTTCTTTCACATAATTCATCCCCAACTCTATTGCTTTGAAATTTGGCGGGATCAGCTTTTCTTTTCTTGCAAACTGTTCGGAAATGATGCCCTTCACCACCTCCAGTTCGATATTCAGCAAAGCCACCAAAGCGCCTACATAGATCATGTTTTTGAACAATTGCTGCTGCCGGGGATCGCGGTAATGCTCCATGCACATCTGGATCATTGGAATACCAATGAAGTGAATATCAGGACGTAAGAATTCATTGTGCAATTTTTTGGAATTGTCATACATAAAATACCCTCCGGGCTTTACGGAGGCAATGTCCTGCACCATACTTTGCGGATTGACACAAACCATTAGGTCGATGCCGTCGCGGCTGGCGAGATGTCCATTTTCGTTGACACGGACCTCGTACCACGTGGGTAAGCCCTGAATATTCGAGGGGAAAATATTTTTCGGGGAAACCGGGATCCCCATCCTGAAGATTGATTTTGCGAACATATTATTTGCGCTGGCTGAGCCGGTTCCGTTTACATTAGCGAAGCGCATTACAAAATCATTTACGCTTTTTCCTTTTTGCATTATCTGCCTGCTTTTGTTACGTTGTATAAAAATTTCTGCATGTCCCATGCGGCTGTCGGGCATCGTTCGGCACATAAGCCACAATGCAGGCAAACATCTTCATCCTTTACCATTACTCTTTTGGTTGGAAGCATATTTGAAACATAGAGGTCTTGCGACAGGTTTATAGCAGGGGCATTCAACCGCATTCGCAATTCCTCTTCTTCCCCGTTGTTTGTAAAAGTGATGCAGGAGGTCGGGCAGATATCCACACAGGCATCGCATTCGATACATAGATCGGTGTGAAAAACCGTTTGAACATCGCAATTCAAACAACGTTGCGCCTCCTTGAAGCCAAGCGTTTCGTCGAAGCCCAACTCCACTTCCACTTTTCTGTCTTTCAGCGCTATGGCATTTTCCTGGTGAGGAACTTTGTAGCGAAGATCCGGAACGACCGGGCTGTCGTAAATCCACTCATGGATTCCCATTTTCTGGCTGATGAGGTTTACCATTGGGGAGGGACGGTTGGCGATATTGGCGCCCTGGCAGAACAGGTCGATGGAAATGGCAGCCTGATGCCCGTGCGCTACTGCCGTGATCACATTTTCGGGGCCGAAAGCTGCATCTCCGCCAAAAAAAACATGGGGCAAAGTGGATTGAAAAGTGGTTTTATCCAAAACGGGCAAGTCCCATTTTCCGAACTCAATGCCGATGTCTCTTTCGATCCAGGGGAAAGCATTGTCCTGACCAATGGCAATCATCACATCGTCGGCTTCAATGAATACATCGGGTTCGCCGGTGGGAATTAGTTTTCGCCTGCCGTTTTCATCATATTCTGCTCTCACTTTTTCAAACCATACGCCTTTGAGTTTTCCTTTTTCGACGACAAATTCTTTTGGAGGCATATTATTTAAAATGGGAATATCCTCGCGTTGCGCATCTTCGATTTCCCAGGGAGAAGCTTTCATGTCTTCAAAAGGACTGCGAACAACCACAGTCACCTGCTCTCCGCCAAGTCTTCGCGAGGTTCGGCAACAATCCATAGCAGTATTCCCGCCTCCGAGCACGATGACTTTTTTGCCTACTTTTTTAACATGTTCAAAAGCTACGCCCGCCAAAAACTCGATACCGATGTGAATATTTTTTTCAGCTTCCTTTCTGCCGGGAATATCGAGATCACGTCCTTTCGGCGCTCCTGTGCCCACAAAAATAGCATCGTAATCCTTTTTCAGCATTGCCTTCATACTTTTCACAAAAGTATTGAAATGCGTATGAATGCCCATATCGAGGATGTAATCCACTTCCTCATCCAGAACCGATTCGGGAAGCCGGAAGGCAGGTATTTGCGTACGCATCATTCCGCCGCCTTTGTTCCACTCGTCATAAAGATGGATTTCATAGCCCAGCGGGGCGAGGTCTCTGGCAACGGTAAGCGAGGCAGGTCCTCCGCCAATCAGGGCTATTTTTTTACCATTTTTTTCTTTTGGAATGGCAGGCATCAGGTGTTTCACCTCGCCTTTATGATCGGCAGCCACCCTTTTGAGGCGGCAAATTGCTACGGGTTCTTCTTCGATCCTTCCGCGGCGGCAGGCAGGTTCGCAGGGACGGTCGCAGGTTCTGCCCAATATCCCCGGAAAAACATTCGATTCCCAGTTGATCATATACGCTTCGGTATATTTTTCCGCGGCGATCAGCCGGATGTATTCCGGAACAGGCGTGTGGGCAGGACAAGCATACTGACAATCCACTACTTTATGAAAATACTCAGGGTTCTTTATATCAGTAGGTTTCAAAATTTTTAATTCTGCGTTTTTATAATAAGTTTTTGCAATTTAACGCAGAAATTTAGAAAACCAAAAGGATACTTCAAAATTAAATATATTTTGCAAATATGATTTGGAAAGAGGTAGTCATTTTGTAATATCGGCTATGCCTTTTCATTGATTTTGTACTAAAACAATTCATGTGGTATGATCCTGATTTTAATTCTTGGGCAATTTGAGTGAACGGTGAACGGTGAACGGTGAACGGTGAACAGTGAACAGAAAACAGTGAACAGTGAACGGTGAACAGTGAACAGAAAACAGTGAACAGTGAACAGAAAACAGAAAACAGAAAACAGAAAACAGAAAACAGAAAACAGAAAACAGTGAACAGAGGACAAGAGTTGGAGATTGATAGCCAAGATAGTACAGGTGAACCCGCCCGTACCGGAACGGGCAGGTTGCAATTCGCCTCAACAACTCTCGAACAGCTTAACAACTTCACAACTTTCCGACTTCCCAACTCAACAACTCAACAAAAAAGCCAGCCCTCGTTGGAGAGCCAGCTTTGTCAACCTGTTTATGTACAAAAATGAGGTTAGGGTCTATAAATTGTTGGGCAGGATCACTTTGTCGATCACATGGATCACGCCATTGGTTGCCTGCACGTCGGTAAGCACCACAGTGGCAAGATTGCCACCTGAATCGGTGATGGTAACTTC
This sequence comes from uncultured Saprospiraceae bacterium, assembly GCA_964551455.1. Lineage (GTDB taxonomy): Bacteria > Bacteroidota > Bacteroidia > Chitinophagales > Saprospiraceae > JAHDHW01. The sequence continues at coordinate 20,132 of CAZKDA010000006.1, forward strand.
ATTTCCTAAATTCACGGTAAAAGTGCCTGTATTGACAGTCGTGACTTCCATCCCGTCGGAAAGCGCAGTCGAGCGAACGTTTCCGGCTAACACGTGGTAAGTCAGCACTTTGGCAAGTTGTTCGGCGCCTAGCGTAGCGGTCACGTCTTCGATCTCTTCAAAAGCGCTGTTCAGAGGAGCAAACACCGTGAAAGGCCCATCACCCTGCAAAACGGAAACGAGGTCACCATCTGCTGCTTCAAGCGCACCGACCAGCTCTGTGAAAGCGCTATTGGCCGAGGCATGTCCTACCAAATCCAAAGGCAGGAGCACCGCATCCACCGCGTGGATGACACCATTGGTGGCGGTGATATCAGCGGTGGTCACGTTAGCATTGCCGTTTATCATCACGTCGGCGCCTGATTTTTCAATCAGCAGTGAAAGCTGGTTATTATCGGGGCCGGTAGTGGCAGCGGTCGTCGCATAAGTCTGACCGGTAGCAATATCGCCGGAGGCTACTCTGGCCGCGAGAACGTGGTAAAGCAGAATTTCCGTAAGGTCTTCATCAGAAATAGCGTTGAGATCGACACCGAGGGCGCTGAAGGCAGCATTCGTCGGAGCAAAAACGGTAAACGGGCCGTCACCTTCAAGCACCGACACAAGATCAACGCGCTGTAATGCGCTTACCAGTGTACTGAAATTGTCATTGCCGGAAGCAATTTCAACAATATTTTGCGGTTCGGGATCGGGATCAGGTGTAGGGTCGTTTTCCTTTTTGCAGGAATTTACAAACAAAGGCAAGGCGAGGAGTAGTAAAAGCCAGTTGAGATTAAATTTTGAGTTTTTCATTGGATAAGCAGTTTTGAACATGATTTTAAAATTATTTTCTCAACTGAAACACCAATGATATATTTTTGTTTATCGGTTTAAATATATTAGTTAAACAAAAAAATCATAATACTTCAAAAAACCTTTTGATCCAACCTGCCACTAATTTCCCATCGGTTGGAATTGTTAAACTTTCCATTGCGCTGTTCACTTTTTCAGTACCGATGTTTTCGATGCGTTCTTTCAGTAAAATTTCTTCATATTTTTTTGGAAATTCAGGATGCGCCTGGATGCCCAGCATGGTTTCTCCTACTTTGAACATCCCCACGGGGCATTGATCGGTTTTTGATAAAACCTTACTGTTTTCAGGCACTTCAACAACCTGATCCTGGCACATCATCAATAAATTTATTTCTACCTGAAAGGGGATCATCCAATTTTCTTCGGCGAGCATTTCAAATCGATGAACCCCTACATTCCAACCGCCGGGGCTTTTCATCACCCTGCCTCCCAATGCTTCGCCTAGCATCTGGTGACCAAAACAAACACCTACATAAGGCTTTTGATTTTCATGAAGTCGCTTGACAAAAAGTTTTAAATGTTTAATCCAATCAATATTTTCATAAACAGAATTTCTTGACCCCGTACACATAAAACCATCGCATTCGTCAAGCGAATCAGGAAATTGCCCGTTGCAAACATCGTAGTTTCGAAATTCAAATTCCGGCAAAAGCGCTGAAAACATATCGCGGTAATCGCCGCCAATATGCAGAAATCGCTGAGGTACATGGTCGCATTCGAAGAGTCCGATTTTCATGCGGTTCAGAGTTTATGGTTTGTAGTCTGCCTTTGTCAGGCAGGTTTTCCCCGAAACGAGTATATTTACACGCTAAGTAAAATAAATGAACATTAAGACGATGAAAATCTATCATAATCCAAGGTGTCGTAAAAGTAGAGAAACCCTCGAATTGCTCCAAGAAAAAGGGGTAGAACCTGAAGTAATCCTTTACCTGGAAAATCCTCCAACGAAACAGGAACTCAAATCCGTACTGGAAATGCTGGGCATCAGACCGGAGCAACTCGTGCGGAAAGGAGAACCGGTTTTTAAGGAAAAATTCAAAGATAAAAAGCTGACGGACGCGCAATGGATCGATGCCATGATCGCTAATCCGAAGTTGATCGAACGCCCCATTGTCGTCGAAAAATGCAGGGCCGTCATCGGCAGGCCTCCTGAAAATGTTTTGCAACTGATCTGATCGTCGAATTTTCTATCAGATAAAAAATCAAAAAATATGAAAGCCAAAATTTTACAACTCTGCTTAGTTTTCGTAACAGGTACTTCGGTTCTCTTTGCCCAATCTCACGATCCGGATGCAAATTATTTGCTGATCGGCTTTGCTCCGCTCAATTTGATCGAACCCAGAACGAGTACCTGGGAAAACTCCCTTGAGGTGCAATTCAATAATTATTTCAGCCTGGAAGCCAGAGTAGGACTGAAGTTTACTGCGCTCCATAAATTGGTGTATGATGAAAATCAACAAATACAAAACAATCGCTACTTCGATTATAAATTGGGCATAAGGCACCTGATCGCCAAAAAAAGAGATTTCAGAAAACGGGCTAATATTTTCCTCGGGCTGGAATATTTCCACCTCAGGCAGGATTATGAAGTCATTGATGACTATTACTTTTTGAATGAACATCGTTACCGCTTTGACTTTGCAAAGTTCCGTCGGCGAGTGAATGGACTGAGAGCAAAATTCGGTTTGCTGCTCTTTGGGGGGGATCGCTGGGTTTTTGAATTTTTTACAGGCACGGGGATCAAGGAGGTGTCGAATGAGTATTATGATATCGTCAATGAGCGGGTTTATAACCCCAATTTTTTTGAATATCTTTTTCGTATCGAACCATCAGCAAGATATCAAAGTGATCGATTCCACCCGGATTTTTTCATTGGATTTAAGATCAGCTACAAGATCCTCCGGTGGAACTAATGCCTTTTGCGGCTTTTAAGTCATTTGCTTCTTTCGGATTGTGAAGTGCTGTCTTCAATAAACCGGATGATCTCCGGAACTTTTGCAGGGTGGAAGGTCATCCAGTGGTCGTCTTTTCTCAGCCAGGTCATTTGGCGTTTGGCGTAGCGGCGTGAGTTTCTTTTGATGAGTTCGATGGCCTCTTCGCGGCTGATCTTGTTTTCAAAATAATCGAAGAACTCCTGGTAACCGACGGTTTGTAATGGAGTCAGATGTTTCAGCGGGAAAAGCGCTCTGGCTTCGACTTCCAGGCCGCCTTCGATCATCTGATCTACGCGGCGGTTGATCCTGTCGTAAAGCTGGTCGCGATCCATATCCAGGCTGAGGTAGATGATCCCGTAGGTTCGTTTGTTTTTTTTTCCTTTCAGAAAAATTGAAAATGGCTTTCCGCTTACCCGGCATACCTCGATGGCGCGGATGAGCCGCCGCGGGTTGTTTTGGTCAACTACTTCAAAATATTCAGGATCGGTAGCGCGCAATTCTTTTTGCAAAGCTTCGATCCCTTCTTTTTCAAACAGATCGTTGATTTCCTCCCTGACGTTTGCAGGGATTTTCGGAAAATGGTCGAGACCCTCACAAGCAGCTTTGATAAACAATCCTGAACCACCCGCCATTACAACCACATTGTGTTTTTTAAAAAGTTGCGACAAGAGATTTTGGACTTCTTTTTCAAAATCGCCCGCCGTGTAGCGGTCGTGGATGCTCAGTGAATCGATAAAGTGGTGTGGAATGCCCGCAAGCGATGCTTGATCGGGTTTGGCGGTGCCGATGTTCATTTCACGATAAAACTGGCGGCTATCGGCAGAGATGATCTCTGTTTTAAAATGCCGGGCAATTTTGATGGCAACATCTGTTTTTCCAATTGCCGTAGGGCCGGACAACACTACCAGGTATTTTTTTGAATGCATGTTGCGAAATTAAACACCTCAACATAAATAATCGACACGTTTACTTCTTAATTTAACGGGGTCACTTCAAAGTTTCAAAGTTACGGAGTGCCCCCGTAACTTTATTTTCAACCTGAATCACGCTAACCCGCCCGTACCCGCCCACATGACGCAGTAGGGCTGGTCTGTGTATTCCGTGAGGATTAAAAAATGCGTTAACCTTTTGCTGCACCGGTATTTTTAGCCGATTGTCAGGGAGTTACAACACTGATATTGAAAATAAAAAAGAATTTCTGTTCCATTGCTGCACAAAAAGAGTTCAGAGGCAATATTTTATAGGAAAGTTCTTATTATTGCAAGGGATAATACATGAATTAGTCGCTTTAGTTTATAGTATCAAAATAAAGATTGATGAGTTCTGACCAGAAGCAACACGTGATCAAACACGTTGCCATTGCCGGAAATATCGGGGCCGGAAAAACGACGCTTTGTACACAGCTTGGAAAACATTTCGGCTGGCATATTCATTACGAATCTACTGATAACAATCCCTACCTGAGCGATTTTTACAACAATATGCAGCGGTGGTCTTTCAATTTGCAGATCTATTTCCTCAACAACCGCTACCGCCAGATCATCAATATTCAGAAAGGCGATAAAACGGTCATTCAGGATCGCACGATCTATGAAGACGCCTACATCTTTGCTCCCAACCTGCACGATATGGGTTTGATGACGAGCCGCGATTTTCAAAATTACCACGACTTGTTCCAACTGATGATGTCGCAGGTGCAGGCTCCCGACCTGATGATATACCTCAAAGCGGATATTTCAACGCTGGTGTCTCATATCCAGTCGAGGGGCAGAGAATACGAAGGCAGCATGAGCCTGGATTACCTCAAACGGCTCAACGAAAGATATGAAAGCTGGATCAACGAATACAAGGAAGGCAATTTATTGATAATCAACGCTAATGAAGTTGATTTCAAAAACAACCCGGAAGACCTGGGGAAAGTGGTCAATATGGTTCAGGCAGAGTTGCACGGCCTTTTTAAAAAACCTTAGCCTTGTCAAAGGCTTTGATTTTGCATTAAAACTTTCCATGATTTAACTTCCCAGTAAGACTTTAGCCGAAATACCTTTCGTTGTTATGGTAAATTGAGAGATTATGCGCTATTATGATGATTCAAAATCGGAAAGAAAAAATCACCGGATCGCTGTTTTGGTGACTATCGCAATTTATTTCATGGTGTTTACAGGGATCGTCTTTGCAAGTCAGCCGGAGCTTCTGCCGGATTTTGTAAAAGAATGGTTGGAAATTGAAAGCTCAGAGGGGCAGGAAAATATCAAACAAGAACTGCCTGCGGAGCAAAGTAGCAAAAAAGATGAAAAAGCCTGAACAAAGTGGGATAAGGCATGAAATGAAGGGCATTTCGGAGCTACAAACTTGTTCACCGAAACTAAGATTTCAGAGAACCCTAAACTTTTGGAAGCCACTATCCACCCAATGTTTTTATACCCATTTTGTAGTGCGTTTTTTATTTTAGGGGACTTCTAAAAATTCAAAAATCTTAACCGCAAAGATCGCGAAGGTTTTTCGCAAAGATCGCAAGAGATTGATTATCAGCAATTAAAAACGTTTTTCCATTAGATTGAGATTGCAAATCCCGACAAATCGGGAGATGAGGCAATTTTTAGAAGTTCCCTTTAGAGTATGTTTAATTCTTCTTTTTAATTGGGGCTAATAAGAGATAGAATATCCAGGCAAACCAAGAGATAAAAAGAACGGCGAGAATCCAAGCTAATTTTTCACTTCCTGTCGTTTTTCCAGAAAATAGGATTGAGATTAACGGTATCAGCCAAACAAATCCAATAAATAGCCATACTAACAACATTGTTCCTGATGAATCATCCATTTTATTTTAGGTTTTTCAATCTAATTTTAATTCAAAATTCGGATAATTGTTTTGAAATGCACTTCTAACTATTGGCTCAGGTCCCATACCCAGTTTCCCTCCGAATCGAAATAACCTAATTTATCTCCTTGTTCTACACGAAACAGACCGCGCCCGGCATAGCTGATGTATTCAAAGTCCGGGTTGACGATCAGATCGCCCCGGAGGTTGGTGAGGCCGCTAAAACTTTTTATCCTGACCTGGGCGTAGCCATCCACGAATTTGTCAATCTTATCATACTTCGGCGAAATGATCTCTATGCCTTTTTGGTTGACAATACCCCATTGGCCGTTTTGGTTGGATTGTACAACGGCGATTCCATGTTGGTAACTTTCGGCTTCCTGGTAAATCCCATCGTAAACCTTTGCGTGCTGGGTGATGTAATAAAACTGGAAATTGGTATCGCGCACCAGGCCTCTGCCATTGTTAAAACCGTACAAGCGGTTGATGCTGGGTTCGATGATCTTGTTGCCTTCCATGTCGATCAGGCCACCCTTTTTGTAACCTTTATAAACCACGGCTTTGCCATCCTGAAAATCGAGGCATTTGGAATATTCCAGCATGACAATTTCCTCGCCGGCATAATTGATGTATCCGCAAAGTCCTTCCTTTTGCACCGCAGCACGACCTTCACTGAAAGGAGAAACTCTTGAATAAATGTTCGGGACAACCAGCCTGCCCCTGGTATTGATGTAGCCATAACCGTTTTTCAGCTTTACGGCGGCCAGCCCTTCACTGAAGGGTTCAATTTTTCTGAAAGCTTTGTTGGTAACAAACTGCCCTGAACGCTTGATAAGTTTGTAACGGATATTGGATCTGCCGATCTGAACCACTGCCAGGTTATTTTCATCAAACTCGTCCATGAAGGAAAATTTCGGTGGGAGGATGTATTCGCCCTGCTGGTCGATCAGCCCGTATTTTCCACCATCAACCACACGTGCCACACCCATGTCAAAATCAAAAGCTTTATCGAATTTTGGTTCGATCACAAACCGGTTGTGGATATCGATGTAACCGACACCCTTTGGTGTGACCGCCCAGGCTTTGCCGTTTTTGAAATTACCGAGGCGCGTATATTCAAATTTGACGATCACTTCACCCTGGCAATCGATCAGCCCCCATCGGTTTCCGAGCTTAACGGCGGCCATGTTGTTGTGGAAATTCTTGACAGCTTTGTAACGACAGGGGATGATCTCTTCGCCTTCGTCGTTCACAAAACCCCACAAACCGTTTCGTTTTACGGCAAGCTTGCCTTCGCTGAAACCTCCGAGTTCGTCATATTTCAAATTGACTGTTACGCGACCAAGTGTATCGATCAGGCCATATTTGTGATCGTTGTTGTAAACACGAAGTATTTTGTTATCGGTATTTTCCAGGAAGTGGATGCCGTCATATTGGAAAGGGATCAGCAATTTGTCGGTAGCATCCACCATACCCCATTTGTCTTCGTATCGAACAATTCCGACTTCGTTCAGAAAATCGCGGGCAAAAGTGAATTGCGTTTGAACCGCCGTAGCTCCGGAGGTTTCGACATAACCCCATTCACAGCCTTCACATATTACTTCAGCATCTTCCTTGAATTCTTTATCGTAAAGGGTATAATCGATCATTTCACTCTTGGTGAGCATGTTGTCGAGGTAAGTTGACAAGCTGCCCAGGCCGCTGGCTTTATTCGTAAAGCTCCCCGACAGTTTCCCTTTTACACTGAACCGGGCTACGCCATCGTGGAATTCTCCGATGTAGGCGCAATCTTTCCTGAGCATCAGACCAACGGGGTTGCGGCTCACCAGCCCGTGGCGGCCATTGCTGAACACGACTCTTGCGCTCTCGTGCCCCTCATTAAAATCACTGATTCGGATATCCCACATGTTCACTTCGGTGACGAGCAAACCCACGTCGTTATTGACGATGCCAAAGACCATATTGAAGCGGTAGTTCGTTTTTTCAAACTGATAATAGCTGAGTTGTTCGATGCCTACGATCGTAAAACCATAATCGCGTTCGACCCGGATAAAATCGAAGGTGGGCTTTATCTGGTCGGTTCCGTCATCAAGGCGCCGCAAGCCCCATTTATCGGCTTCCGATGAGTAAAACCATTCAAACTTACTCAGTGTATAGTCATTTTCAGGAAGGCCGATCCGGTTGGGAAACCTGCCTACGCCTCTTTTTTTACCGATGGTTATCGTGTAGTATTTTTTAAAACTGTTCTCATCTTTCAGCAATCCTTCATCGTCCAGTGAGAAGAGGCTCAGGGATTCGCCTTTATAAGCTTTCGCCTGATCAGGTTCCAGTTCGATCCTGTCAAATTCGATAGGCACCACGAGTTCGCCTTCGTAATTGGCGATGCCAAAGCGGTTGTCCAGTTTCACCAGGCAATTGCGGTTTTTCAGCGGAGCGATGTAATCATAATCGAAAGGAATGATCAATTCATTGTTTTTGGCCACGACGCCCCATTTATTGTTCACTTTTACGCGAAAACGGTCTTCATCGAAAACCTGGATCTCGCTGTACTGAACCGACAAAACCAGGTCGCCATCGAGGTTCATCAAACCCAACTGGCGATCTTGTTTGCACAAAATGTAATTCGATGAAAAAGGATAGAACTCGTCAAAGTTGTCCTTGGCAATTATTTTTTCGGAAGCGATGGAATACAGATAAACGGAGTTGTCCTTTGTAAGCTTTAAAAAATTGGTTGAAATGTTTTTATAGTTTTGATATTCCGGCGCCAGCACTTTTTCGCCTTTGCGGTTTACAGCCCCCCAATTGTATTTTATTTTATAAAAAAACAAATCTTCATTATAGATACGGACATCATCACATTGTGGGGGTAATATTTCTTCTCCGGTATCTGAAAGCAATCCCTTTTTTCCATTGATCCTGGTGATGAAATAACCTTCTTCAAAAGGTTGGATGCTTTCATAAACCGGTTTGCATATCGTTTTTCCGGAATAATCAACCACACCCCAAAAACCGTCTTTCATAAATGTCAGGAACCTTCCGTTCCAGGCGTTCACTCGTTCATAACCCTTTTTCAGAATGATCTCTTCATCGAGGTTGATCACCATCCATTCGTCGTCGTCCATCACGGCGATCATAGTTGAATCCAACACTTTCAGGTCTTCATACTTCGGCGGGATCATTTCGCGGGCATCCTCACCCAACATGCCTACTTTTCCCTCGCGTTGCATCACTGCGTATCCAAACTTTTTGAACTCCCCGATAGCATCGTACACAGGCGGTTGAATGATGTGACCGTCCGGATCCATCAAACCCCATTTTTTATTTAACTTGATCGGAAAATATTGTTGGGCGGTAATGGCTGCTTGAAAAAAAATTGATAATAAAACTATAAAAATCAATCGCATAGATATTAAGGTATTAAGCAACTGACAAAATCAAAAAATTAGTATGTAAAGGTTTAAATTAAGAATGTGCAGGAAATCAATTTTTTTATGAGTGGTGGTCAGTTCTAAGCGTTTATTGAAACTATTAATGACCGATAAGTCCAAAAGTAACAGATTCAACGTAATTTTGAACGAATATGAACCATAAATTTGGCAGTTTTAACATTTTTCGAAATTTAGCGCTTGTTTTGTAAAAGGAAGTTTGTGGTGGTTCATTGTTCATTGTTTATGGTTTGTAGTTAGTGGTTAGCAACCAGCAACCCCGACTGGCCCCGACAGGTCGGGGCCAGTCGGGGCAGGCTAGAAATCCCGACACGCGTGCCACTGCCATCGGCCACGCTGGTGGCGTGGCAGGCTGTGGTCGGGAAAACTAGAAACTTCACAACTTCACAACTTCACAACACCAACCCGAATGCAAGTCAAAAAACTCGAACGCTACATCGGCCAGTTCAAACGATTTTTGGAACGGGATAAGAACTTCGCCGAAATGTACCGCTGGGAATCGCTGTTTTGTTTTCGTAAAAACTGGGACATCGATGCGGAGGATTTTGCCGCGATGTACGACCGCAGCCTGCAAAGCACCCGCAGCCGCCGACTTTGGAAGCGGGAAAGCTGGGAACCGAAAGCGATCATGTTGAAATTTTGTGCAATGCAGCCGGAGTTTGTCCGGAGCATGTTTATAAATCTTTTTGACGAAGAAAAGCCTGTTGATAGCAGGATTTCAAAGTTCCGGTTTTGCTGTGATGATCTGCTGGAAGAATACAGGGATCGCAACAAGCGGTCGATTGAAAACAACCATTACCACGATGATTTCCAAATGGTTATGCTCTACCTCGCTTTTCACTTTCCAGAAAAATATACCTTGTACAATTATCCCGCTTTCAGCAAAACCATGGATATGCTTGGCGTCCCGGATATTCCCAATCCTTACGACATCGAACGTTTCATCAAGCTCACGAAAATCCTGAATACCTTTTTGCAAAAAGATAATGCCCTCCTCGAATTACAAAATAACCGTTTGTCAAAAAATAATTTGCCACCAGAAGCCGGCGCTTTGCTTGTTCATGATTTTTATACTTCAGTTGAGTTTTCAGGGGGGATTTGAGGGGATAGGGGATAGTCACGCCAAAGCTTGACGGAGATAGTAGGGAATGCGAACAGTGAACAGAAAACCGCAAACCAACTCTTGCTGAGTTTATCACATTATTTAACCTATAGCCCATAACCTATAACCTTTCCATAATAGCTCTCAACGCATCATCTATCAAAGGAGGATTGAAACCCAGGTTATAAGCCTTGCGGCTATCCAGCGAAACATCGGCGGGACGGGCAGCCGGCATTTTTACTGATTCGCGCAACGCCGCTTTGATCTGCGTTTCCGGCAAACGGAAAACCCTGGCCATTTTTATTGCAAAATCGTAGCGGGGGAGCCTTTCTTTGCCACCGATGTGCCAGGTTCCGGAAGCCCGTTTTTTCAGCAACAATAACATGCCTTTGATAGCGTCTTCGGCGCTGATCGTGGAACGGAACTCATCCGTGAAAGCCGTGACCGTGTCGCCTTTCTTCAGCGCATCTATCCAGCTTTTCATAAAACCGCCGTTGCCAAAAATAACCGGCAAACGTGCGACAATGGCACGAGAATGAGTTGTCATGACCAAAGTTTCCGCCTTTGCTTTGTGGCGACCGTAGATCATCAAAGGTTTCAAGCCGGCTGTTTCGACATAAGGCGCTTTTTCTCCATCGAAGACCAAATCGGTGGAAACGAAAAGCAAGGGAATTTTTTGTTCAGAACAAAGCCTCGCAATTTCTCCGGTGGCCAGCACATTGACGGCATAAGACTCTTCGGGGTTCAGTTCGCAATAATTGGAATTGGAAAGCGCGGCAAGGTGGATCACCGCTGCGGGTTTTGTTACCTGAAAAACATTTTCAAGGTCATTGTTTTCAGTAATATCACAACGCATGGTTTCTACATTCGGAAATCCGACCTCGTGGTTGCAATACAAACCTGTGATGCTCCAGTCTTGTTGTTGAAAATGAGCAAACTCCTTTCCCAAGAAGCCTGAAATGCCGGTGACGAGGAGCTTTTTCATTTTTGAATGTAATGCGGACTAAAATCAACTTGTGTGCAAATTTAGTTTTCAAAAAATTAAGTTACGAATAAGTTCGGCTCAAAGTATTATTCAAAAAATTAAATCGACATTTTGAAATTTTATCGCATGATTGTATTGGGTCTGGGTCACATTTAAAAAAAGCCACTAATTCACGAATGAAAAACAAATTTGTGTTCTGGCAGTAGTTTTCGAGAACTATAACATTTTTACAAAAATTCAACCCTTAAGCCATTGTTAAATAACAATGAACATGTCGAACTATGTTTTAATCCTTCCTAAGTCATTTAATCTGATTTGAGAAACCTACAGGATGGATGATGTGCATGGATAGTTTCTTAAACCTCCTGCCCGGATGAAAGATTTAAAAAGCTTTGCTTTCTCCATTCCCCACCCCCACAAGTTTCTCACCCCGGCACAAATGTCGGGGCATTTAAACCTCTTGCGAATATGTTCTTAAAAAATTCTACAAAATGGCTTTTCCAAAACTTTAGGCGGAGCAATTTTTTGCGTCAAGCGCGAAACGACAATGATGGCCAACAAACCGGAAACCATCGCCAGTGTACGAAAAGGAAACAAAACTTCGTCGCCAACCGTCCAGGGATAATCGATCCTCAGGGGAATGCCAAGTGTCGGATCTCCGCCGCCAAAGCGCAAAACAAACGCAACAGCAAATCCTGCAACGGCACCGTAAACATTCGCTTTTTTGTCGAAAAGCGCACAAACCAGCGCCGGAAACAACAAGCAATACACAAAATCGCTGCACAAAAACCACAACTGATAGACGCTTTCGATGCGCAAAGCCAGCAGCGTCGCTGCGATCCCGACGATCCAAATACAGCGTTTGATCACTATTCTCAGGCCATCGGCGCTGATCGCCGGATTCAGCAATGGCCGATACACGTTCCAACTCGCCATCGACGATGCGGAAAGGATCGACGAATCCACCGACGACATCACCGCCGCCGCCACCGCGCCCAAACCCAGGATCGCCACAACAGGGTGGGTCAGGTGTTTGATGACATGAGGCAACACCGTGGCTGCATTTTCGGGCGCCGGAAGATTCATCGCCTCCCAATCAGCTACTGCGCCGACGATCCCGATCAGCACCGACGGTATGGCCGCCAGAAGGCATACTATTCCTGCAATGACCGAAAGCCTGACCGCTGTGTTTTCGTCCTTTGAAGCCAAAACCCTTTGAAAATAAACCTGCCAGGGAATGCCCCCAAACATCAGCAGCAACGCATAGTCCCACCAAACCCAATAATAATTTCCCAAAGCTTCGCGGCTGGGAAAAGGACTGGCAGCCGCTCCCCTTTGCTCGACATACTCCGCCCAGGCCTGGTCAAGTCCGCCGACATGCTGCAAGGCAAACGGAACGACGATGACCAAACCAACGATCAAAATGATCAACTGCACAATATCCGTCAAAGCCACAGCCCACAATCCGCCAATTGCCGTGTAGGCTATTGCGATCAAAGCCGAGATCACGATGGCGGCCTGCATTTCAATGCCGAGTATGGTTCCGAAAGTAGCGCCGAGGGCGGTCAGGATCGCTGCCGTCCAGAAAATTTCTCCGCTCAGGGCGGGCAGGAAAAGCACGGCGGCCATGCGTTTGCCAAAGCGCTGTGCCAGGGGATCGAGCATGGTACTGAATTGATACCGCCGCATCTTCCTGGCGAAAAACAATCCGCCGATGATGAGGCTCATGGCATATCCCCAGGGAGCTTGCACCCACACCAGTCCATAATCCGCGCTGGCCGTGTATTCCGCCGTTCCGTTGATGTAGCCGCCGCCAACCCAGGTGGCGCTCATCGTGAAAACCGCCACAAAAAGCGGGATTGACCTTCCGGCCAACAACACTTCGGAAATATCATTGCTCTTTTGCAAGGTGGCAGCATAAGCGCCCAGGAAAAAAATCAGCCCGTAGAAGAAAATCATCGAAATAAATCCCGGCCAGGAGACGTCGGAGTCGGTGAAGAAGAAAAGGTATAAGCCCGACAAAACCAAAACGCCAGTTAAAATGGCAATTGGTTTTATGAATGTGTGGAAAGAGTTATCCATTCGTTTTGTCACCTTTGAATGCTAACGGAATTCTTTTATATTTGGATCGATCAAAACATTGACCGTTACTGCTAATGAAAAATCCAATCAAAACGCTAAAGATAACCAATTTTAAATCGATCAAAACCCTACGGCTGGAGTGTGAGAGGATCAATGTTTTTGTGGGGAAACCGAATGTGGGAAAGTCCAATATTCTTGAGGCGTTGAGTTTGTTTTGTACGCCTTTTAGTATTCTGAATTTAAGGGATAAAAATATCTTGTCGGATTTTATCCGTTATAATTCGTTTTCAAATCTTTTTTATAACAACGACCCTTCTCAACTTATTAAAGTTGAAACAAATATCGGCTGGGCTTTACTGAAATCTTCCCGGTATTATTTTGAATTGTTTTTGGGAAAAGACAGTAGAGAATTTACCAAACCGGATTATTCTGACCAAACACCGGATGAGGTCAGAAAAAAGATCCTTGATTCCATGGATAAAAATGTCCAACCCGCCAAATCGATGATACCCAATTATTACGAACGATTCCAGGCGGACGGAAACCTCAACAACCCAAGTTCTTACAAGCAGCTTTTCCATATCCCAGTTAAAAAATACAGCTTCGGGCAATTCGATCATAAAAAGCAAACTTTTGAAAACAACCTCCCGTATTTAATGCCTCCTGATGGCTCGAATCTTTTTGAAATCCTGCAAACCTACCCAAATTTGCGAAAACAAGTAGCGGCTTACTTCGATGAATATGGTCTCAAACTGTTGTTGGATTTTGAAAACAATTCTTTACAAGTCCAGAAAGAAGTGGATGGCGTGGCGTACAAAACCCCTTTCAACCTGATCGCCGATACTCTCCAAAGAATTATTTTTCACTATGCGGCCATTGAATCTAACAAAGATTCGGTATTATTATTCGAAGAGCCAGAAAACCATTCGTTTCCGCCCTATATCAGGGAATTGGCTGAAAAAATTGTCGAGGATAAGAGCAATCAATATTTTATTTCCACGCATAGTCCTTATCTTTTGAATACCATCATTGAAAACGCAGATGATGTAGCTGTTTTTGTCATTGGCTTTAAAAACTTTGAAACGATTGCTTACCGACTTTCAGAAAAAGATATTTCTGAAATTTCCAACTATGGAGTTGATGTGTTTTTCAATTTAAATTGGTTTGAGGATGAGTAGAGAATTAAGGATACTCCCCGAATGCCATGCTGATACCCTTTTGATTGAAATCTTAGGTTATAAAAAACCTAACCATCAGCCTAATATTAATGATGTTGCCAATTCCATGCTTCAAAAATATAATAATTCGTTGGCGATAGGGATAGTTGACAATGATAAAAAACAACCTCCATATTTTAAATCCTCATTCGAAATTCTCAAAGAACAAGATGGTTTGATTTTAAAAAAGAATCCTGAAAAACAACACTATTTGATTGTCATTTCACCCGCTTTTGAACAATGGATATTCAATGCGGCTCATCAAATTGAAATAAACCCAAGCGATTACGGAATAGGAAACATGAAGTATTTTAAGTCCATCACAAAGAGCCGAAAGATATATTCCAATGAAAAGATGAAAGACTTTTTAAATACACTCGGGCAAAAAACCAATTCGCCTGTTAAACTAATGGCTTCCTGGATAAAAGAAATCTTAGGTGAATAACTCAGCTCCTTCTCCCTCACCTCTCCAAAAAACCCTGGCCTGGGCAGTCCACATTTTCACGGCTTCCGGGATGGTCGCCGGATTTATGGCGATCCTGGCGATCAATGAAAAGGACTGGCGGGAAGCGATGTTCTGGCTGATCCTCTGCCTGATTATCGACGGGATCGACGGTACCTTTGCCAGGATGTTCAAAGTCAAAGAAGTTTTGCCATTCATGGATGGAAAGACCATGGACTTTGTAGTGGACATCGCCACCTACGCCATTATCCCGGCTTATTTTTTCCATGAGGCTGATCTGGTGGCCGAATCCTGGAAATTGCCTTGCACAGCTTTGATCCTGCTCGTTTCGGTGATCTATTACGGAAAGGACGGGATGGTATCCGGAGATAATTATTTCATCGGTTTTCCGGTGCTTTGGAACCTCGTGGTTTTTTACCTGGTTTTTGTTTTCCAGGCTAGTGAAACGACGAACCTTGTGCTCATCGTAGTTTTTAGCATCCTGCATTTTATACCCATAAAATTTGCATACCCCAGTCGCGGCGCCCGCTTTCGCATTCCTACTTTGCTGTTTTCCGTTTTGTTTTTTGTAGTGATGATCGCGATCACTTATTTGTACCCCGAAAGAAATGGCTTGCTCACCTTCGGCGCCTGGCTCTGCGGATTGTATTTTGGGATGTTGGCGGTTTACAATACTGTTTTGGAACGCAAACTCTGAATGTGGGTTGTGAATTACTTTTTTGACTGCGAGCGTCATGCCCTTATTATATATCAAAATATTTATCGATTGGACAGATAAATTAATTCAAACTTTGGATTAATTTGAGTTGGATTTTCTCGCTGTTTCCCTAGCCTGTTTTCGGATTTCCGGGAAAGCAATAGTAAAATCTGTAGCACTCCGATTTAATCATTTGAAAACACAAACATTATGGGACTCTGGTCAAAAATTAAGAAGGCTGCCAAAAAAGTCTGGCAAAAAGTCAAAGCCGTTGCCCGAACCGTTATTAAGGTTGTTACGGAAGTGATCGGAAGGGTTTTGGGCATCGTTGATCTGTTGATTGGATTCGTAGCCTGGCCTCCCAAGAAACTGCGGTTACACATCTTCATTCTTACCAAACCGGACGGAAATCCGGTTGTCAATGCCACTGACCTCGACAACTCTATCGCTTTTGCAAAGAAGGTTTTAAAAGACAAATTCAATGTGAAATTGCTGCCGTTTAGCAAGCAGTTTGTGGAGATCATAACCGAGCCAGCACCCGCTGCCGCTTTGGAAGTCAGTTGTGATTTCGAAGCCTTCAAAGAGGAATACGGCGATGCCGGAGAGTATTTCGCAAAACATACTGCGGGGTGGAATGCCATTCCCGTATCCCTGAAATTTCCGATCACAGCATTTGTCGTTGAAAATGTAATCAATAAGCAGGGTTGTTCGCTGGGGCCTTTGTCCGATTATCTCACCCTGGATCCGGAAGGTGTGAAAAACGCGAGCACTTTAGCGCACGAAATCGGCCATTCCTGCGGCCTCTGGCATTCCGGGACGGTGTCGAATATCATGTTTGCGGATGCGAACCGAGGCGATGGGGTCAAATGGTTTCAGAAAAACCTGTTGCGCAGCTCCCGGCACGTGATGTACTGGTGATCAAAGGTATTAACCATCCGGTCACTTGTTTCCTGATTGACAAAAATACCATAGCAGATTTTAAGAACTGGTCGCGGGATGCTGGCAGGCGCTTCCCCTATTCCACCTCCAGATAAGGCCTGATCTTCTCCAAAGTTTCCCTGTCCAAAATCACGATATTTTCTAACTGATCAAGGTATGCGAAGTTGCCGTGCTGCTCGCGGTATTTGACGATGGCGTTGGCTTGCGACCAATTGAGATAAGGATGCGCCGAAAGTTCTTTGGCGGAGGCGGTATTCAGGTTGATTGTTTTGGCGGGCTGATCCAAAACCAGGAGCGGCCTGATCGTTTGAAAAACACTGTCGGGAAAGCCGCGAGTTTCGCCTACCTGATCTATGGAAACAAAACCGCCGAGCTTATCCCGGAAGTTGCAAATTTGTTTGGAAAAGTATGGGCCGATGCCCTGTAATTGTTGCCATTCTTCGGCGGAGGCTGTGTTGATGTTGATTTTTATCGGGGCTGTAGCTTCATAATCCGTCGGGATATGCGCAAGCTCATAGCTGGCGAGCAATGGAGCCGCTTGTTTTTCTTCAATTTTGATATATGGAAACAGCCGCTCAAAATCCGTTTCGGAAAGTCCGTATATCTTGGCGAGGTCTTCTCTTTTGTAAAAACCGCCACCTTTATTTCTGAAATTCAGGATCGTCAGGACTACTTTTTTTGGCAAGCCGAGCCGGTGCAATTCTTCTGAAGTAGCGGTGTTCGGATCGAATTCAAACAGTTCAAAATCTGCGGCTAATTCCTCCTCGAGTGGCTCATAACTCCTTTCAAAGTCTTGCTGCCGCTCATCTTCCAGGCTGATGTAATTTTCAAGCCGTTCGTAATCCTCCTGAGTGATGCCCCATATCTTTTTAAAATCTTCCTTTTTGTAAAATTTCCCACCTTTTTTGCGGTAATTGGCAATGGTGAACGCCTGTTTTTTCGATAATCCTAATCGCAGAAAATCGTCAATGGAAGCCTTATTGGGATCAAACCGAAAAAGCTGAACTTCTTCGGCAAGGCTGTCTTCCTGCATATTTTGGAGAAAGCCATCGATCTCTTGCTGGAAATAGCTAAAATCTGTTTTTTCTTCCGTGTGATTAAATTGACGGAGGATGACAGGCAAGATCACCAAAACGACGCAAATAACAGTCAAAATAACAAGGCCATTGCGTTCCGACCGCGAATAGCGAAAATATTCTTTTAATAGTTCATTCATGAGTTTTATATTTTGAAATTGAGGTATTTAAATTGTTGATTTGCGAATTTGGTCTTATAGTGTTTAAGTGTATTAGTGTAATGGTATTTTTTTTTAATGCATTAATAATCAATAACTTATAGCTCATAATCCATCTTTATTCGCCCTATTTTGCTCAACCACGAACTTCGAACCAAAAACTATAAACTACTTCATCTTTGAATCGCGCTGATAAGCGCACCTTCGTCGCTCAGATCGTACAGCGGAACATCGGCATCAGTGCAGGCCTGTTTCCATCTCTTGCGTTTCCAAAATTCCACAGCGCCATCGAGAATGATCGTTTCAAAATCAAATAACTCCGATAATTCATCCAGGTTAAAATTAGCGTGTTTTCTGACGACTACATAATCGAGTTTGATCTTTGGGCGGGTTCCCGCTTCAGGCAGGTGTTTTAAAAAAGCTATTTTTTTATCATAAAACTGTACAAAACCAGCGGTTTGCATCCAGTTGTCAAATTGAACGGGTTCATAACCGAAATGAAAGTTTTCGGTCGCCGACACACCCCTTGCCATATGGTAATCCTGCGTAGCAAAAGACAAGGCCTTCTGATCGACATCGTGATCGCCGAAGCTCAAAACCTTGCCTTTTTCTATAAACTCGACGTGCGTTTTTTTGGGAATATGATAAAATACGATCTCCTTTCGCAACTGGTTTTCGATGTTCCTGAATGCGTACATTCCACAGAAAAACACTGCAAAAGACATGGCAGCAACCATCCACGACAGTTTTTTTGTGTTGATAAAAAAAGCGGTTAAAAGGATAAATCCGTAAGCTGCTATCATCATCCCCACGCTGATCCAGATGCCGGAAAGTAAACCGTAAGGAATTTGTTCGATCAGAAAGATCAATGAATTCATCATCCAGATCAAACCATTGAGCAACATGCCGGCGTACACCGCTAAAAAAGGCAGAATTGCATGGATGACCAACAACATCACACCACCACCCAATATCAAAAAGGCAAACGGGATGACCACAAAACCCGACAGCCAGAAATACAAGGGAAACTGATGAAAATAATATAAACTCAGTGGAAAGGTAGTGATCTGTGCAGCAATGGCTACCGCCGTGAGTTCCCAAAAGAAATTGCCCACGCGGTTTTCAATATACCACAGCCGGTAGATTTTTGGCTGGAAATAAACGATGCCCATCACCGCAAAGTACGAAAGCTGGAAACCGACTTCGTAAACCAGGAAGGGATTGAACAGCAACAGACAAAAAGCGGAAGCAGCCAGCGTGTTGTAAATATTCCCCGAACGGCTCAATGTCATGCCTGCTATAACAAAGCTGAACATTGTGGTGGCTCTCAACACTGAGGGCGATGCGCCGGTGATCAACGCAAACAGCCAAAGGCAAATCAAACTGATGGACATCTTGAGCCATTTCCAGGCCGGATGCCGCCAGCGGATACGCCCCAGTAGCATAGCTACGATACCCCAGATCATCCCGACGTGCAGGCCCGACACGGCCAAAACGTGCATGGCGCCGGTGTTGGCATAAGCTGTTTTCAAATCCTCGTTCAATTCATCTTTATAACCGAGGATCAGGGCAGAGCCTACCGCATATTCGTTTTTTTTGGTCAGGTGAGTTTCCAAAACATCCAGAAAGTCATGCCGGAGCCGCTGGGATAAATGGAGCACGGGGTTTCCGTTGAGGCTGTCGAGCGGCTGCCATTCATTTGCCCGCACAAAACCCTGAAAATCGATATTTTTCAAATGGAGAAATCTGCTGTAATCGAAGGCTTCGGGATTGCGCGGCGAAGCGGTAGGCCGGATGTTGGTTTTACACAAAATGCGGTCGCCGTAGTTTAACTCCCGCGTTCGGCTGTCGTTGGGTAAGGTCAACAGGATCGTTCCCTGGCAATCGGTCATGGTTCCGAAAGGTTTGCCGATCTGCCGGGTTTTCAGATTGATCTTTACAAATTTGGAATTAAAGGAAGGGGAGTTATTCACAATGCCGATCACCAGGTTTTCGGAGGCGATCCGCGATTTGAAATGATCTTTAGCGTTCAGGTCTGTATGATAAAAAGCCAACTGATAGCCAAAAACTACGAAAAAAAAGTTGAGGATCAGGCCATAAGTCCAGCGGTGCCGGAATGCCTGCCGCATTTGTGACAACAACAGCAAAACAAAAAGCAATGCCAACAAAAGATAATCGAAAACAGGAAATGGCTGATCCAGTTGCATAGCCAGGATGATCCCTGCGAGAAGCGGAAAAAGGATGCGGACGAATGGTATCTCCCTCCAGTTGAACATGAAATTCTCCGGATTAATGGTTTTCACATAGCGTTTAAATCAAAAGGGAATCGAGTACAGCGGGGATTCCCTTCGCCCACTAATGTAAGAAAATTTCCGAAAGAGATAAAAAGATCGCCGGAAAATGAACACTAAAGTTACGAAGGTTGCTTTTTCACACCATTGCCAGTTGTGTAATTCGGCAGCGTATATTGGTCCACGAAATTTTTCATTTCATCAACCATAAGTGGAGAACCGATAACAATAGTGGATTTTTCGTGCAACTCGCCCGGCTTCATGTCCAGAATCCGTTTCAATTGGCAACTGATGGCCATGCCGCCGGCTTGTTCAACGACAAAGGACAAGGGGTTGCATTCATACACCAGGCGGAGCTTGCCTTGCGGATATTTGCGGGTATTCGGATAAAGGAAAATACCCCCCTGAAACAGGATGCGGTGAACATCTGACACCATAGACCCGATATAACGAAGGCTCAGATTCAAGTCAGAACAATAGTCGATATACCTTCGCAGTTCCACATCGAATTTGAGGTAATAACCCTGATTGACAGAGTAGTAGCCTCCCCGGTCTGGTATTTTTATATCGCGATGTGACAGACAGAATTCGCCGATGCTCGGATCAAGCGTAAAGCCATTGACGCCTCTGCCGGTAGTATATACCAGGATGGTGGAAGTACCGTAGATGACATATCCTGCAGCGACCATTTCGGTGCCTTTTTGCAAGAAGTCTTCCAGTTGGCAGGGGCCGCCGGGGTCTGAAATTCTATGGTAAATTCCGAAGATCGTTCCTACGGAAACATTGACGTCGATATTGGATGATCCGTCCAAAGGATCGAAAACAACAACGTATTTAGCGTTTTTGGATTCAACGGAAGGTATTTCGATGAAATGATCATTTTCTTCGGAAGCGATGCCACAGCATTCGCCGCTGTTTTTGAGGCAATCGATTAGTTTTTCATTGGCATACATATCCAGCTTTTGCACGGCATCACCGCTGGAATTTTCGGCGCCATCCACGCCAAGGATATTTACCAGGCCGGCTTTGTTGACTTCGCGATTGACGATCTTGGCAGCTACGCCGATGTCCCGCAGGAGACCTGTGAGTTCGCCGGAAGCATAAGGAAAGTCCATTTGACGATGAATGATAAATTCATCTAACGTGATGATTCGATTCATTTGGAACAGGTTGATTTCGTTAAAAATTCGGTTTTGCAAAGATAGCAAAAAAAGGAAGGTGGGAAAGGTGTTTTTTTTTGAGAAATCCTGTTTTCTTTTACAGGAAAAAGCCCTTGCCGTTTTTGTGATTTGCAATGTCAATTTTTGGTTTTGAAAAACGACGGAATACAAGTTCACACCTTGCATCCTGCAAATTCTCAACTGGTTTCGTCAATGATCTTTCTTATTTCTTCAATAGATTTTCCGGTGATCTTTGATATGGTTTCTGCGTCGAGTCCCGCTTCATGAGATTTGAGGATCACTTCGATTTTTTCTTGTTCTTTACCTTCTTTCCTGCCTTCTTTCCTGCCTTCTTCTATACCATCTCCAAAGGACGTATCTATCACATTTTTCAAATCCCGATAGTATTTCAAGCTTTCTTCATATCTGGCTTTTTCTTTCGGGTCGAAACGGGCAATCTCAGCTGTTTCAAAAAGTTTCTGGAATATCCGCTCCTGCAATGCTGCCGGCCTGTTTTGCAAATACGGAAGATGTTTCAACACATACATCCACTTATCAAAATCCGTTTCCAATTCTGCTTCAGTCTTTTTGAAATTCGGCATTTCCAGGTATATGAAGGTGAGCTTGTCGTAAAACACCTGGCATTGCTGGTCTTTCAGTTTGACTTCATGGCGAACCTGGTTTTTGTGGCGGTCATCGTCAAATACAAAATCCAGGATGCCTATGGTGTAAACCGCCGCTAATTGGAAATCCCAGTCTCCTTTCTTTGCCTGTTCCTGAATGGGAAAAGTCGAATAATACACACTCCGTTCTTTGAAATAATTCTGTTTCGCTTTTTGTATTTCAACGATGAAACGTTCTCCGCTAGGGCTGGTGCAATAAAGGTCGAATATCGCTTTGCGATCTACCTCGCTCGCGCCCAGTTGTTCGGTAGGAGTATAGGATAAATCCTGGACACGATGATGTTTCGGCAGAACCTGATTTAGAAAATCAATCAGCAGATCTTTGTTTATTTCCGTCCCAAACAACTTTTTGAAACCGTAGTCGGTAAAAGGATTGATGTATTTATCCTGAAGCGCCATGTTGTTTAATCTTTGTTTAGAGATAACTATTCAGCAATTACGCTAAAAACCCGATTAAAAGCGGGATGGTTTGTAAATGTAAACCACAAAAGAACACAAAAGGACACATCCCGGATCCCGAAGCAATCGGGAAAAGCCTTTTATTTTTCTTTTGTTCTCTTTTGTTTCTTTTGTGGTTCAAAAAACGCAAATCTCGCACTTTTTAAAAGGCTAAAGATTTTTCAGCCCCGACACAAGTGCCGGGGTGAATAGTTACGTTTAGAGTAAATTTACAGTCTTTTGAACGATATACCAAGATCGCGATTTTTCTGATTGGCACTAACTTTCACTTATCCCCGCAAAATCAACAGTGGTGTTGTATATTATCAAAACTTTAAGAAACTGAAATGGTTAAAGAAATCGTAACCTTTGACAAAAAAGCTTTTTTCCTCACATTCAAAATAACTACCTTTGACGGCTTGAACAAAAAGCCCTGTGAAGGGATTTAGCATCCGTAATCCGGGAACAATGAAAGTGAAGGAACTCTCCCATCTCAACAAGTTTTTCTACAAATACCGTCGGCATTTGCTGCTGGGGATCATCTTCGTATCACTCTCCAATTATTTCCGGGTCTTGCAACCGCAGATGATCCGACAGGCCTTAGACCTCGTGATCGAAAACGTCAATCTTTACAAGTTGTTCAACGGTTTTGATTTGCAACAGGAATTGTTTTCCATTTTGGGAAAAACCCTGCTCTTTTTCGGCATCCTGGTTTTGATACTCGCTCTTTTCATGGGGCTGTTCATGTATTTCATGCGGCAGACGATCATCGTGATGTCGCGGCTGATCGAATACGATATGCGGAAAGAAATATTCGCTCATTACGAAAAGCTGAGTCTCGCTTTTTACAAACGAAACAACACCGGCGACCTGATGTCGCGCATCACGGAGGATGTTTCAAAAGTGAGGATGTACCTGGGGCCTGCCGTTTTGTACGGGATCAACCTGGTCTCGCTGTTTGTGCTGGTGATCTGGTCTATGCTAAGCGTTAGCCCGACGCTGACGTTTTATTGCCTGTTGCCGCTACCGGTACTTTCGGTTTCCATATATTTTGTCAGCAACATCATCAATAAAAAGAGTGAAAAAATCCAGGAGCAACTCGCCACGCTGAACAGTACCGCCCAGGAGGTGTACTCCGGGATCCGCGTGGTAAAATCTTATGTGATGGAGATGCCGATGGTAAAATATTTCACCGGCCAGAGCGAAAACTTCAAAGACAAGTCTATGGAAATGGCGAAAGTGGAAGCCCTTTTTTTTCCATTGATGCTCTTGCTCATTGGAGCCAGCACGATCATCACGGTTTATATTGGCGGGCTTCTGGTTGCCAAAGGAACGATCACGCCGGGCAACATCGCGGAGTTCGTCATTTATGTCAACATGCTCACCTGGCCGGTCACTGCAACGGGCTGGGTGGCTTCCATCATTCAGCAGGCGGAAGCCTCCCAAAAGCGGATCAACGAATTCCTGCATGCGACACCTGAAATCGCAAGCCCCGTCACCGATCCCGTACCGTTGAAAGGGAGTATCTTTTTTGATAAAGTGTCTTTTACCTTTCCGCACTCCGGTACCAAAGCGATCAACAACATCTCGTTCCGGCTGGAACCCGGACAAAAAATGGCCATTGTCGGAAAAACAGGCTCCGGGAAATCTACCATCGCCGATCTGCTGCTGCGGATGTACGATGTGGACGAGGGCGAGATA
The DNA here is from genome assembly GCA_964551455.1 of uncultured Saprospiraceae bacterium. Taxonomy (GTDB): domain Bacteria; phylum Bacteroidota; class Bacteroidia; order Chitinophagales; family Saprospiraceae; genus JAHDHW01. Next base: position 44,213 of record CAZKDA010000006.1, read on the forward strand.
CTGATAGATGGAAAAAACATCAAAAACCTCGATCTGGACAACCTCCGTCATCGGATCGGTTACGTACCCCAGGATGTATTTTTGTTTTCCGATAACGTGGCCGCCAATATCGCATTTGGAGAGCGGGAGGCCAGCCGCGAGCAGGTCGAACAGTTTGCAAAATATGCCGCTATTTATGAGGATATCAAAGGATTGCCTTCAGGTTTCGATACGATGGTCGGAGAAAGGGGTGTAACCCTCTCCGGTGGTCAGAAACAAAGAATTTCCATCGCTCGTGCACTGATCAAAAAACCGGACATCGTGGTGCTCGACGATTGCCTCTCGGCGGTCGATACCAACACCGAACAGCAAATACTCGGCTACCTCAACAATGCACTGTCCGACAAAACCGCGATCATTATCACACACCGCATTTACGCCATGCTCAACTTCGACAAGATCATCGTGCTGGAAGACGGCGCGATCATCGAGGAAGGCACCCACGAAGCCTTACTGGCCGCAAAAGGATATTATTTTGAAATGTTCGAGCAGCAACGGATCGAAGATAGCAAAGGCCAAAAACCTTGAAAACCCAGTCCTTGTATTTTTTCGCACAAGGTTTCACTTTTATTGTACTTTCTTTTGTATTTTTAAACAAATAATTACATTTGTAAGGCAAAGTTTGACATTTTTATTCATCAAAACTTAATAATTGTGGATAACGAGAATAACCAAAGGAGATTTGAAAGTGTGTATTCGAATAAGGTACGTGCGGGAAAAAGAAGAACCTACTTTTTTGATGTTCGCCAAACCAAAGGAGACGATTACTATATCACCTTAACAGAAAGTACAAAGAGATTTAACGACGACGGTTACGAAAGGCACAAGATTTTCCTGTACAAAGAAGATTTCAACCGCTTCATGGAAGGTCTCGAAGCTGCCGTCAATTACGTCAAAACTGAATTGATGCCCGATTACGATTATGATGAATTTACCCGACGGCATGAAGAATGGGAAGCTAACCGCAATGCGGAAAACAACCAAAACCATGATCAGAATATGCCGTCTAATGACGGAAATTCAGAGGCCAAAGCCGCCAAAGAAAATACGAATACGAGTGTAGAAACTGAGGACGACATCAGTTGGTAGAATTTTATGCTTTGATTTTAAAATAGGTTTTCAAAAGCGAAGTTTTTTTTTAAAGCTTCGCTTTTTATGTTTCTAAAGTGAAGTTGTGCAAACTCTGGGCATAAGGAACACGGATTGAGCAGATGCAACGGATTTTCACAGGTTTTACAATTTTGACAACACAGTAGAAGCAAATCTGCAAGTATCCGTTCAATCCGCGTTATCTGTGTTCTCATTCGGTATTGTTTTCGCAACTTTAGTTTTAAAACACAGCCTGCTTCAATCCATCCCTTCTGCCCGAAGGCTGTCTTCCCCATCAACGCTCTCTTTGATCGAGCCAGTTGCAAATCATTTGTCGAATCTCATTATTTTCAATTGCCCAACTCGCCGTATCCATGTGGGAAGCATTTTCGACAGGAATGAACGTTAAAATATCGCCATTGATGCTCCGTAGCTTTTCCGCAAAGGATTCTGCATTTGAAAAAGGAACCAAACCATCGTGCGTACCGTGAATACAGAGCGACGGGATTTGCTCGTCAGCCTGTAAATGATAAACCGGATTGGCAAGCTGAAACGATGACTGATCGCGCCTTCCGGCAAAATCCCGTAACACAAATGAATCCTTCATGGCATTGAGATCGAGCGGAGCGCCGAATAACATGATCCCGCCAAACGTCTCCTGGTTAAAACCCAAGTCCGATAACCTGCTTCTGTCATAGAGGATAAGCGCCACGAGGTTACCGCCCGAAGACATTCCGCCCAGGATGATCTTTTTCTCCTGCAATCCATAGATTTTCATCAACTCCACGATCATTTTCAGGCTTTCGCTCAGGTCTTCGCGGATCTCGCGATAGCCATTAAACGGGGTGCGCCGACAAGATGGCATAAAAACACAGTAGCCCAGATCAACAAAGAACTGAGCGTTGGAACGAAGCAACTCCGGACTGCCACTCCGCCAGCCACCGCCGTGATAATAAACGATCACATGTTTTTTGGATGAATCGCGGGATTTGGGTTGGCAAAAAAGAAAATACTGCCTGCGGTGTTTGCCGTATCGGTGTTTTTCCACGATCATATTATTGCGTTGCGACAACAGAGAACGAAGCAAAAAAGGCGGGATCCTTACAAGTTCATAAAAATTGGTTTTTTTAGGAACAAGCAAATAAAGAAGCAAATAAAAAAAGGTCGCGGCAATTATGAAAATCAGCAATGTTTGCATCGTCGTTCCGACTTCCCCTATTTTTTAATTTTTAAAACAAAAAAAACAAACCACATCGCCACGAATCCCGCTTTTTCGAGAAAAAGCGGGACGATGAAATCGGGAAACCACAAATCACGTATAAAATTCACCTTTGCGATCCTCGCGTATCCTTTGCGACCCTCGCGGTTAAAATCACGAAACCACAAACCTGCCTGCCTTCCGGCTGGCCACAAACTTTATAGATCGTTAATGATCGCCAGCAAAGCATAATTGATCTGTGCTCTTTGAACCTGCGCCGCGCTATTGTCCATTAAGCCCATGTTTACTTGCCGTTCCAGGGATTTGTTTCTGCTCGACAGCAGGATAAACTGGTTATAAACATCCTCATCCCGGTCTTTGATGTAGCCGAGCATCAGGTCTATGGCTTTGCCTGTTTTGCCGGAGCCGATCAGGTCGCGGCATTCATCCACAGGGCTTGATAATGGTTGCGGTGCCGGCGAAGGAACAGCGGCAGCAGGAGCAGCGACTAGGGTTGCACCTCCTTCACCGCGCATTTCCCGGATCAGGTTTTTCAATTGATTGACAATATCGAGGTAAGCGGCATCCTTATCATCCCAGGTGGAGATCGGACGCGCTCCTTTCGGCAATGCCTGGAGCGCAGCAAATGCTGTATCCTGCCAGTCGGCATGCCGCACAATGATGGGTACCACCCTTGCATTATCGTTGGGATCATTGTGGCGCTCGATGGCGCGGGTTACTTCCACATCAAAGCAATATTCGGAAGCGATAAAATCCATGCTGATCAGTAGCAGTATGATATCAGCCTCATTCAATTCCGTTTTGATGTGCTTGTCCCATTCGCCACCTGCGGGAATTTGGCGGTCTTCCCACGCCGACACAAACCCCTGCCGTTTCAGATTGGCAAGGCTGGTCATGAGCTTGTCTTTGTAAGGCTCGTCTTCGTGGGCATAAGAAATAAACACCTTTACGGGTTTCATATCTGTTTATTTATCAGGTTGATAAGTTTCAAAAAATTCTTTTCTTGCAATGCGGTAAACCTCGCTGAAATCAAGCGGACTTGCCAGGTAATCGCCTTTTTTGACGACCATTTTTTCGCCCCAGGGCGCAACGAAATGAAACTCTTCAGGCATATCCAGTTTTTGCAACATCGCTTCATTCATCTCCAGCGCCATTACTTTCCCTTTTGCGGTATAAACCGAAAAACCATCGTCGGCTTGTTCCAGAAAATCGTAACGCTCCTGGAATTTCGCGGCGCCAATGATGTACATTTCTCCAGCCTCTGTTTGATTTTTGATTATAAAATCACCGGCTTTAGCCTGGTTGGTCGTTTCCAGCCCGTCGGCAGTAATGGTTTGAATTTTTTCGCCTTCTTCCGCTTGCCGGGCATACACCTTTTTGATTTTTTTATAAACCTGACCTTCGGACTTTATCACCGGTATCAAGGTTTGCATTAGTTCCTGTTGCGAATACACTGGCTGGTTATTTTTATTTTCAGTAGTAGGATCATGGTGACAAGCGGCAAAAAAGACAATCAAAACGGGGATCAGGCGCGGAAGCATAAATTTAAAATTTATTGGACAAAGTTTAAAATGTATGGAACAATTGCCGGAATCAGGGAACCGCTTTTAAAATCTAACAACTGCAATTTTACCAAAAGTTATTTTTAATTCTTGAAACCGGAAGAAATATTTTACTATTTTTAGCAAGCCAAAATTTCCGAAAAACCATGAATCCAATGACAGAACAGGATTACCTCAGCCAACGGATCGATGACCAGATCAATTGGTACAGCAGAAAGAGTACTTTCAACAAAAACCGGTATCAACTCTTCAAGGCTTTGGTGATCATCCTTTCTTCCAGTATTCCCGTGCTGGCCATCATGATCACCGAAAATGACCAATTGTTGAAAATGATCGTCGGGATCGCCGGTGTCTTGATCGTGGTGATCGAGGGTATCTTATCCCTTTACAAATACAAAGACATCTGGCTGGAGTACCGGATGACTTCGGAAATGCTAAACCGGGAAAAGCTGTTGTACCTGACGGGCGCCGGGCCATACAAAACGAAAAAAAGTTTCCAGGATTTTGTGGAAAAAGCCGAAGCGATCATGAGTTCTGAAAACAAAAACTGGCTGGCTAACCAAATCAAAAAAGAAGAACCCGAAAAGGTTGAATGATGAGTTTGTAAACAGTAAACGGTAAACAGTGAACAGTAAACGGTGAACGGTAAACGGTAAACAGTGAACAGTAAACGGTGAACGGTAAACCATAATACCATATCGCAGCGTAGCGAA
>CAZKDA010000007.1:0-48446 GCA_964551455.1 uncultured Saprospiraceae bacterium
CATCTTCCACTATACGGTATCCCAGCTTGCTGATCCCGTCTTTTATATCTTCCATCGGGACATTGGTTTCTCCCTGGGTAAATCGTACTTCTTTGGTTGAAAAATTGACATAAACATTTTCCATTCCTTTTTTGCCTAAATACCGGGTCAGGCTGGAAGCGCAGTTGTTGCAGGTCATCCCGTCAACTTTCAGTTCAATTACTTTTTTACTCATAACTTCTGATTATGCAAAGTGAATGCAGTTTTATTCTTTTTTGGTTTAAAAGCAATAAAAGTAAAACAACGATTTGTGAAATTTGATGTGATATAATTTTTGAACAAATCACTGATCCGGCTATTTCAAATCTAAACAAGTAATGGCACTGATGGAGAATAGTTTTCAAAAAGATATTGATAATTGTTACATTTGCCCAAACTGTAAAAAATTCCTAAACCAAAATATTTATTTATGCGTAAGCTCTTATTTTTTATGATCCTCATTCTGGGTTTTATCTCTTGCCAAAGCGATATGACTACAGAAAACGGCGACGCCACAACCTCTGAAACTACCAGCGACCAGAATGCTAAATACAAATTGACGCCTGTTGGCGAATCGCCACAATACCCCGATGCTAAAATAAATTCGATGACTTATCTTCAAGGAAAATTCACTTTTGAGTTGTCGGGCGATTCTTACCGGCTGGGGGTACAAACCGCCGATGCCGGACAAAAAATGTGCGCCAATTCAGCGGAAGGCCAGCACATTCATGTCATTATCGACAATGAACCTTACCATGCCCGCTATACCTCCACCTTCAGTGATGTGCCGATGGAAGACGGCAGCCACTACGTGCTTGGCTTTTTATCGAGGTCTTACCACGAAAGTATTAAAACCAAAGATGCATTCAAAGCTTCGAGCATGTTCGTAACCGACGGTTCTGCTCTTGAGTTTGAATCGATCAACGAACCGATGTTGTTTTACAGCCGGCCAAAAGGGGTCTATGTAGGAGAAAAGGACACCAAAAAAGTGATGCTCGATTTTTATGTCATCAACCTTGAGCTTGGAGACAAATACAAAGTGCTGGCCGACATCAACGGCGAGGTTCATACGATCGACAAATGGCAGCCTTATTACATCGAAGGCCTGCCGATGGGCAAAAATAAGATCAAGCTCACATTGGTTGACGGTAAGGGCGAACGGGTAGTCACGGCGCTGAATCCGGTTGAGCGGGAATTTGAACTAAAAGCCGATGAACTGGAAAACTAAAAATGGGCATGAACACCATTTTTTTAAAAAAGAATTGAATCCGTTAACGGAACTTATTTTATATTTGCAACGCTTTTACAAACGCGGTAATTCGAAAGTAAAATTGCCTGTGTAAAAAGCGAAAAATGGTGGTTGTAGCTCAGTTGGTTAGAGCGCTGGATTGTGGTTCCAGAGGTCGCGGGTTCAAATCCCGTCTTCCACCCTAAAGGGGTTATCTGATATTCAGATAACCCTTTTTTATTGCGAAAATGCAGTTATTTTTTTGGGAACAATCTGAACTTGTTTTTCTTTTTTCCTTTGATCAAAACATACCTGACAGACAGCGCGGATTGGCCTTCAAAAAATCTTTGGCCACCGGAAAAATTGAGAACGGGTTTGTAATCGAATGAAAGATTCAACTCCCCAAGGGTTATTTCCAATCCGGCGATCAGGGACAACCCCGCCGGGTCTTTGATCTCGAGTTCGGAATATTTGCTTACCATCCAACCTTTGTGGATCCCTGCACCGTAATAAAGATTCAACCCCTTGCCGATGATTGGCTGGTGTTGCTCCCAAAGGAAAGTCAGTGAGTTATAATCCTTGCTGCCCAGGTTGGTTTGAAATATACCTTCGATGGTTGATCTCTTCAGGATTCTTTGTTTTACCGTAAAACCAAAGTGGGAGCCGATCCTCACTCCGGCGGCGGTTTGGTATTTTTGTGCAGCGGCAAATATTCCAGGGGTGGACAATGCAAGGAAGATCAGGATTTTTTTCATAGCAGCGTAAACGAGCGTGAAATATGTGATAGTATAAAATGCCGGAACAACCGTATGTTTTTGAGATTTTTTTAATTTGCAGCCAAAATTTTCCCGTTTGAGCAGATTTTACATTTTAAAAAATTTCATTCGATTCTATTTCGCTGCAAAAACGAAATATCGTACGCATTCTCCTTATGTTTTTGAATTTGTGAAAGCAGTTCTGGAAGACAACCGGAATTTTTACGTTTTTGGATCGATCCGGTCATTGAGAAGTTTATTGAGACAAGATCATCGGAAAATTGATTTTGATGATCCGGGCGCCGGTTCGCTGGTTTCCAAAAAACGCTCTCGAACTATCCGGGCTATTGCCGCTTCGGCCGGTTCATCGCCATTCAAGGGCGGATTGTTGTTCCGGTCGGTCAATCATTTCAAACCACAAACCATCCTCGAATTAGGTACCTCGCTGGGTATCTCTACGCTGTATCTACATTTCGGCGCTCAAAATGCCAGGTTCATAACGCTGGAAGGCGTAGATGAAATCGCTTCGGTTGCTAAGCAAAATTTCACGAGATTAAAAGTACGGGACATTGAATTGGTCAGTGGCAACTTTGACGATACACTGCCAAATGTGTTGAATAGGATGCAAAAGCTGGATTTTCTTTTTTTGGACGGAAATCATCGCAAATTGCCTACGCTGGATTATTTTGAACAATGCCTCAAATTTGCGCACAACGACAGCGTGTTTGTCATTGACGATATTTATTGGTCGGAAGAAATGACCGAAGCCTGGCAAGAGATCAAGAACCATCCTGAAGTTACGCTCTCTATCGACTTGTTTTTTTTAGGTTTTGTTTTTTTCCGAAAAGAAAACATCGAAAAGGAACACTTCAAACTCATAAAAGCTTCATGGAAACCCTGGGAAATGGGCTTTTTTAATTGAGAGAAACTGTTGTCAGCGGGATAAAAAGATGATAGCCGGGAGGGAGTTATCGAAAATAACCAGCTATCAAATTATAATTATGAGAAAGAAAAGCACGGAATCGTGTGAATCATCGGGTTATACTTTTTTTCTTTAAAAAGTAAACCGCCGGTTTGCAGATACAGCCTGATCCGGATTTTTATAGAAAATAAAAACCAGCCTGGCGATCCTGCCGGGTTGATATTTCACGGGAATTTAAAAGATGGGATTATAACAGGTTGTAGGATAAAACCTGTGTGGAAAATGGCAAAAATCCTGCCATGAATAACTTTTGTAAGTTGTACAATCAACAGTGAGAGCGACAAAAAAATACCCCGGAAGCTATAAAGTTTCCAGGGTAATTCAACACCATGTAAACAAATTTTTATTTCTTTTTAATTATGAAGATTCGCCGGGTTGTTTGTTGAACCCGATTGATTTTTTATTAAAAACAAAACCACTTTTGTCCAGTTTGAAAGACGACACATCATCCAGCGTAAGCACGTTGGGATCGGTATTTTTCCTTTCGTCTTCCGACAAGCCGGCCAGTCGCAGGTTGTGGTTTTTGAGCGCATCCGATACAATACTCCGCACGGTGCGGGCATTACCAAAGTATTGGTCGCGGTATTCGTAGATGAATTTCAGGTATTTTACAAGGTGTTCCTCTGCTTCGGGAGAAAGTTGCATATTGTTTTCAGCCAGCATGAACTGAGCGATCTCTTTCAATTCCTGCGGAGAATAATCCTCAAACTTCAGCACCTTATCGAAACGGGAATTTAGACCCGGATTAGCTTTCAAGAAGGATTCCATGTTGTCTGGATAACCGGCGACAAAAACAAAAAACTTCCCGCGCTGGTCTTCCATACGTTTCAACAGCGTTTGGATCGCTTCGCTTCCGAAGTCACCATGTGCATTTCTGGCGCTTTGAGAAAGGGCATAAGCTTCATCGATAAACAACACGCCGCCCATAGCCTCTTCGATCTTTTCTGCGGTTTTGATCGCTGTTTGTCCCACGAATCCGGCAACCAGTCCCTGCCGGTCGGTTTCTATCATGTGCCCTCTTTCGAGTACGCCGAGCGACTTATAAATTTTTGTCAGTATTCGCGCAACCGTGGTTTTGCCGGTGCCGGGATTGCCGATGAATACGGTGTGCAGCGAAAAGCTGTTCAAGACGTCTTTTTTGGAAAGGCGGTAATATTGAACCAATTGCACCAATTCATTGATCTGGGTTTTGATGTTGTGCATTCCGATCAACTGGTTTAGTTCGTTCAAAGCGGAATTCAACAGAGCGAGATCGATCGGGATATTGGGAAGGTTGCGTTTTTGCCTGAGTTCTATTTTTTCAACATCGTCAAGAATTAACACTGACATTTCATCTTTGCTCAGCGAACGGGGATTTTCTTCTGCCATCACGCGCAGTCCGAGATTGATCTTGGCTTTTTCAATAATATCGAATACAAAACGGGCATTGCCAAAACTCCGGTCTCTTCCGCGATAAGCTCCGACAATGATCTCGTCGATCTTCTTCAGGGCTTCGAGTGTTGGCTTGACGTTCATTTGCTCGCAGGCAAACCGGGCAATCTCGGAAAGTTCCTGTGGCAGATAATCCGAAAATTCAAAATAAAGTTTGAAACGGGATTTCAAACCTGGGTTTGAATTCAGAAAATGTTTCATTTCTTTGGGATAACCGGCAGCAATGACGGCCATGTCGCCTTCGCCATTCGACATTTCCTTGACGAGGATTTCGATCACTTCCCTGCCAAAGTCTTTGCTGTCGTCGTTGCTTCTGGCCAGCGAATAGGCTTCGTCGATGAAGAGGACGCCCCCGCGGGCTTTTTCAATGGCTTCCTTTACTTTTGGCGCCGTTTGCCCGATGTATTCTCCTACGAGGTCAACACGATCTACTTCGTGGACATGACCTTTTGACAACAAGCCCATCTTTTTATACAACTTGCCCATCATGCCGGCTACAGTAGTTTTTCCGGTACCGGGATTGCCTATGAAAACCGAATGGACGTTGATGCGGTCAGCTTCTTCAAAGCCTTTTTCCTTTCTCAATTGTAAAAACTGGATGTACTGGGCATGCTCGCGAACCTGTTTTTTGATCTCATTAAGTCCGATCAGCGTATCCATTTTTTCCATCACTTCTTCAAAAGTCTGGTCGGAATCGATATCGGGGTTTAAAATGACCGGCGCATGCTGATCCGGGAGCAAAACGGGTGTAATGCCCTCTTCAAAATCGTCGGTAACTTCAAAGGGAATAATGGCCAGGAGGTTGTCCATGAAGATCAGTTCTGCCGTGTAGCGGTCTTTTCGCCAGGAGCCTTTTACGTTCGACCCCCAGCCTGCGGTGATCTTGATGAGGTCGTCTTTTTTCTCCACCCTTTGCAGCCGCACCACTTGCCCTTTCAACTCCCGTGCATTGTTGTAAAATTTTGTAAACAACTCGCACTGCCAGCTTTTTGAATTATGGTTGTTTTTCAGGATGATCTCCACGTAGATATAGCGGGTTTCCTCGCAACTGAATTTACGATAATAACAACGGTCGTCTTCGCTGACATCATCGTAAGGGCCTTCATACAATTTTAAGGAATGAACTTCAAGGTATTCGTTTTTGTCACTCAGGTTGCTCTTGCTGGCATCTTCGACGTAAAAATATTTTGTAGCTACTTTTTCTCCTTCGATCCAGGCTTCCCAGTAGTAGGTTCCTTTTTTCCAGAACTGGCCTTCGTTTTTATTGCCCCAGCCTTCGCGGATATAAACCACCGAATCGTATTTGCTCACTTTCCGGTTTTCGAAAGTAAGGCTGCAAACTTCCCGTCGTCCCTTTTTCAGCGAAAAACATTTCAGTTTCACATTGATCTCCCAATCCTCCGCGTCAAATAATTTATTGTAAAACGACAACTCAGCGTAAATATAGGTTGTTTCATACCGGTCGAAAACCTGCCGGTACTTCTTCTTGTTGTCCGCAAGCCATTCAGTGGAAGCATACACCTTCAACTCTCTGAATTTGAAATTTTTCGGTTCCGGATATTTATAACTTTCCGCCATTTCTTAACGCTTTATTTTTATTCCGCTTAATTGTTGTGACAATATTACACTACTCAAACTTATCATTTTTAATGCTGGTATTCAAATTTTTTAAAAAGAAAAACTAAACAGTGTATTTGTGATTTGTAATACATTGAAAAACAAGGGCTTGAAGTTTGACAGTTTCTGATGTTCCCAACCGTAATTTTGATGATTCGGATTATTCCCGGAGCTGTTTTACTTTTTTATCAAAATTTTTCTTTTGACAGGTGTATTTCGCATCAAAAACAGTTTTTGCAAGATTGCATTTTTTTAGTGTTCAAAAATCGTGTATGTTTCATTATCTTTCAAGTTTTGAAATATATTCCCAAACAAAAATCACAATCGGATTCCTTTGAGTTTTGTAGCGATCAATATCCCTGTCTTTGTTCAGAATAAACGAATGGGAAAGCGTTCGGTTTATTTTATCAGGCCGTTGTTTTCCAATTATCCTGTTGTTTCCGATCATCGTTTTGAAACCGTTGAAACGAATTTCAAAAAATCCATCAAAAAACTTTTCGACAATTTTAAACTCAGCAGAAAAAATGCTGACAACCTGCTTTGGTATTTATTCAACCCTGGCATCGAATACAAAATTTTGAAAATCGAAATACCGCTGGCAAAAAAGTTTATCCGGGGAAATTTCGGGATCGCCGTTTTTGAATTGCAGGGGAAATTTTTTGTTTGCCTGCCTGCGTTCAACAACGCCATTTTTTTCATCAATAAAAAGAAAGCCAACGACACGGAATTGGAAAACCTGACCGTCAAAGCCATTTCCCGATTGTTTAAAATACACAAGGAACGATATGGCGACGATTTCGATCCGGCGACTTATTTCGCAGGCAGCGGAGAATTTATTACAAACATTCCGGTTGGAATACAGGTGCAGGCCGACAAATTCAGTTTCGAGAAAAAATCTTCTCCCTGGCACTTTTCATCGTTTTACAACGATCACCAATTCGATGGCGCTACCGAGATCGGCAAAGTAGCTGAAAACCTGAACAGCAACTATCCGGGCGGACTCAAACGAGCATTTTACCGCGACGAATTGATAGCATCGCTCTTTTCCATTGTTTACAAATCTGAAAATACACCCCTTGCACTGATCGGCCCGGAAGGCGTTGGAAAAAAGACGATAATCCACGAACTGGTTTTCCGGTATTTAAAAGAAAAAGAAATCCAAGCTAAGACGGAAGCAGACCAGTTTGGAAAAGAAGCGTCTCATTCAAAAATCTGGCATATCGACCCGACGAGGGTCATTTCCGGGATGAGCATTGTGGGTTGGTGGCAAAAGCGGGTAGAGGCCATTGTCGAATTCATTCTCAGCAAAAAAGAAAGCGGGCAGGATAAGTTACTTATCAATAATATCATCGCCATGTCGCGCACAGGAAAATCTGCCTCAAACAACATGACCTTGAGCGACGTACTGAAACCTTATCTCGAAAAACGACAGATCCAACTCATCCTGCTGGCTACGGCTGAGGAGTGGAAAACACTCCAGGAAAAAGACCGGAGGTTTTGCGACCTGTTTCATATAGTCAGGGTCGATGAGCCTGATCCCAAGACTGCTGCCATGATGATCCTGAAACAACGAAAATTCCTGGAAAGTAGGCAGAGCAGCGAATTTACCGTACAGGCGATCAGCCAGTTGTTGTATCTCAGCCGCAACTACCTCAAGCGCCAGGCATCTCCCGGCAATGTATTGCGCCTGATGAATCAACTCGCAGCAAAATATCGTTTCCGGCTGATCGACGCTCCGGAGGTCAGGGCTGAATTTGAAGCTTTCAGCGGACTTAAAGAAAGTATTTTCGACAACACACAGATTTTTAAAAAAGATGAAACCGTAAACGCAATCGCTCAGTTGTTGGTCGGTCAGTCGCAGGCGGTGGATACCCTTGCCAATGTCATTCATCTCGTCAAATCAAAGCTCAACGACCCCACACGTCCGCTTGGTTCATTTCTGTTCATCGGGCCGACAGGCGTGGGTAAAACGCAGGCGGCAAAGGTTCTTTGCCGGTTTTTGATGGGAAATGAAGACCATCTTATCCGTTTTGATATGAACGAGTACATCGATGAACTTGCACTGCAAAGGTTGATCGGCGATCATCAAAACCCGGAGGGACAACTCACCGGCAAAGTTCGCTACAATCCGTTTGGAGTGATCCTGCTCGATGAGATCGAAAAAGCGCATCCTAAAATCCATGATCTGCTTCTACAGGTGTTGGACGATGGAAGGCTTACAGACAGCATGGGGCGTACCGTCGATTTTACCAACACCGTGATCATTTTGACATCAAATATCGGCGCCAGGGAAGCTGCTTCCCACCTTGGTTTTTCGACAAAAGATCGCGACGATTCCAGCGTCTATCAGCGGGCAGTTGAAAATCATTTTAAACCTGAATTCATCAACCGGATTGATCAGATGGTTGTATTCAATCCGTTGGATTTGGAGCACATTCACAACATTGCCCGCCTCCAGATTTATGAATTGTTGAAACGCGATGGTTTTGTAAGGAGAACCACTATTTTGAATATTTCAAAAGAGGCGCTCAAATGGGTGGCTAACCGTGGATTCAATGCAAAAATGGGTGGTCGTGCTTTAAAACGGCAAATTGAAAATGACCTGACCACGCTCTCTGCCGAGCAATTGATCTCGACGAAAAGCGACCAACCGATCATCTTTGATATTGCATTGAAAAACAACAGCCTGGTTCCTTCGATCACACCGCTGCTGTTTGTAAAACCGTTGAAAAAAAAGTGGATGCCCGATCTTCCGCCCGAAGAAAAGGGAAAGGGTTTTTACAACAAACTGCTAAGAAGGATCAACGCCCTTGAACAAAAAGTAAAAATTTTTGAAAATGAACAGGACGATGACAAAGCTGAGGAGTTGATTATCATCGGAGATGAAAAAGGGGCTGATCTCGACTGGCAATATTATGATTTCAAAGAAAAAATAACCAATATAAAAATCAAGATCACCAACTTGTCATTGGGTTTTCGCGACAATTTTTTTAATGAAAAGCCGGTGCCTGCTTTGAGGCTGAAAGCCAATCCCGCTTACAGCCGTGATGATGGTCGCCGAAAGCCGCAAAGTACTTTCCTCAACTTTCAGGAGCGGCTGTTTCAGCAAGAGGATATTAAAGAGATCAATGAAAACTATCAGTACGCAAGCCTGAATTTCACCGGGATCGAAAGCGAATTTATCGACAGTTTCCTCAATGTGGCTTTTCTCGAATTTTTTTCAAAAGGTTTTCTTTCCGGAAAAACTGATCAGATCACACTGGATTTCGAATCCTGTATCACGGGTCTGGGAAAAGACCAGATCACATATCTCGTTGCATTGTATTCCAAATTGCTGGAGGAATTAGATGTACAGTTCCATGTTTCCAAAAACAGAAGTTCGATCCATGCCGAAGGCCATTCGCTTTTTGACATCCTTAAACGCGAACAGGGATTACACCTTTTTTATATACCTTATCAAAATCCCTTGCCGATCCGGCTGACGATCAGCGATCCTGTTTCTAATGAAGTTGAAAAGCCAAATCCGGAGGTGATCCGGATCTATGGCCATCAGTCCACTCTGACCGACCTTCGCACCGGTTTTACCAACGATGCGCAGATAGCTCCCGTTGAATTTAAGTTGTTGATCTACGCCGGAACCCAGGCCTGAGCGCCGGTTTATGCCAGCCAGACACCTATTTAGAATCCATCTAAACTTAAGGTCTGGAAACTTGTTTAGCTTGTTGATAAAAAGTACATTTGCACCACAAGCTGAAACGATAAACAACGGCTAAAAAAAAGACTATTTAAGTTGTTGGCTTTCAGTTTTATATGAAAAACAATTGAAAAATTTCGATGGCGAAAGTTACATTCACATTTGAAGATAAAAGTATTAAAACGGTAGTGGTTGAAAATGCAGAAGAAGGCTATTCCATTTTGGAAATTGCAGAAGACAACGGCGTACATCTCAATCACAACTGCGGTGGTGTTTGCGCTTGCAGCACCTGCCATGTTTATATCGAAAAAGGCGAAGAGTTTCTGGAAGAAATTTCAGATAAAGAAGAAGATTTTGTGGATCGCGCCATTAATCCGCGGTTGGAATCGCGGCTTGGGTGCCAATGTGTTATCCTCGAAGATGATGCAGAGATCGAAGTGCAAATCCCAGATCAGTCCCGGATCATCGGCCACGAGCATTAATTTACATTTTTATAAAACTCAAAACATAAAAACCCTGAAACATGGCTTTCAAAGATTTGGATGATCTGCCCATTTACTGGAACGACCACGAAGACGTTGCGATGAAATTGTACGAGCGCTTTGGCGATGAATTCGACGAAGGAAAAATTTACCGGATCAGGTTTACCGACCTGATTGAGTGGGTCTTGGAAATCCCTTCCTTCGAGGGAAAAAGAGAAGATTGCAGCGAAGGCCATCTCGAACAGATCCAGGCCAAGTGGGTGTACGAATGGCGAGATAATCAATAGTGGTGATGTGGTAATGTGTTGATGTGTTGATGTGGTAATGTGTTGATGTGTTGATGTGGTGATATGGTGATATGGTGATATGGTGATATGGTAATGTGATGATGTGTTGATTAAGTTATTAGCAACTTGTACTTTACAACTTTACAAATTAGCAAATTAGCAAATTAGCAAATTAACAAATCACCCCAACAAAGAAATATTTTCAAACAGCCTTAATGACTTTTTACAAAAACAATTAATCCGATCCAATGAACCTGCTCGAAAAATTTCGCGACATTCACACTTTTATTTTCGATGTCGATGGCGTGATGACCAACAACGATCTCATTGTATTGGAAAGCGGTGATCTGCTTCGCAAGATGAGCATCCGCGATGGTTTCGCGATTAAAAAAGCGATCAAGGGCGGTTATCGCGTTTGTGTTATTACGGGCGGCACTTCTTTCGGCGTAATGATGCGCCTTAAAAATCTGGGTGTCAATTCAATTTATCACGGCATTCAGGATAAGCTGGAAATTTATGAAGAATACATCCATGCCCTCGATATCGATCCGGCGGAAATCCTTTACATGGGCGACGATATACCTGATTATGAAGTGATGCGGCGGGTTGGCCTTCCGTGTTGTCCTGTGGATGCTGTACCTGAAATTGCGGAGATCAGCCAATACATTTCTCCGAAAAAAGGCGGTGAAGGTTGTGTTCGTGATGTCATAGAAAAAGTATTGAAACTTCAGGGAAACTGGCTTGACGAATCGCCGGAAACTTTGTCCGATAACCATTCATATTAATAAAATGGCAATCTTACGGCTTATCAGATTTCCAAACCTTGCGATCGTTGCGCTCACGCAATATTTGTTGGAATACATCGTGATCGCACCCGCGTTCAGGGCTTATGGAATTGAAAGGTCGCTGGATGGGTTTCATTTTTTTTTGCTGGTGATAACCACTATTTGCATCGCCGCCGGCGGCTATATCATCAACGATATTCTGGATTATCAAATGGATATGATCAATCGGCCAGGAAAGGTGGTGATCGACAAATCCATCTCCCGGCGATCAGCTTTTACCTTATTTCACTTGTTCACTTTTTCAGGCTTTGGGATTGCGCTATACCTGGCACAACACGTGGGAAATATTCCTTTGGTTTTGATCTATCCCGGGGCAATATGGTTGTTGTTTGTCTATTCAAAGTATTTGAAAAAAGAAGCATTTTGGGGCAATTTTGTGATCGCCGTTTTTTGCGCTTCTGTCGCGGGTATCGTTCTTTTTGCCGAGCGCAAAGGCTTCGTCAGCCTGCCACCCGATTCGTTTCAATTTGTAAAGATCATTTTCATCGCCTATCTCGTTTTTGCGTTTTTATCGACCATTTACCGGGAGATCATCAAGGACATTGAAGATTTTAAAGGCGACCAGACTTATGGTTGCAATACCCTGGCTGTAAAGTACGGTGTACAGTTTGCCAAATCCATTGCCTTTTGTTTCGGAGGAATATTGCTGGCAGGGATAATATGGTGGATGTTTTTCCAGATCACTTATTTCAATTCCACCAAGCTGTTATTTCTCGTTTTTGCTTTGAACTTCATGGCGGTGATCGTTTCCCTCCTTTTGCTGACCAAAGCCCGTTCGAAAAAGGAATTCTCGAGGTTGAGCCTGGTTGCCAAATACATCATGGTATCGGGACTGATCTATCTCTTTTTTTTAAAATAAAATACAGGACAACCATTGATCTCGAAAAAAATCATTCTTTGTTCTAACTCACCCAGGCGGAGCCAACTCCTTTCCGATGCCGGTTTCGATTTTGTAGTGAAAACTACCGACGTCGATGAAAACTACCCGCCAGATCTGGAAGTTGAAAAAGTCGCTGAATTTTTAGCCAAAAAGAAAGCCGATGCTTCCAGGAAATTCCTGGAAAAGGATGCGATCCTTCTCACTGCCGATAGCATCGTTGCGTTGGGAAATAAAATCTACGGGAAGCCAAAAGATGCGCAGGAGGCATTCCGCATCCTGACCGAACTGTCGGGAAAACAACACACGGTTATAACAGGGGTCTGTTTGTTGTCCACAACCAAAGAAAAAACCTTTTCAAGTTTTTCAAAAGTAACCTTTGAGCCGATGACGGCCAGCGAGATCGAATATTACATCGACAAATTTCAACCTTACGACAAAGCAGGCGCTTATGCCATCCAGGAATGGATCGGCTTGTGCAAGATCAGCCGCATCGAAGGGCTTTATTCCAATATTATGGGTTTGCCGGTTTCTGATGTTTACAGGGAGTTGAGGGGTTTTTGATAATGTGGTAATCCCGATTTCATCGGGATCTACGCTTCGCTCCGATGTGGTAATGTGGTAATGTGTTAATGTGTTAATTTGATAATCACGCCCACGCTACAAGCGAGGCCAGCGGCGTGGTTGCTGGTATCCGGTTTCTAACCCCTAACATTACAACTTATGAATTTTTCCGCCAGTTGGTTTGCGAAAGCGCGATGATGACAAAACCGCTGAGGATCATCAGTATCCTGATAACAAAACCTCCGGGTTTTCCGGCAGCATCGATCCAGGTGAGAAATGAAAGCTGCACACCCACCAGCAACAGGATCAGCGAGAGCATCCCCAGCATGATCAAAACAAATCCTAGAATGGCGTAAAAACTTTTTGAGGAGATCATCTATTTGAAGATTTTGGAAACATGAAGAAGTTACACGACATGAAGAAAAACATAAAGGTTTCGGTACTTGTTCAAAACTATTGTAAAGCCACAAAATTACGAAAATTGATTTTTCAAAAGTCATTATCTTTATGGCGTTTTGAATTAGCATAATTTGTCCGACCAATAATGATAAAATTAATCGAATGTCCGCGGGATGCCATGCAAGGGATAAAGCAATTTATTCCAACGGAACAGAAGGCGGATTATATCAATCAACTCTTGAAAGTTGGTTTTGATTCGATTGATTTTGGCAGTTTTGTTTCTCCAAAGGCAATTCCACAAATGAGGGACACGGCGGAAGTGTTGAAGCGGCTCGATCTTTCTGCCTCAAAAAGCAAGTTGCTCGCCATCGTCGCCAACCAGCGAGGCGCTGAAGATGCCTGCCGTTTTGATGAAATTTCATATCTGGGTTATCCTTTTTCCATTTCGGAAACCTTTCAGTTGCGCAACACCAACGCCACCATCGAGGAATCGGTGGAACGTGTCAGCGATATTCAGGACATCTGCGTGGCGAATGGTAAAACTCTCGTCGTTTACATTTCCATGGGTTTCGGAAATCCTTATGGTGATGAGTGGAATGTGGAAATTGTGCAGAAATGGGTGGATCGCCTCTTTGCCATGGACATTAAAATTTTATCACTATCAGATACGATTGGCGTTTCCAACCCCGAAAACATCAGCTACCTGTTCAGCAACCTCATTCCCGAATACCCGGAAATTACCTTTGGCGCTCATTTGCACACGCAGCCGCACAACTGGAAAGAAAAGATCAAAGCCGCTTACGACAATGGCTGCCGGAGATTCGATGGCGCGATCAAAGGCTACGGCGGTTGTCCGATGGCTAAGGACGAACTCACCGGAAACATGCCTACCGAAAACATGGTCGCATATTTTGAATCGATCAAAGAAAATCTGCAAATCGATCATGCTGCCTTCGAAGCTTCCATAAAAAAAGCGGTGGAAGTCTTTCCGCTATAGCCTTGTAAACATTTGCGAAATTTGTGTCAATTTGTGTCCCAAACCATCCTTCCAAATAAACAAAAAACACATGCTCCCCGACAAAGTAGAGATGTTGGCTACAATGAAAAGAGTGAAGCCTTTCATCCACAATACACCGGTACTGACTTCAACGAGCATCGACAGGATCACCGGTATCCGCCTGTTTTTCAAATGTGAAAACTTCCAGCGCATGGGCGCTTTTAAAATGCGTGGAGCCACCAATGCTATTCTGAAACTCTCCGATGATCAAAAAGCCAACGGCGTGGTCACTCATTCCAGCGGAAATTTTGCGCAGGCTATTGCCCTGGCTGCCAGAAGCACAGGCATAAAAGCCTTCGTCGTCATGCCTTCCAATGCGCCGAAAGTAAAAAAAGCGGCTGTTTTGGGTTACGGCGCCGAAGTGATCGAATGCCCCTCAACCATCCGCGACAGAGAAGTTACCGCAGCAACAATTGCAGAAGAAAAAGGCGCGACTTTTATTCATCCTTCCAATGATCTCGATGTAATAATGGGGCAGGGGACAGCTGCAATGGAACTCATAGAGAAGTACAAAGACCTCGATCACATCATTGTTCCGGTAGGAGGCGGTGGCCTGCTTGCCGGTACAGCACTGGCGACGCATCATTTTTCACCAAAAACGGAGGTGATCGCCGGAGAGCCTTTTGGCGCCGATGATGCCTGGCATTCCTTAAAAGCCGGAAGGATCATCCCTTGCGTAAACCCACAGACCATTGCCGATGGATTGCGCACCTCCTTGGGATATCAAAATTTTCCGATCATAAAAAAGCTGGTTAAAAACATCATCCGCGTGGAAGAGCAGGAGATCATCGAAGCCATGAAATTGATCTTGCAGCGCATGAAGATCGTCGTGGAGCCTTCCAGCGCTGTGGCTCTGGCTGCCCTGATCCGCGAAAGTGAAAACTTCAAAGACAAAAATGTAGGCGTTATTCTCTCCGGCGGAAATGTAGATCTGGAAAATTTACCTTTTTAATAAAACGCAAATCACGCAACTCATTTGGATTGTGGCGGATTTTCATTTGCGAACATCAGTTTAATCCGCAGCATTCGCGTTCCATTTACATTTAACCAATTTTTTGAAATTTGACAAAATCTTTATAATTTAGTCCGCATCACCTGACCCCAAAAAAAATGATTATGTCAAAGATCGACTGGTTTCTCGACAAGTACGGCGAAAGCCACCAAAACCACACGAATAAAATGATCCATTGGGTTTGTGTGCCTGCCATCATGTTCAGCTTGTTCGGATTGCTTTACAGCATTCCTTTTCCGGTTGAGCGGAGTTTGTTCACCAACTGGTCGGCAGTAGCCATTGTGCTGGCCTGGATTTATTACCTGCGTCTTTCTTTCCCTATGTTTTTAGGATTTTTGGTGATCGGAAGCCTCCTGGTTTGGGGCAACGATGCTTTGTATCATGCCCTAGGCAACAATGCGGGCCAACTGGCGCTGGTATCTTTGGGTATTTTTGTCGTTGCCTGGATCGGGCAATTTATCGGTCACAAGATTGAAGGGAAAAAGCCGAGTTTTATAGAAGATGTGCAGTTTTTATTGATCGGCCCGGCCTGGTTGCTGCATTTTATTTATAAGAAAATTGGTATCAGCTACTAAAAGAGCTGTCTTCTCTCACCTTTTTTAATGCAACTCTTTCGACTTTCCCACCCGAAAGAGTTGCTTCGTTTTAGAGTAAGTTGGCAAACAAAAATATTCGACATTTTTTTACAATCATACTTTATTCGTACAATATTGAAAATCACCCACCCACATAATTCTGCGGCGTGATCTGCAACAATTCTTCTTTGACGCGCGGCGGGATATCCAGGCTTTCGATAAATTCATGAATATCTTCGCGGGCAACTTTCTGCTTGCCGCGAGTGAGGCGGAGCAAGGCTTCGTAAGGGTTTTCAAAATTTTCGCGGCGCAGGATGGTCTGTATCGCTTCGGCAACCACCATCCAGTTGTTTTCCAGGTCGTCGTTGAGTTTTTCTTCATTGAGCAGCAGCTTGGAAAAGCCTTTCAGGATCGACTTAAAGGCGATGACAGTATGCCCGAACGGGACGCCGATATTCCTCAAAACCGTGCTGTCAGTGAGGTCGCGTTGCAGGCGGGAAACGGGCAGCTTTTCAGCAAAATGACTAAAAATCGCGTTGGCGATTCCCAGGTTTCCTTCCGCGTTTTCAAAATCTATAGGATTGACCTTGTGCGGCATCGCGGAGGAGCCGATCTCCCCGGCGATGGTCTTTTGCGAAAAATAATCCATGCTGATGTAGGTCCAGATGTCGCGGCACAAGTCGATGAGGATCGTGTTGATACGGCTCAGGACATGGAACATCGCCGCGAGGTTGTCGTAGTGTTCGATCTGGGTAGTAAACTGCGAGCGGGTCAGCCCCAGGTATTCGTTTACAAAATTATCACCGAAGGCCTTCCAGTTGGTTTCGGGATAAGCCACGTAATGTGCGTTGAAATTGCCGGTTGCTCCGCCGAATTTGGCGCTGAAGGGAATGTATTTCAGTTGAACCAGTTGCACGTCGAGCCGCTCCTGGAAGACGCGGAATTCTTTCCCCAAAAGGGTAGGGGATGCAGGTTGGCCGTGCGTTCTGGCTAACATGGGCACGCTTGACCATTCATCGGCGAAATCGGCGATCTGCTCTCGCAGGTCATTCCGCAAAGGCAGGTACATCTCCTCAACGCCATTTTTTAAAAGGAGAGGAGTAGCGGTGTTGTTGATGTCTTGCGAAGTCAGGCCAAAGTGGATAAACTCTTTGTATTTACCAATGCCGAGTTGCTCAAATTTCCTTTTTAAAAAATACTCCACCGCCTTGACATCGTGGTTGGTAGTGCGTTCAATGTCCTTGATGTGTTGTGCATCGCTGAGACTGAAATTTTCAAAGACGGCGTCGAGTTGTTCAACGAGGTCGAGGTCGAAACTTTCCAGTTGCGGCAAGGGAAACTGCGCCAGCGCAATGAAGTATTGGATTTCGACGAACACCCGGTACTTGATCAGGGCATATTCTGAAAAGTAATCGGCCAGCTCTTTGGTTTTTTCATGGTAGCGGCCATCGATGGGAGAAATTGCTGTTAGCATCCTTAGTTCGTAGTTTATAGTTCGTAGTTCGTAGTTCGTGGTTTGGCTCAAAACTACAAACTACGAACCACAAACTATGAACTAATCCAAGTCATATTTTTCCAAAATGGCATCGACCTGCTTTTCCACGTTGTCAATGACAGCCTGGGCTTTTTTGTCGCCTTCTTCGAGAATCTGGTTCACCTTTTTGTCGGTTTCTTTGCGAAGGTTATTTGCGGCAATCTCGGCTCCTTTCTTTTTGAGAATGTTATTGCCTGCCTCTTCAATCAGCTTATCCGCGTTGGCATAACCTGTTTTTTGGGTTTCTTCAGAAAGCTTTTTGGCGGCATCACGGATGTTTTTGGCCTGTTTGTCGGCTTCGGCTCTCACTTTTGCAATCTCGGCGTCGGCTTTTTTACGGAGGTCTTCCTTCGTGGTATCGATCACTTTTGAAACCGTATCTTTCACCGTTTCGATTTTTTCCTTTGCAATGGTTTTCACAGAATCGACAGCTTCCGAAACAATATTTTTAGCAATGTCTTTGAGTGAAGTAGCCGCTCCTTCGGCGCTCAGCAGGTTGAGCTTGAATTTGGGGTTGGTCAGCGTGCCCGTGATATTGAAAAGCACATTGACAAATTCTCCTGCCTTGATGTTGATGCCAATCTTGGAGGCTTCTTTTTCCAGCAGTTTCATACCTTGATTGGCAGCGGCTGTCACCGCATTTTTTTCCAAAAGTTCCCGTGGGATTTTCGCTTTGATATTGTAATTCATTTCGGATGTCAGTCCATGAGTTCCGCCGATCTCCATCGCAATGCCCTGATAATTGTAATCAAATTCTTTCAGCGTGACGATCCCGTTTTTCACCTCGAACCAGTTTTTCGTATTTTGGATTTTCAGGGTCTCCAGTTCTTTGACATTCAGCATGGAACTGAATTGTTCTACAGGTTTGAAACCTTTGATGATCCCGTTCATGGTTTCGACAAATCCATCTATAGATAGGGTACTCAGGTCGGGGTACATATCTTTTCCCAGCTTTCCACTCATGGACATCTTCGAGTTAAATGTACCTTGTATGTATTTTCCAATGGGCGCCAGCGTAGCAAAGGTATTGAGCTTGTTGAAAGATTCGTGGAAGTCAAAACTGTTGATCGCATAACTCAGGTCAAAGATTGGATTCGCAGCATCCTGAGTGTTGTAACTGCCGTCGATGGTAAAGCTGCCGCCCAGCGTTTTTGCACGGCAGTTTTCCATACTGACCGCTTCATTCTTTACCAGCAATTTTCCGTTGATGTCCCGGAGGTCGATATTGGTATAGGTTACTTTACCTATGTTCGCGTCGATTTCCATATCGATTTTTTCAGGAACGAGGATGGGTTCCATCGCCGGTTCTTCGTTGGAAGTGGTTTGGGCATTTCCCTCAGTTGTTTCAGCTTCCTCCATGAATTGGTTGAGGTCGATAAAATTGGAGTTCAGGTTGATCTTCCCGTAAAGGGTTTCATTTTCAAAAGCATAATTGAACAGGTTGGAAATCGATCCGTTTGCACGGAAATCGCTGTTGCCGATTTTTGTGGAAAACGATTCGATTGTTGCCTTGCTCGGCGTAATGTTCCCAACAAAGCTGGTTTGATCGAGCTGATAGACATCGTAAAGGATCTTGTCGATTTTGCTGTCGATGGTAAAATCGAACCGATCGAACACTTCTTCGGAAGCCGCTTCGCTGTCGGTCACTGCTGGTTCAGGTGTTGTTTCCTCTTCCTCGCTGAGCCACTCGTTGGCATCGATCAGTTTGGAACGCACGGTCAGGTTACCTTTCATGGTTTTTTCCGGTGAGAAATAAGCCAGGATATTGTCAACGGTTCCCTGGGCTTTCACGTCGCTTTTCCCAAGTTGGGCATCGAAATTATTCAGGGTTACATTTTTCGGGTTGAACTGCATGTTCATATCACGGATCAGCGTAGCAGGTTGACCCTCGGCGGAATAGTTGAGGTTTTCGATTTGCAGATCGCCCTTCATGTCGATGTTTTCATAATCCTGCCTGTCGATGGCGGACATCCGCGTTTTCACACTGAGGTTTGAGGTAATTACTCCGTTCAGGGTTTTCACATCCTCCATCGGGAAAGCTTTTGCAAGTTCTTCAAGGTCGATGACGCCGTTGATCTTTGCGTCCAGGTCGGGATCAGAGATTGGTGTTTTTAACTTAAAAACCGCTTCAAAAGGATTATTTCCCAGTTTCATGCTGAATCGCGATACGTCCACAGTCATTTTGTCAAAATCGCTGCTGGGGCTGTCGATCCGCGTTTGTGTATTGATATTTGTGATGCCAAGAGGCAGATCGGGATATTTAATGTCAGCGTTGTCAACTTTCAGGTCAACGCGAAAAGCCGGGAATCGTCCGCTGGCGTTGTAGGTTCCTTTTACAAAACCATTGAATTGCAAATCGCCATTGGCTTGCACATTGGCATAGTCGGCGGTATAAGCGCTGGGGATCAGCGACAGGAAGTTTTTAAATTTGTTTTGCGGAGCGGAATAGGTAAGGTCCATGTTGATGTCATCGCCCTGCATTTGCACGAAACCATCGAAGTTGAGTTTCAGGGCATTGAGCAGTAGTTCATTTTCCTTCAGGGTGAATTTCATGTTGTTCATGTCGGCATTCAGCGTCATGTCCAGTTCGGCTTTTGCTTTTTTCAAATAACTCACCCCGCCCGAGCTTGCCGTGAGTTGATCGATGTTTGTTTTTGTAAAAATGTCGTAAATATCCGCTGTGAACTGGCCGCTGCCGCTATGGTTGAGGCCGCGAATTTCTGTGTAAATATCTCCCTGCCGGTCGTCGTAAACGAGGATGCCGTCGGTGATGGAATATTCCTGCAACCTGATGAGAAAATTGTAAGTGGCAGTGTCTGCTTCAACGGGTTGATCTGTAGCGGAGGCATCGGTTTTCGCAATGTCGTAATTTGCTTTTCCGTTGCGAAGGATCTTGATATTGATCTCCGGTTTTTCCAAATGAAAAGATTTGATCTCGATGGGGTCGGCAGTGCGGATGACCGACATGAGGTCGAGCGTAAAATCGATGTGATCGGCGCCAGCCAGCTTCAGGCCTTCAAAGTCTTCGATGCCGAGTATTTCAAACTCCGTGAGTTTAAAACTGAAATTGGGGAAGCTGCGAAAAAGCGACAGGCTGACTTCGTTGAAATCGACTTTCGCATTGACGTTTTTGTTGATGTCTTGCTTTACTTTTTCAACGATCTGGTCTTTGAAAAAATAAGGGATGGCGATTGCTGCAACGATAATTATGAAAACCAGGGCTAAAAAAATCTGGAAGGTTCGTTTCAGGACTTTTGAAATTTTCATTGTTTGAAATCTTTATGGTTTGGTTTTACTTTTCTAAACGAAGTTTTACTCTTGAAATGATAAAACCGGATTTGTTTTAAACTATTAAAAACCTGCGTCAATAAACATTACACCTCCAGAAGGACGCAGAATTCCGCAGACGGGTTATGATAATTTATGAAATCAACAAAAACATAATCAATCATAAAAATCATAAAAAATTAGCGTCAAATACCAACCCCACAATTTCGACGCAGAAGGACGCAGGAAGTTATGATAAGTTATGAAATCAACAAAAAATTTAAGCAAACTTAAAAAATCATAAAACGCTGCGTCAAATGTCTTTCCGCCTATAAGAAAATTATATTTTAAACAACCTTACTTTTTACAAATTATTTTATAGGTTGCGTTACATTCAATTTTAATTCATCTGATAAAACGTTACAACAAAATAATTCACCGGTTGATCTTCGCAAAGATGCTTAATTTACCTAAATGGTTTGGGAAGGAAGCTGAATTTTTTTTGAAAGAAATCTACCAAACCGGCGATCTCGTAATTATTCCCGGAAAGGACATAAACCACGCTTCATGAACACAGTTGCCGACAATGTTTTTTTGATCGAAAATGCCAACGACCTCGAAAAATTTTACCACAAAAACAAATCGGTTCCCTGGATGGGTTTTGATACGGAATTCGTTGGTGAAAAGCGATATTACACTCTGATATGCCTCATCCAGATCGCCACCGAAAATGGCTTTTATCTCATTGACCCCCTGAGTGTCAAGGTCTTGACACCCATTCTGAAAATGATCGAAAACCCTGCGATTTTGAAAATCACACACGCCGGCGATAATGACTATCGGCTTTTTCATTCCTACTACGGTATCCTCCCGCGAAATGTCTTTGATACACAAATTGCCGCAGGATTTCTGGGGTACAAACATCCTATTTCGTTCAGCAAACTGGTTGAAAAAGAATTGAAGGTCATTTTGAAAAAAGGATACACAGTGTCGGATTGGGAATCGAGACCTTTCAATAAAAAACAACTGGAATATGCGCTCAGCGATGTCATTTACCTCGAACAATTGTGGAAAAGCCTTTCCAAAAAACTGGAAAAGCTGGACAGAACAGAGTGGGTGGTTGAAGAATTTGAAAAACTGGAACTTCCCGAAACCTACTACACCGATCCCAACAGAGAGGCTTTGACCAACAGCATTATGCTGGGCTTAAACCCCAAGGAAAAAGTTTTCCTTTTCAGGTTGTATGCCTGGCGCAGGCAGGAGGCTGAGCGGAAAAACTATTCCAAAGAAATGATCCTTCCGTCAAAGTTCATCGGCATGTTCGTCAGGAATATGAAATCAGGAAAAAACGCGTTGATCAATCACCGCAGGATGCCAGACAAGATCATCGAGCAAAACTGGAATACTTTCAACGAATTGTACCAAAAACCACCAACCAGTGAGGAATTGGAACTACTCAACCAGATCGAACAGGATCCGCAGGAAAACCCTACCCATGACGCCCTGATGGAGATCATTTACCTGATCATCAAATACAAATGCCACAAACAGCACATCGCCCCCGACCTCGTGGTGAACCGTGCGAATTACAAAAAGATGAAATCGGATTTCAACTATTTTGACGAGAAACTTGCCGAAGGCTGGCGCCTCCATCTGCTCGGAAAGCAAATGATCCACTGGCTCCGCAACCGCGAAAAACTGGAAATATCCTTTGACGAAGGGCAGTTCAGCCTGGTAGTAAAAGATTAAAACTCAGCGCTTATTGAAGCGGTTCAATTTGGATTTGTTAATCCTGTCCCGACCTGTCGGGCTGGTCGGGGTTGCTAATAACCCAATCAACTTATTAACCCGATCACCACAACTTGTCCCGTACCAAAGGTCGGGATCACCACATTATTGAGCCAGGATGGTTTCCAGGTCTTTTTGCGAAACGGTCAGCAATTGATTATCGATCAGTCTGGAAGTCAGTACGCGCCAGTTTTCGTTTTTTGAAAAAACTTCCTTGAAAAGCGGTAGAGCGTCTTTCAGTTTTCCAACATTGGCAAGGGTCACGGCTGTCCAGAATTTCATTTCTTCGTTGTCGGGAAACATTTTGCTTGCAGCATTGTATTCCTTCATCGCTTTTTCGATATCTCCTTTTTCAACACCGTGATCGCCGCGGTTCATGTGTTCGTAGGCGCGATGTACTTTGAGCAGTCTTTTCAATTCATTGACCGGCGTTTTGTGATCTTCGATCCTCAAATCCACAAGCCGATCCACCCAGGGCTTTCCGGTTGGTTTGGCGCTCACCACGAGCAGTGCCGCCGATTGTTTTCCGCGAATATCGCCGCCGACGCCTTCGGCAGCTTCAAGCGCAACCACCATGCGCTCAGCCAACGGAAGGTGATGACTTTTTTCAAAAGCAATGGACATTGCCCGCCACACTTTGTCATTTTCCATCAGGTTGGCCTGCACTGAATAATTTGTGCCCACAAGATGCCCCGCAGCCTGGATACATTTTTCTCCGGTATGCGCTGCTGCGTTTCCTTTGTTGTTCAGGATCGCCACCTGCCGCACCGCTTTGCCTTCGTCGAGTCCGAGCAACGAATCCAAAGCTTCCTGTGGGCTAAGGCCATTTTTCAGCAATTCCAGACCTTTCGGGCCATACCCCGGATCGACAAAAGATTGCGTGGCAACCACTCCAACACCAGCTTCTCCCCATACGACCAGAGGGCCTACGGAAAACCAATGCGATTGAACGGCAACGCCCATCTCTCCGGTCAGCGAATCATAAGCCACGATGGAGTAGGTGCTAGCCAATGGTTCGTTTCCAAAAAAATGTTGTGAAAAAATAGCGGGAAAAAATATGAACTGGAAAAGCAGAGTTGTAAACAGCCCTCTCATTGGATTTTGTTTTTTGTTTTTAAAATTGTCTAAAAATACAAAACACGGATAAACTTCCGATGCGAAATTTATCCGTGTTTGTATTTCAAAAAAGAAAAGCTTATTTCAAAGCTTAGATCTTTACAACGCGGCGAACCAGTTGATGGTCATTCGACAAAATCCGGATAAAATAAACTCCCTGCGCGAAATCACCAAAATCTATACTCAGCGTTGCAACACCAAAAGTTTCGATACTTTTTACATATAAAACCTGACTATTGACATTGACGATCTGGATGTCAAAATTCATGTTTTCGGCGGTTTTTAGTTCGAGGCTCAAAATATCGGTTACCGGGTTAGGAAAGACTGACAAATATTCCAGACCAGGGATATTTTTAACTCCTGTAATGGTCACCAGGAGGTAGTTTGAAACCGATTCACATCCAAATTCATCGACGATCTCCAAATGATATTCCCCCGTAATTGTCGGATCGTAGGTGGCGTCCGAAGCGCCTTCAATGATGTCGCCATCTAAATACCACTGATAGGAAGCCCAGGATTGCTGGCTCGACAAGGTCGTGCCGTCGAATTCGATCCATGCAACGGGTTGGGAAATATTCACCACAACCACATCACTTGTATTTGAACAATCATCTTCATTTACTGCTGTCGCGTAGTAATCGCCTGCTTCGGAAACGACAATTGAATTGGAATTCCCGAAAGACAAACCGTCTTTGAACCATTCATATTGAGTACCCGAAGCGGCAGGAACAGAGAGGAGAAAAGTGCTTCCGAAACACATATTGACTTCATTGGCAACTACGGTTCCAATCAGATCTGTGAATGATAGTTGAATATCAGGAAGTTCGAAAACCGTCACTTCTTCTGGAGACGATTCGTTTTCACAATTGTCTTGTTCTACCAAAACATGGTAGGTACCGGCTTCAAATACGGTAAGGTTTGCATTGCTCGTTTGGGCGATTTCCGAATTATTCAAAAACCAGGTGTACAGGTTTGCGCCTTCATTGGCTTCCAGGGTCAGCGAATCTCCTTCACAAAATCCAAAATCTTCATTTAAAAGCAGAGCATCCGGCACAGCATTGACGACAACTGAAATAATGCCTGAGTTGGTGGAGCAATCTCCCAGATATGCAATCAGGGAATAATTTCCCGTTTCGGAAATTTGCAAGGTATGGCCTCCCTGTTGGAACACATTTCCGTTTTTTAGCCAGACGTATTGATCCAAAGTATCCGGAGCAGTGATTAAAAATATTTCGTTTTCACAAATTTCAAAATTGCCAGTTGGAACCCCAGAAAGATCAGGAGCAGGTGTTACCTCAAAATCAAAGGTGTCTGAAACCGCATAACAATGACCGTTTGAAATTTCAGCATAGTAGGAGCCGGAATTTGACACAAATAAAAAATTCTGACTGGGACCCACTGGTTCACCATTTTGGAACCATTGATAATTTTCATATCCTGGAGGTGCAGACAGCAGTGCATTTTGGCCTTCACAAAATGGAGAAGGGATATTGCCGGAGATTGTCGCATCAGGAGTGATTACGGGGATGATCGGTGCAAATTCCAGGCTGTCGGCAGTGAGTACATGAAGGCCTTCATTGATGTCTGATGCGATGATGGTTCCCGACGGGAAAAAAGGATAAACACCCCAGCAACCTTGATAACCACTGTATGCATCGTTTTCGTGTGTATCGTAATAAGCGACTCTTTCCGGATTAAGCGGATCGCTGATGTCGAAAATCTGAACACCGTCGTGATAATACGAAACGATGAGGTAATCTCCGCGGATAAAGGGATTGTGCGGAACATTGTTTACGTGGTCAGGCGCCAGTAACGGATACTTAAAGGTATTGACCACTTCAATGTTTCCTGAGCCGGCGTCAGTCAGGTCAATCACTCCCAGCGGCATTCCCAGCGGGACTTCTTCGGCATAGATCGAAAAGCTGCCATCCTGTGAAATCCAGCTACTGTGGTTGTAACCGCCGGTTTCGATTCCTGCTATTTGCACAGGTGTAGTCGGAATGGTAAAATCCCAGATGTAAAAACCATTGTATCCGTGTGAACAATAAGCAATATTGTTTTGCACAAAAACATCGTGGACATATCCTCCGCCCGGTAAAGAAACAGAAGCCAGAAGCTGAGGATTGTCAGGGTCAGTGGCAATGTCCAAAACAACCAGTCCGGAATTTTGGGTATTGGTACCAGCGGCATAGAGCCTGCCGTTTTCCACATCAATATAAATATTATGCGACCTGCTGAAAAATTCCGTATCGTGGTAAGATTTTATGATCGTGTCCTGGATATTACTCAAATCGAAGATCATCAGCCCTTCGCTGGTGTTATCGGAAACGGCATAAGCGCGATCCCGGAAAGTTTTCATATCACGCCAGGTCGTCACCTGTCCCCCGGGAAAATAACCCAGTTCAACAATGGTATCCCGGTCGGTGACATCAAAAAAATGAATCATGCTGGCAGAACCAATAATGGCGTATTCGTTGCCTGCGCAATCCACATAACCCCAGATGTCGTTGTATTCTCTGCTGCCGGCAGTGGGCAATGTATCCGGATCCCAACGCGCGTGGAGTGTCATGTTTAAAGAAGACAACTGGCCAAACGAGCATTGGAGAATTGGAATTAAAAACAATACCGCGAAAAATTTCTTCATGGAGATTTAATTTATTTTTTATGACGCAATATTAATGTATATCCTGTTAACTTTAAGCAAAATTAACTGATCGGATGCTAAAATTTTGCCACAAAAACTGCAAAAACCGATTTATTGAAATCCACATTTGTTCACACAGACCATATTGAAAAATATGCCCGACGAAATACTCCTGACCGTCAACAACCTCAAAACTTTTTTCCACACTGAAGAAGGAACCATAAAAGCTGTCAACGACGTCAGCTTTTATTTGAACAGAGGCGAAACGATCGGCATCGTCGGCGAATCAGGTTCGGGCAAATCGGTTTCCGCGCTTTCCATCATGCAATTGATTCCCTCGCCTCCCGGCAGGATCGGGGGCGGCGAAATAATCTTTCACGCCAAAGATCAAAAACCTGTCAATCTGCTCAGCCTGAAAGAAGACGCACTCCGAAAATACAGGGGCAACGAAATCGCCATGATCTTCCAGGAGCCAATGACTTCGCTCAATCCGGTTTTCCGTTGCGGCGATCAGGTACTCGAAGCAATCCTCCTGCACCGGAAGGTGAACAAAAAGGAAGGGAAAAAGATCATTCTCGATCTGTTTGAAAAAGTCAAGCTCCCCGAAGTGGAACGGATCTATTCCAGCTATCCGCATCAGCTATCCGGCGGTCAGAAACAACGTGTGATGATCGCCATGGCTTTGTCCTGCAATCCTGCGATCCTGATCGCAGATGAGCCAACGACCGCGTTGGACGTTACTGTTCAGAAGGCAATTCTGGAATTGATGATCGAACTGAAAAAAGAATTGGATACATCTGTCATCTTCATCACACACGACCTTGGCGTCATCGCTGAAATTGCAGATCGCGTGATCGTCATGTACAAGGGTAAGATCGTGGAACAAGGGGCTGTCCATCAGATTTTTACCAACCCGCAACATCCCTACACCAAAGGCTTGCTGGCATGCAGACCGCCACTGGTTCACCGTTTGGAAAAGCTTCCTGTCATTGAAGATTTTATGCAGACCAATATTCTGGAAAATGGCGAAGCGGAGTTTATTGAAAAGAGCGGTAGCATTTCAGCGATATTGAACGAGCGGATCATATCGCCCCAAAAAACTGCGGAAAACCTGGCTAATCTAAAAAGCCAAAACCCTTTGCTGACTGTGGAAAATCTAAAAGTCTGGTTTCCGAAAAAGAAAGGATTTTTAAAACGAACTACAGAATATGTCAAAGCAGTAAACGACGTGAGCTTTGAAGTTTTCCCTGGTGAAACGCTGGGCCTCGTGGGAGAATCCGGCTGTGGTAAAACAACGCTGGGAAGAGCGATTTTGAAACTCATCACTCCGAACCATGGAAAAATGATCTTTGACGGCAACGACATTCTTTCCATGTCTGATAAATCGTTCAAAGCGTTGCGAAGGGAAATGCAGATCGTTTTCCAGGATCCTTATTCCTCCTTAAATCCACGTATGACCATCGGTAACGCGATCCTCGAACCCATCGTGGTACATAAATTATTTGGTAACCAAAAAGCCAGAAAAGAAAGAGTTTTCGAACTCCTTGAAACCGTCAGCCTTCATCCTGACCATTACAATCGTTATCCCCACGAATTTTCGGGAGGCCAGCGGCAGCGGGTTTGCATAGCCAGGGCATTGGCTTTGAATCCGAGGTTTATTATTTGCGACGAGTGCGTTTCGGCTTTGGATGTTTCCATCCAGGCGCAGGTTTTGAACCTGCTCATCGATTTGCGAAAACAATTCAACCTGACTTATATTTTCATTTCCCATGATTTGTCGGTGGTAAAATTCATGAGTGACCGGATGATGGTGATGAACGATGGAAAAATTGAGGAGATCGGCCCTGCTGATGATATTTACAACAACCCCTCAAAGGAATACACCAGGCATTTGATCCGCGCAATCCCAAAAGGAAACCTGGACGCTATCCGTTAATTCTTTCTCTGAAAACTATTTTTCCAGATTTTTACTACTTCGGAGTAACTCCCGAAATTTTGCATCGTTCTTTTTTTGTACAAATTTGGTTATCGTTTTCAAAAAACTTGTTATTATCCTGTTAATTACCGCCAAAACAAATACCGGAAACAGATCCGGTTGTTAAATTTGAATTCTAAATTATGCGTCAAGCAACCTTTTTAAAACAATGCTTGTCATTATGTATATCCAACTGTATCATTCGTCGAAAATAAATACCTTTGCGGTAAATTGAGTTTATTTTCAGACGGGTTTTTGTATAAAGAATTTTCGCCGCTGTACTTAAAACCAATTGTATTATGAAAAAATCTAACTTTCGCGCCTTATTATTGATCTTTGCAATCATTGCAAGCCTGGCTTCTTACACTTTCATCAACACGCGCCAGATTAGCATCCAACCTAACAATAGTAATGTTACGTCGGAAATAACCGAAGAAGAAAAGTTGGACGATATAGTATTGCCGGAGGTTCAGTTAGTGAAAAAGCTTTTGCAGAAAGGCAGAGAAATCTTACCCGCTACCCGTTTTTGACCGGCGCATTCATTTTGCTTTTCAAGCCATTTGATCCTCATCCCAATCGTTTAAGTTTTTCTTTTTGCCTACAAATTCCACTTCCGGTTTATAACCATTTAAAAAGGATTTGACATCCATGCGTTTCCTTCCCTGAAGTTGCAATTCCTGCACATCGACAAATCCGTCTTTGGTGGCGATCCGAAAAAAACTCTTTAAATCGGTCGCGATCCTTCCGGGCTTAAAATCATGATCTTCCAAAATTTTCAATGTTCTGAAAATCTTTAGCTCCTGCCCGTTCAGCAGAGTCCAGGCAGTTGGGAACGGGCTTAAACCCCGGATGAAATCATGCACTGTGCCCGTATCCGCATTAAAGTCTATCTCACAAGTTTCATGGAAAATTTTGGGCGCTTTTGAAACCAGCGAATCATCCTGTTTTTGTAACTGGTAGTCGCCGTTTTCGATCATTTTTACAGTTTTTAAAACCACCTTTGCGCCCAGCATCATCAGGCGGTCATGCAATTCTCCGGCAGTTTCATTTTCTCCGATCTCCAGCCTTTCCGAGCAAAGAATATCCCCTGTATCAATTTCGTGTTTTAGAAAGAAGGTAGTGACCCCGGTTTCGGTTTCTCCCTTGATCACCGCCCAGTTGATGGGGGCAGCTCCTCTATACTTTGGCAGTAGTGAGCTATGCAAATTGAATGTTCCGAGTGGCGGCATATTCCAAACCACTTCCGGCAGCATCCGAAAGGCCACCACGACTTGCAGATTAGCCTGAAGATTCCGCAGCGCCTCAATAAAATCCGGGGATTTGAGTTTTTCAGGTTGTAAGACCACAAGCCCTTTTTCAAGGGCGTATTTTTTCACAGCAGACTCCAGGAGTTGTTTGTTTCCACGCCCGCCGAATTTGTCGGTTGCCGTCACCACTCCGACGATGTTGTATCCGTTTTTAATTAAAATATCCAGCGAAGGAACTGCAAACTCAGGCGTTCCCATAAACACAATTCTCAAGCCGGGCTTTTCAGATTTTTCTTTCATTATTTTCAAAAAATAGACCTGACGCGAAGTAAACAAAAAGTGATCGCTATTCACAGCTTATCTATGAAAAATGGAATTGATCTGAAAAAATTGATGAGGCCGCGATTGCGTTTTCGTATCTTTCGGCCAAATCAAACTTTTATGGCTAAATCGTTTTTTTGGACAACACCGGATGGTTTGAATATTCACGCAAAAGACTGGCGAATCGAAAATGCCAAAGCAGTGATTTTAATTGTACACGGCATGGGAGAACATTGCGGGAGGTACAACGAGGTGGCTGAATTTTACAATAAAAATGGCCTTGGCGTTTTGGGCTACGACCGCCGGGGGCATGGATTGTCGGAAGGAAAAAGAGGTCATGTTCCAAACAGTCAGACTTACTTTGATGAATTGTCAACGATGCTGCAACAAGCCGAAAAATTGTATCCGGGTAAACCGATATTTCTTTACGGGCACAGCATGGGAGGTAATACTGTTTTGAATTTTGTTTTGAATAACAAACCAAAAATTTCCGGTGTGATCGCCACGGGTTCATGGATAACCTTGTTTAAAAATCCTTCCGCACTAAGGGTTGTATTAGCCAGGTGGGTCAACCATATTTATCCGGCTTTTTCGCAAAACACCGGCCTGAACCCCGCGCATATTTCATCGGTCGCGGCTGAAGTTGAACGGTATAAAAACGATCCTTTGATCCATAACAAGATCACTACAAACACAGGGTTGACGATCCTGGAAGCCGCAGAATTTCTGAATAATTACAATGGCGAATTTCCAGTGCCGGCGCTCATCATGCACGGCGCAGCCGATCAGATCACCTCGCCGGCGGGCAGCCGAAACTTTGCAAACCGGGTAAAAGGAAAAATCACGTACAAGGAATGGGATGGAATGTACCATGAGATCCATCATGAAAAAAACCGGACACAGGTTTTTGAATTTACTTTGAGATGGATTGACGCGGTAATTGGGTGATGTGGTAATGGAGTAATGGGTTGATTAAGTTATTAAGTTATTAGAAACTAGATGTGCTGACACAAAAACTTGTAACCACGAGGCACCTAGATACTGCCTGCGACGCATGTCAGGCAGGCACTAAGAACCACTAAGCAAAGGGTCTAATAAACTGGGACTAAGATTTTATGTCAATACAGCTAGAAACTAGAAACTAGAAATCCCGACACGTCGGGAAAACTAGAAACTAGAAACTTCCCAACTTTTATATCCCGCTGATGCTTAATCTATTGAAGAATCCCCAAAACTTTGTTAATTTAGCGCATTGAAAAGTATTGCTATTTTCTGTCAAACCACCCGTTTTCCACACGCATTTAATTAATTTTGCACAGCCCGACAACGGACAAGTTCCCGGAAGTTAAATCAATCCGGCCATTGTCAGGGCGATTGATGCCGTTTCAGAAACACTTTGTCGCGGCGGTATATTTATTGAGCAATATTGCAATGACCTGATGCGCGCTGAAAGTACACTCCATTGTCGGTTTATTTTTTTTAACAACTGCGTGAATTGATCCGGTAACCCAACCAATGGCCCAGAAATATCCATTTTATAAACAATTCGACGAAATGGACTGCGGAGCTACCTGCCTTCGCATGGTGGCCAGGTATTTTGGCAGATATTACTCGCTGGAGTATTTGCGCGAACTTACTTTTGTCAACCGACAGGGAGTATCTTTGATGGCGATCAGCGACGCGGCGGAGCGTATCGGTTTTCATACTTTAGGCGTAAAAATTGACTTCGACCGGCTCATCAAAGACATTCCGACCCCCTGCATTGCTTATTGGCGGCAAAGCCATTTTATTGTCGTTTACAAAGCTACCGCGAAATACGTCTGGATCGGCGATCCTGCCGCTGGAGTTTTCAAAATCACAAAACAAGAATTTCTGGATGGATGGATCAACGATTCATTCAATGGTCTGCCCACAGGGGTTCTGTTGCTGATGGAACCGACCCCTTCGTTTTATGAACGCGAAGGTCAAAAAGCCAACCGATCTGGTTTCAAATACATTTTTTCATACTATAAAAAATATAAGAAGCTACTGTTCCAACTAGGGTTGGGGCTTTTTTTCGGGGGCATCCTCCACATAGTGTTTCCATTTTTATTGAAGGCGGTAGTTGATCTGGGTATTTCTGTCAACAACCTGAATGTGATTTGGGTGATTTTAATTGCCTATGGGGTTTTGTTTGTAAGCCAGACTTTTGTTGAAGTGATCCGGCGCCTGATCCTGATGGAGTTGGCGGTACGGGTGAATATCAGCCTGATCTCGGATTTTCTGATAAAGATCATGAAATTGCCGATCCGTTTTTTCGACACCCGCATGACCGGCGATATTCTCCAGCGAATTTCAGATCATCAGCGCATTGAAAATTTCCTGACTTCGGCATCCATATTCACCTTGTTTTCCTTTTTCAATTTTTTCATATTTTCAATCATTCTCCTTTACTTCAGCCTGACCATCTTTTGGGTATTCCTGCTTTTTACAGCGATCTATTTTTTGTGGATCGTTTTCTTTCTAAAAAAGAGAAAGGAACTGGATTACAAAAGATTCGATCAGCTTTCCGCCAATCAAAATTCGTTGATCCAATTGGTCAATGGAATGGAAGACATCAAGCTTTTTAATGCTGAAAAACAAAAACGATGGAGTTGGGAGCGCGTCCAGGCAAAACTGGTGAGGGTAAGTAGAGATTATCTGGCATTGGATCAATGGCAACGATCTGGCGCTACTTTTTTGAATGAAGCTAAAAATATTATCATCGTTTTTATTGCCGCAAAAGGCGTCATCGATGGAAACATGACCTTAGGGATGCTGGTCGCTATTCAGTACATCATTGGCCAACTCAATGGCCCGCTGGAGCAAATACTCACTTTCATCAAATCTGCTCAGAATGCAAAAATCAGCCTGGAGCGAATGAACGAAATTCACCAGCGGGAAGACGAAGAAGAGCAGGAGGATTTTGCAACCATACTTCCTGAAAATGGAGACCTCGTGCTGGAAAATGTTTCCTTTCAGTACGGCGGTCAGCATTCCAACATGGTTTTAAAAAATCTGAACGCTGTCATCCATAAAGGAAAAGTCACTGCTATCGTAGGAGCCAGCGGCAGCGGCAAAACGACCTTGCTGAAATTGCTGCTGAATTTTTACAGGCCTGTGGAGGGTGCTGTCCGGCTTGGGGATATCAACCTGGTGAATATCCAAAGCAATGTGTGGAGAAACCGCTGTAGCGCAGTGTTGCAGGATGGATATATTTTTTCAGAATCCATCGCCCGCAATATCGCGCTGGGAGACGATGTGATCGATAAAAAGCGCTTGCTCTATGCAGTAAAAGTAGCCAATATTCAGTCTTTTGTGGAATCGCTTCCACTGGGTTACAACACACGGATCGGCATGGAAGGGATCGGCCTGAGCCAGGGGCAAAAGCAGCGCATCCTGATCGCCCGTGCCATTTACAAGAACCCTGAATATTTCTTTCTCGATGAAGCCACCAACGCACTTGACGCTAAAAACGAAGCAGAGATCATGTACAATTTACAGGAATTTTTCAGTGGGAAAACCGTTGTGGTAGTGGCGCACAGATTGAGTACCGTGAAAAACGCAGACAACATCATCGTGCTCGAGGAAGGCGAGATCATTGAGCAGGGAAATCACGAAGAACTGATAGCAATGAGAGGCGCTTATTATCATTTGATCAAAAATCAGCTTGAATTGGGAAATTGATGTGTTGATGTGCTAATGTGCTAATGTGCTAATGTGCTGATTTGCTAATTTGCTGATTTGAATAAGTTGATTAGGTTTTTAAACTAGCAACACCGACCAGCCCCGACAGGTCGGGGCCAGTCGGGGCTGGCTAGAAACGATTGCACAACACTCCGATTTTTTACAAAATGGAAGAATACGAAAAAATAGAATTGCGAAGCGAAGAGATACAGGAGATACTCGGCACTCCGCCGCGCTGGATCGTCCGTTGGGGCACGACCATAGCCTTTCTCACTTTTTGTGCATTGCTTTTTGCGGGATATTTCATCCGGTATCCGGATATTATCAAGGCGCCGATCACACTGGCCAGCGCCAATCCGCCGATGGAGATCATTTCGCCTGTCAACACAAATGCGCTGACGCTGAATGTTAAAAATGGTCAAAAAGTTAAAGAAGGCGATATTCTTGGAAAACTGGATGGCCTGGCGAATTACAACGACGTCTTTTTTCTGGAGGAGCAATTGAGATTGGAGCTTGAAGCAGGTGAAAACAATTCTTTCCTGGACTTCAAACCAGCGCCATATCTTGAGCTAGGTATCCTCCAGCCGAGCTACAATCGCCTCATCAAAAACTTTGAATCTTATAAGATCAGCAGTACTTCCAATTACGCCGCACAAAATATTCAAAGCCTCAACAACCAGATCAAGAGTTTGCAACATGCTATCCAGGCGAATAACGACAGAAAGCCAAACATCGAAGAAGAATTGAATGCAGCGGAAACCGCTGTGGACAATATTCAAAAACGTTACGTAAATAACCCCTCGCTGATCGGTGATCTGCAAAAGGCCGTGTTTCTGGCCAATAGCCTGAAAACATCGCTAAAAAACCTGGAAGCCGAAAACGCTCAGAAATTGGTCGAGATATCTAACCTCCAGACTCAAATCAGGGTGATCCTGTCGCAAAGCGGCACGGATATTTCCAACAGCCTGGTCACGATAAAAAGCGACATGAACAGTTTGCTGACCGAGATCGAAAACTGGAAAAAAGACAACATCCTCGTCGCTCCCAAAGCCGGAACGGTTGTAATAAATGAAAAGATCATTGAGAAACAATCTGTGAGGGAAAATGAAAAAATATTGTCCATTGTTCCGGAGGATGATAAAGATTTTTATGGAAAAGTCCTGCTCCCCATTAAAGGCTCCGGGAAAGTATTGGAAGGGCAGGAGGTTGTCATCAAATTCGACAAATTTCCGTACAAAGAATACGGAACCGTAAAAGGAGTGGTGGAAAGCAAATCGATCCTCCCCAACGACAACGTTCAAAACATCATCGTCAATTTAGATACTACCCTGACAACCAATCAAAACAAAAAGCTGACTTATACCCCGCTGATGCAGGGAACTGCGGAGATCATCACCAAAAACCGCAGGTTTATCGAAAGGGTTTTTGAAAATGTAACTGCTTTTTTGGAAGAACATTGAGCTATTCCGCATTTTGCTTCGATGGCTTTTCCTATTTTAGCTGTCGATGAAAATATTTCCATTCATAATGGCCAGGATCGCAGGGCTTCCATTTCAGGTGGTGGAACAATTCAGCCTGCAATCCATTGAAAATGTGGATGCTATCATCACCGGTGGCGTTGCGCTCGATCAGGAGAAGGATCATATCCTGGCTGAGATCGAACGAATTGCAAATCTTGTCAGCAGCGATCATGTTCGGAAACATCTGCATTTTTTTAAAATAAAATTTTCCAAAAACAACAAAATAAAATTTCCCGGGCAACTCGGATCATATTTGAACGAAAAAGATAGACCGCTGCTGGATGGGCTTAGGAATCGATTAGGCGATTTTATCAAGATGGAAGTGAAACTGAAGACAGAAGAATCGGATTTCACCAAAGTCTATGAAAAAGTGATCATTGCTCACCGGCGAATTTTACAACAACAAACAACTGAGCCGATCCTTCTGAACGGTTTGCTTCTTTCCAGCCGAACTCTGATGGATCAACTGCCAAAATACAGCCTGTCCGATCCCGCCCGCTTTGCCAAAAAGCAATTCCAAACCGAACGGGCATTGCTCCAGTATTTATCGAGGATTTGCTGTAAGACCTCTCCTTTCAGCACATTTACACAAGTGTCGGTTTTTTCTTTCGATGAAGCGATCCAGACTCCGCAAGATTTTACGAGCAAAGTCAGCCTGAACAATCATCTCTTCGCAGTGTGGAAAGACGCCCTCAACAGTTACCCTCCGTTTCATCGTCAGTTGATGGTTTGCTTGAATCCGGGATTACGGTTAGAAGGGGAGGAGTGGACTTTTTTGTTGAATACCAGGAATATAGAAACTGTGCAAAAAATTCAAAACACTGATTTTCTGGAATTTATAGTTGAGGTGTTTCAAAAAGCTGGGGGTGAAAAAAAGTTTTGTGATCTGACCGATGAGATCCTTCCTAATTTGGAAACTGAGTTGGAAGCGCTTGAAACTTATTTACTCGAGTTGATCGCTTTTGGTTTCCTGGAATGGAAGTGGCCGTTTTCCGGTCTCGATCTTTTGTGGATCGAAAAGCTGATCGAACTTTTGGAAAATGTTGGAGAAGACGAATTCCTTTTGGAAATCAAAATGTCATTGGAAAAGATTAGTGAACTGACCAGTTTGTATGAAACCGCCGACATTGAAAAACGCAACCCTCTCCAGCTACGAACTTTTCATTTGACAAAGCAGCTCAGCGAATCGTTGCTAAAAAAAGCGCAACTCATTGGAAAAGAAAACCATATCGACTTTGGCAAAATCAAACATGTAAAGCAAAATCAATTCAAGTTTACACCGGAGAAGCTTTTTTATGAAGACGTATGTACGGGGTTTACCCCTTTTTTCAAGGAATCGGAACTGGAGCCGGTCATCATGGAATTGGATCAACTGCTGAATAGTTTGGAACCTTTGTATTTCAATTCGTTTCAGCTTGAGCTAAAACTTTTTTTCCAACAAAATTACAGTAATGCGGCATCGATCAGCCTCTTGAAATTCTATGAAGATTTTCATAAAAACAAAAACAATTTTAAACCTGACGAAAGCACAGAAGCCGTAAATCTTAGACTGAAATGGCAGGCAGAGATTTTCAGGCAATCAGCGGAAGCGGATGATGGCGTTTTGAAAATTGATCCTGCAATTTTGAACAGCCTGTCTAAAAAAACCGGAATTCCAAACACACAAAAAACTACTCGTGCAAAAGGCGCTTTGATCCAATTATTTCGCGAGGGAAATGTTTTGAAAGGATTTTCTGAAAACGCTTTTGAGGGGAATGGAAAGATGATGGGACGTTTTCTTGATATGTTTCCAAAAGTTGTAACGGCCACACTTCGGCAATGGAATGAAACTCAGAGAAACGGTTTGCTTTGGATCGAAAACACGGATGCCTCGGTTTACAATCCAAATGCTCATCCGCCGCTTTTGCCATATGAGATCAGGTTGCCAGGGAGTCAAAATGCTTTGCCCCACGAAAACCAGGTATTGGTGAGTGATCTGAAAGTCATTTATAACGAAACGGAAGATGCGCTCAACCTGATTCATCAACCTTCTGGGCGCCGTGCGTATATTTTCGACATGGGATTTGAAGCCCTGGAAAGTAGATCACCGCTGTATAGACTATTAGCCGCTTTCACATTTCCAGGTGCTACCCAGAATATTCTTACAGATATTGTAAATGATTATTTTGAAAGCAACTCAAACCATAGCATTACTTTCTATCCCCGCATTTGTGTTGGAAAGCATTTGGTGATCCAACGAAAAAAGTGGCATATCCCATTCGACTTTCTACCTGTAAAAAAGCACGACGAAACAGAAGCGGCTTATTTTATCCGCATCAATCGCTGGATAAAAGAAAACCATATCCCATCTAAGGTTTTTATTACAATAAAACCGCCGAATGGCAACAGGAGTGGTGTAGAAAAAACTGATGATTACAAACCACAGTACATTGATTTTCAAAGCCCCGTCTTTGTCCAGTTGTTTCACAAATTGATAAAAAAAGTCAAAGATAAACTCAGGATCGAAGAGTTTTTGCCCCTCCCTGAAAAGCAAGAAAACGGGAAAATACTGGCTACCGAGTTTTTAATTCAATGGATGGGGGGGATAAGTTGATTAGGTTGATTAGGTTGATTGGGTTGATTAAGTTGATTAAGATATTGGTTATTAGCAACCAGCAACTTGACAACTTTCCGACTCAACAACTCAGCAAATCCGCAAATCTGCAACTTTTACAAATGAATAACTTCGCCATAAGCGGCAGCGGCGGCTTCCATGATCGCTTCGCTCATCGTCGGATGCGGGTGGATGGCTTTGATGAGTTCATGTCCGGTGGTTTCCAGCTTTCGGGCTACGACCAGTTCGGCCACCAGTTCGGTGACGTTGTAGCCGATCATGTGAGCGCCTAAGAGTTCTCCATATTTGGCGTCGAAGATCAGTTTTACAAAACCGCTTTTGTCGCCTGCGGCGCTGGCTTTGCCGGAAGCTGAATAAGGGAATTTGCCAACTTTCAATTCATACCCCGCATCTTTAGCCTGTTGTTCCGTAAAACCGACGGAGGCGATCTCCGGGGAGCAGTAAGTACATCCGGGAATGTTGTTGTAGTCGATAGGTTCGGGGTTTTGGCCTGCAATTTTTTCGACGCAGGTGATCCCTTCGGCGCTGGCAACGTGAGCGAGCGCCTGCGTTGGCAGCACATCGCCGATGGCGTAAATCCCGGAAACATTGGTGCGGTAAAATTCATCCACCTGTAAAAATCCTTTTTCGGTTTTGATGCCTAATGCTTCCAGCCCGATATTTTCGAGGTTGGGCGTGATGCCGACAGCAGATAAAACCACTTCGCAATTTACTTCGGAGGTTTTGCCGTCTTTGCGGTTTTTAATGACCACTTTGCATTCTTTTCCTTTAGTGTCAACAGATTCCACAGCGGCATTGACAAAAACTTCGATCCCGGCTTTTTTAAATGCCCGGCCTAACTCTTTCGAAACATCGGCATCTTCGCGGGGAACCAAGCCTTGTTCCATGAATTCTACAATAGTGACTTTGGTGCCTATAGCATTGTAAAAATAAGCAAACTCAACGCCGATGGCTCCGGCGCCTACAATAACCATCGACTTGGGTTGTTTTTCCATTGACATGGCTTTGCGGTATTCGATGATCTTTTTGCCATCGATATCGAGGTTGGGTAAAGACTTGGCACGTCCTCCCGTTGCGATGATGATGTGATTTGCGGAATATTCACTCACCTTTCCTTTATCGTCAGTCACTTCAATTTTTTTGCCTCTGGCCAGTTTGCCAAAACCATTGATAACCTGGATCTTGTTTTTTTTCATTAAAAAACTGACCCCTTTGCTCATACCATCGGCGACTGTACGGCTTCTTTTGACAATAGCCTGGAAGTCAGCGCTGGCCTTCGACACTTTGATCCCGTAGTCTTCGGCGTGATTGAGATATTCGAATACCTGGGCACTCTTCAGCAAGGCTTTGGTGGGGATGCAACCCCAGTTGAGGCAAATTCCTCCAAGGTTTTCCTTTTCTACGATGGCGACATTCATACCC
Organism: uncultured Saprospiraceae bacterium; assembly: GCA_964551455.1. GTDB lineage: Bacteria > Bacteroidota > Bacteroidia > Chitinophagales > Saprospiraceae > JAHDHW01. Next base: position 38,977 of record CAZKDA010000007.1, read on the forward strand.
AATTGTACGGCTCTGATCGCAGCTACATAACCTCCCGGACCGCTTCCTAAAACTATTAAATCGAAGTTCATTTTGTTCTGTTTTTGTTTGTTTAAACACTGCGGCAAAGATAACAATCGACCTGAATTTCCCGCAAAATAAACCGGCATAAAAAAATAACCCCCGCCGCAAAAAATTGCAGGGGGGCATTACATACTGATACTACTTCTACTTCATTCTTTTAGCCTGGCCGACCCAGTCGTCGGATTTGATGTGACCAGCGCTCAATTCGATTATTTCACTGATTTCTTCAATGTCATCTTCATTGAAAAAAGCAATTTGCTCAATGCGATAGATGCCCAGCGCATTCAATTTTTTTTCTATAAAAGGGCCGATACCCTTGATCTGCTGAAGGTTGTCTTTTTTAGCTTTGCTGGCTTTGCCGATGCGGCTGAAATCCACAGCGTCCTTCCGGTTGCCGATGCGGGCGAGGATGGATTGCGGGTCTTCGATCAGCGCCACCAGTTTTCGGGCATTTGTTACCCACAATTCGTTTTGGATGGTATTGTCGGGCAATTCAAGGATTTCGTTGAACAATTCTTCGTCGTCAGGGGTAAAAGCGGCGAGCTGTTTCAGTTTGTAAATCCCTGCGGCGTTGAAGCGCTGTTCGATGGAATCGGACATGCCCGGCAGATTTTTCAGATCGTCTTTTTGGCGTTCAACGGCTTGGCCGATCCGGTTGGAATCGATCAATTCCACACGGCTTTTTATACGATCGAAAATAGAGGTTTTGTTTTTTGTTTTGTTTGATTTTACGGAATGCTCCAGCTTTTCAGCCAGTAGTTTATTTTCTTTTTTCAGCCGTTTGATCTCTTTTTTCAAAACGCTGTCCTGTAATTTTTTATCCGGGATTGTTCCCGGATATGTTTGCATATCGTCCAACTTGGCCTCGAGTTCCTTTTTTTCTTTGGCCAGCGCGAGGTACCTGAGTTTCAGTTCTTTGTAATTGCTTTCCCATTCCAGTAAAGAAGCGCTGGCGGAGGTGGAAAGTTTGGATTGTTCCAGCAAATTTTCTTTTTCTTTTTTAAGTTTTCTCAATTCAGTTTCCAGGTTTTGTAATTCCTGGCTGGCTTCGTGGAATTTGATCCGCCATTTGTCGGTTTTTATTTTTTCCTTTTGGGTTTTTTCTTTCAGGCTGTCGATGGTGTCGAAAATTTTCTGGCTGGCTTCGAGCTTTGATTTGGTTTCGTTCCTGAAATTTTCATACTCACTGAAAATAAACTCTTTGTCACTTTCCAATTGCCTGACCAGATCTTTTTGAAACTTCAACTTGTTTTTGTTGGCTTCTTGCTGCTGTTTCAATTTTTGAATATCAAGCCGCGATTTGGATGACTCTTTTGTCAGTTCATCATAGTCTGCCCGGAGTTTGGAATAGCTTCGTTCTGATCTTGTTTTTTCAGCCCGGAGGTCTGTGATCTGTTGGTCTATCCTGACCCGGGAAATGAGATATCCCAGCGCAGCAGCGCCCAAAAGCAAAAAACAGGATGCCAGGAAAATCAACATATTGGTCAATTGAGGTTATCAGAAAGCAATAAACAAAATTATAAAAATCAATAGCCTGTCAAAGCCTTTCATAGCACTTTAATTTCAATTTTTCTTTCATCTTTCAGGTTGCCGGGAGGATGCAAGTCTAAGGTCACTCTTTCCGCGTCAACGCCATGGCTGTTAAAAAAATCCTCGATAAATTTTACCCTTAACACGTCGATGTCCAGGTGCTCATCCGTAGTTTGAAAACCTGTGACCATCACCTTTGTCATTTTTTCATCCACCATAAATTGTTTCAATTCAGCGGTAAAACTTTCAAGGTCATGGTTTTCCGGCAGTACGTAGCTGTTTTTTGGAAAGTAATAAATTTTCTCTTTTAAAAAGGGAGCCTTCGAGATAATATTTGAAATGTCTTTGTCGAATATATCGAATTCGACACCGCCGGAGATCAGGCCGTTTTCATTCAAAATGAGCTTTTCCAACACTTTCCCTTCAGTGATGATGTGAGCCTCCGGAGTGCCAAATCTCACCAGAATGTTTTTGATGGATTCTGCCCTGGCTTTCCCAAGATTTTCATGTTGGCGGCTCGTATTGGTTTCGCTCTGTCCACAGATTCCCGTGAGGCGAAGTTGCTTTTCTTTGAATTCATCGAGAAAAGTTGCCAACTGTTCAAAAACGGCGAGGTGATCATCGTTGAGGATAATGTCGGCATCGGAGGTTTGGAATGCAAAAATGGTCGGCGATTCAACACTAAATTCACCGTCACTTACCACAAACTTGTTGGGATATTCACCGCTTGAGCCGGTCTGGATTTGCGAAGGAAATAAATTGCTGAGCCAATATGCGCCACCAAAAATCCACAAAGCCAGGAAAGCAATAAGTATAGGAAATACAGTTTTGCTCATAACATGGACAAATTGAAAATTAACAAAATATGCAATGGGAAAACTCTATGTGGTACGTAAAGATAGCTGCTAATTATTTTCTGCAAAAAAATCGGATCAGGTTTTTTGGGAAAACAAAACAATTTTTTAAAAATAGTAATCAATCGCTCAACTTTTGGCTTCGAGGGTGATGACGAGAATGGTCTTATCCCCCGATGGGATTTTGTCGATCATGATAAAAGTATAGGGTTCGGGTTCGAAAGCTTCTCCGAGGGAGATGACTTCGGAGTTGTTCGCAATGGCATTTGCCCACAGATTGAAGGTCAGGTATTCTTCAGATAAGCCTGCCAGGAAGCGCATTTGAGCTACCGCTTTTTCGACCCAATAGCGATCATCTCCGGTTTCAGTCGTATCCAAAATGAACTGGTAGCTTTGGATCAGATCATCGCAGCCGGATTGATACAATTCCAGTTCTGTTCCGTTTTTAAACTTTATTTTTTCAACGCCTTTCTGGCCTTGTGCCGAAAATGAATGAGTTTCCACTTGCTCCAGTGTAGGGGTGAAAATTGGCGTGGGGGTACCGTATTTGCAATCGGTACTAGTGGTTTCCGCCGTCCGGGAAGGTTCGTTTCCACAGCCGAAAGTTACCATACAAATAGTGAGAATAAAATGTGATTTCATAAGAAATAGAGATGAAATTAATTTCGTAAAAATACACATCGAGCGCTTATCATCGAATATTCATCGCGACTTTTTGTTCAGACAGTTTGACAAACAACAGTTGCCCGGGTGAAACGTTTTATCAAACCCTTAATTTCAAAAACGTTTAACTTGATTCACCGTAACTATTCAACATTCCAAACCGACCCGCCTGACCATTTCATACGGGCTGGTGCGGGCGGGAGTCTATAACAGCATTTACTTTTTAAAAATAACGTGCAAATTTTTCGATGTGGACATCGTCAGCGGGATGGCATTTTTTCTTTTTTCTCGTCGGTATCGGAATTGCTGAATAGTTACGAAGGTTTGTGTTTCTGTTTCAACTGATAAACTTCTCATTCCTGTTGTTGTTTTAAAAGCCATGCCATTCCTTTTAATTTTCTTTTAGTGTAAAATCTGGCAAGACAAACGAAAAAACTATGACTTTTCAAACCAAATCCAACCACAACCAAACCACTGATTTTCTTCAAACTATTATCCAGCGAAACCCCGGAGAACCCGAATTTCACCAGGCCGTACAGGAATTTGCGGAGATCGTCATCCCGTACATCAACAGCCACCGGCAATACCATGGACTTGCACTCCTCGAAAGGATGACCGAACCCGACCGTACCATTTCTTTCAGGGTTACCTGGATCGACGACAACAACGAAATCAGGGTGAACAAAGGTTACCGCGTTCAGTTCAACAATGCTATCGGGCCATACAAAGGCGGCATTCGATTCCATCCCACAGTGAATCTGAGCATCCTCAAATTTTTAGGCTTCGAACAGATTTTTAAAAACAGCTTGACCGATTTGCCGATGGGTGGCGGAAAAGGCGGTTCGGACTTTGACCCCAAGGGAAAATCCGACGGCGAGATCATGCGCTTTTGCCAGGCTTTTATGTTAGAATTGTTCCGGCATATCGGCCCGGATGTCGATGTGCCCGCAGGCGATATCGGCGTAGGCACAAAGGAGGTCGGCTATATGTTCGGCATGTATAAAAAACTGCAAAACGAACACACCGGAACTTTCACCGGAAAAGGCATTCAATTCGGCGGGAGCCTGATCCGCCCTGAGGCCACAGGTTATGGCTGCGTGTATTTTGCAAATGAATTGCTAAAAACAAGGTCTGAATCCATCGAGGGGAAAAAATGCCTGGTCTCCGGATCGGGGAATGTCGCTCAATTTACTATCGAAAAATTTCTCGAATTGGGAGGTTCGGTTCATTCCGTGTCGGATTCCTGGGGCGTGGTTTCCGACAAAGAAGGGATAACCGCTCAAAAGCTCGATTTTATAAAAGCGCTGAAAAATGATCGCAAAGGCCGGATCAAAGAATTCGCCGAACATTTTGACCTGAACTACCGCGAAGCCGAAAAACCCTGGAAAATCAAATGCGACGCAGCTTTTCCCTGTGCTACCCAAAATGAAATAAGCGCCGAAGATGCCAGAGATTTGATAAAAAATGGTTGCAAACTTGTAGCCGAGGGCGCCAATATGCCTACCACCCACGATGGGATCATGGAATTTATCGACGCCAGGATTTTATTTGCTCCCGGCAAAGCTTCCAACGCCGGCGGTGTAGCAACCTCCGGCCTCGAAATGACGCAGAACAGCATGAGGATGGCGTGGTCGCGTGAAAAAGTTGATGAGCAACTCAAGGACATTATGAAGAATATCCACGAAGAATGTGTGATTTATGGCAAATCAAAAGACGGTTTTGTCAATTATGTCAAAGGTGCGAACATCGCAGGATTTGTGAAAGTAGCTGATGCAATGATCGCTCAGGGCGTTTTATAAAAACATGCCGGAGATCAGCGGAGCATAGATTCTGACCGGATGATTTGAACCCCTGCATTTTTCATATCTTCAACCGAACTATTGATCCTCAATTCTTTTGCATCCATCCAACTGCAACCATCGATAATGACATTGGTTGTGAAACCGAGTTTGACCGCATCCAATGCAGACTGTTTAACGCCAAATTCGGCAGCCAATCCCATAATATAAACTTCATCAGATTTTTCGGCTTTCAGAAATTCGGCCAGCCCTGTGGATGTTTTATTGTCATTTTCAAAAAAAACGCTGTGACCATCGAGGTTTGGATCGGTTCCTTTACGGATGATCTTTGAAATTCGTTCGGAAGGAATTTCCGCGACAATTTCGGCCCCGATGCTGTCTTTTACACAATGCATTGTCCAAAGCAGTTGAGAAATGCCATTCCATTGGATGGTCTGGCCGGGTAGTCGCCACGGATGATTTGCCGCAAAACTCACATGATCGGCGGGGTGCCAATCCAGCCCTGCGACAATAATTTCAAAGCGTTCCATCAACTGTATTACCAGCGGGATAATTTCATCGCCTTGCGCAATTCCAAGGCTGCCCCAGGGCATGAAGTCATTTTGAAAGTTGTCTAAAATTAAAGTTTTCATTTTGCGGAGCATCAAAATTCCGGATCACTTTCCGTAGAGTTTTTTTCCTGCTTCTTCATATTTGTCACCTGGAGCCCAATTAGGCACTTCCTTTTTGTCGGCGATCAGCCGCGCCATATAAGAGAATGTTTTAAAAAAGGTGATCAAATAATCATAATCCAGTGTTTCGGGATTATCGGCAGCCTGGTGATAATACCTGGCAATATCTTCTGTAAAACCGGATATTCCGGGGCTGATACATGGAGCGGGAATGCCTTTTTCAGCAAAATTGACATTGTCTGAACGATCAAACAGATTTTGCTCCGGAGCCGGGTCGGCAATGATCCGCAATCCGAATTTTTCGGCAGCTTTTTTAAATTCATTTTCAACGCCCACCCGCTCGTAACCAATGATCGAAATGGCTTCAATGTCATCGTAACCTGCACAATCGGAATTCAAATTAAAAATGGTTTTCTCCAACGGGATCAAAGGATTGTCAACGTAATATTTGGAGCCGAGTAACCCGATCTCTTCAGCGGTGCATGCCAGGAAGATAACGCTGCGTTTGGGAGGCGTTTGCGAAAAAGATTTGGCGGCGGAAAGCAGCGCCACCGTGCCGATCCCGTTGTCGCGGGCGCCATTAAAAATGCTGTCTTCTTTCGTATAGAACGAACCGCCTTGTTTGCCTACGCCGACGTGATCGTAGTGTGCCGATATCAGGATGTATTGATTTTTCAATACCGGGTCGGAACCTTCGATCCATCCGAGCACATTTTTCGAAGGTTTAAGTTGGGCATCGGTTCCTGAGCTTTTTATTCGAATGACAGTTTTGTTGTTTTTGAGATCGGCGGCGGCTTCGGAATTGCCCTGGTTGATCCATCCGTAAACGAGGTTTTTTATTTCAGGGTTTTCCTTCTCTTCGCTCAGTTCCAGCCTTTCTTTGTTGAAATAGTTGAAAAAATATTGCCACGGGAAAGTAAGCCGGTACATTTCGATGAGCGCCAGGGCGCCGCGCTCTGCGGCGTAATTCCGCTTTTGGGTCATGGCTTTGAAAGTGGCGTAGGGATCGTTGGTATCCGGCAATCCTGAAATGACAAATACTACTTTTCCATTTACATCCAGGTTTTTATAATCATCAATTCCGTTTTCCGGGTCGATCCATCCATGATTGGCGAAAACCACCTGGACTGATGTATCGATGCTGTTGCCGGAAAGAAAAACAAGGCTTTTATCGGTTGAATAAAGGCTGTCGTTCCAAAGGATACTGCCTTTTTTTGCAGGGGTGTATTTTACAAACGGGATGGGTTGGAAATATTCATCGGCGCCTTCAATCGGTTTCAGACCCCAAGCGCGGAATTGTTCGGCGATATATCTGGCTGCCACGTCATTCCCAAATTCTGAGGTTCGGCGTCCCTGTAGTTCGTCGGAAGCCAGGAACCGAAGGTGTTTTTCCGCTTCATTTTTTTGTAAAAAAAACTCGGGAAGATCTTTAGCCTTTTGGCCAAGCGCCGAAAATGTGATCAATGTGAGCATTACCATTGAAAATAATCTGAGAATCCTGTTCATTTTTTGTCTTTTTTAATTGTTGAGGAGAATTGCAACCCGCCCGTACCGGAACGGGTGGATTCGTCCGTTTAATAAAGCCTTACTTTTACCAAGCCTTCCGAAAAATCTCTGGCATCGAGTAAGGTCATTGAATCATGAAAGATGCCGAAGCCGTTTTTATCGATAAAAGTCACTGAGAATCTGTAGATCACCCTGGCATAATCGTTTTGAAATTTCCAAACCAAAGGGAATCGCGCAGAGATTTTGACATTACCTTCCGGGTCGATGAAACCCCAAAGTCCATTCTGTTCAAAAGCGGCCAGGCCATCCGAAAAATCATAAATGATCCCGTAAACCGGCTCAACTATTCGATTTCCGTTTTGGTCGATCAGCCCGAACTTTCCATTTTCAAAAAACCGCCATAAACCATTGCCGGCGTATTCCAGGATTTCAAAAGCGGGTTGTACCTGGAACCTTCCTTTTTTGTCGATCAACCCGAAAAGATGGTCTTTTTTTGCCGGGGCTAAACCGTTGTTGAAATCAAAAGCAGCTTTAAAACCGGGTTTGATCATTTCCCCGCCTTTGTTGTCGAGGTAGCCGTACTTTTTATTGGCTTTGAAGCGGAAAGTTCCTTCTGAAATATCATGGATCTTTTCATATTTCGGATCGACGAGAAAGCTACCGTTTCGTCGGAGTATCCCATGCTGTCGATCTTTTTCAACAATGGCAAACCCATCTTTAAAATCCCGCGCATTTTCAAAGGCGGGTTCAACAACCCGCGCGCCCTCGCTGTCGATAAACCCAAAACCCGTTTTTGTTCTGACCCAGGCCAGCCCTTCGTGAAAATCTCCGGCTTCGTCAAAATCCAGCGGGATAACAGGTTTTCCGGCAGCATCGATAAAACCATATTTATATTTGAAATCCTCCACCCGTGCCCTGCCTTCGCGAAAGCCGTTGATGTGTTTATAGATCGGGGGCAAAATGAAATTGCCGGTATTATCAATGACCCCCCATTTTCCCTTTATCCTCACGGGAGCTTTGCCTTCATTGAAATCGCCGGCCTCGTCGAAGATGTTTTGAACGATGAGCCGGCCATGTTTATTCATAAACCCCCATTTGTATTCTGCCAAATCGTACTCTTCTTCAAGTGGCGGTAATTCAACATCTTTTCCGTTTGGCTGAGCGTTGGATACGCTTTCCTCCTGATCGTTTTTACATGACAGGATGATCAGGAAAAACATCAAACAAAAAAGCCTGGTCTTCATGGCACATTAAAATAAAATGTTTTCAATTCAGATTGGAAAAATGAATTGAAAACTTTTGCAAGTATAAGATTAAGTATTTTGAAACAAACATTTTTTCGATAAAATCCGTGTCTGTACTCGTCGAGCGCGGTATCAAAAAATATCATTTTTCGTTACAAAAAAAACGTTGATCTGGCATTTTGGACAATCGGTATTTAAAACCGGGTGGATTGGTCGAATTCTATTAGCCAACTGGAAATTATTCAATGTCAGATTCGTTTACCAAGCATAGATCAACGCCAAAGATCAGATCAAATTTCTGAATTTTTATTTCAAATCGAACAAGCCCCTGATGACGAAAGTTTACTTTTCCTTTTCACTTTTCCTAATCGCTTCTTTTTTGCCTGCTCAGTGGCAAACTTTTGTTTCGGAAAAAGGAAAATTTTCCATTCATGCTCCCGGCGGTTTTGTTGAAAAAGTAAACACTGTCGATACGCCTATCGGCGAAACTTCCTATCATACTTTCCTGCTGCAAACATCAGATGAAGATGCGGACAACCTGGTTTATATGGTGAGTTATTGCGATTATCCGGAAGGTTCCATTCATTCCGATTCGACGGAATTGTTGCAGGAATTTTTTGAAGTTACGGTTGAAAGTGCGTTAAAAAGTGTTAACGGAAAGCTATTTTATTCTGCTCCGATTAAATTTGGTGACTATCCGGGAGTGATGTGGCGGATTGATTACAACAACGGGGAAGCTACCATCAAAACGCGATCGTACCTCGTTGGCAACAGGTATTATGCTTTACAAACCGTTTCATTAAAGGACAAAGGATTGAATCCGTCAATTGACAAATTCATGGATTCATTCACCCTGATCGAATAAAAAATCTGAAACCACTCACAAAAGATTACAGATCTCATCCGATTGATAGCTGCGGACTTTCTTGTCGTTCGCGGCTATTTTTTTTGTGTGGCGAATTGGAGCAGTATCTCTTGCAATTACAGGTTAAATACACAAAAACGTTGTCGAGCATTAAACCTACCCAATCTGCGGGAAATAAAAAATGTGTCCCGCTGATCGCGCTGATCCACGCAGAATGGATTTTTTTTTCAACAGGATGTACGAGCATTAAACCTACCCAATCTGCGGGAAATAAA
>CAZKDA010000008.1:0-48168 GCA_964551455.1 uncultured Saprospiraceae bacterium
GTTCTCTCACTTGAATGTCCCCCGGACATTCATTTTTCCTGCGGAAAAAATCGTTCGTTCATCCTTCTTGTAGTGGATATTCTTTTCTGAGTAAAAGACCTTAAAACTGAATGTGAGTGGCTTAAAGAGTCTTAATCCTTCTTGTAGTGGATATTCTTTTCTGAGGAGCTTTGGAGATGTCAAAAGTGGAGATTTAGGCGGATGTCTTAATCCTTCTTGTAGTGGATATTCTTTTCTGAGTTCCCGGCACACTGCTAAACATTATTATTTCATCGGTCTTAATCCTTCTTGTAGTGGATATTCTTTTCTGAGAAAATGAAAAAAGCATTTTTATTTCTCGCGGTTTGCGTCTTAATCCTTCTTGTAGTGGATATTCTTTTCTGAGAAATCATTTTTTAGAGCCTATTAAAATAATATCCATCAGTCTTAATCCTTCTTGTAGTGGATATTCTTTTCTGAGAAATATTAAAAATTCAGTCTCCCCCATTCACCGATATGTCTTAATCCTTCTTGTAGTGGATATTCTTTTCTGAGTATCAACCTGGCCAGGCTGGTCGAGTGTTACGATGTGGTCTTAATCCTTCTTGTAGTGGATATTCTTTTCTGAGTGCTGCTGCTGCTGCTGCTGATGCTGCTTATGCTGGTCTTAATCCTTCTTGTAGTGGATATTCTTTTCTGAGAAGGCAATGCAAAATACAACAATCAGTGTATTTCGGGTCTTAATCCTTCTTGTAGTGGATATTCTTTTCTGAGGATTTATATGTGTGTATATTGGTAAAAGATGACGATCGTCTTAATCCTTCTTGTAGTGGATATTCTTTTCTGAGTGGAAGACCTTACGAAAGTTACTCGCGATATAGCCGAGGTCTTAATCCTTCTTGTAGTGGATATTCTTTTCTGAGAACTATCAATCGACCCGAAGTAGTTCAAACCGAACTAGTCTTAATCCTTCTTGTAGTGGATATTCTTTTCTGAGTTCTAACTTTTTAAAAAATATATTTTTTATGGAATTGGTCTTAATCCTTCTTGTAGTGGATATTCTTTTCTGAGTGTCCAAAGTAGCGACTAAGACGGCTAGAGATGCCGTCGTCTTAATCCTTCTTGTAGTGGATATTCTTTTCTGAGTTAACATCAGTAAAGCCTTACAGGCCGAAAACCATGAGTCTTAATCCTTCTTGTAGTGGATATTCTTTTCTGAGATTATGCAATTTGGGATTGTCCACCCTCACCTCGTTGGGTCTTAATCCTTCTTGTAGTGGATATTCTTTTCTGAGAGTTGCATCACCGAGTTTACCATAATTACAAGGCTACGTGTCTTAATCCTTCTTGTAGTGGATATTCTTTTCTGAGATATTTTGGATTTAGTCATTAGAGAAATATGTTCAAAGTCTTAATCCTTCTTGTAGTGGATATTCTTTTCTGAGCCAATCCATTTTATAGTCATATCAACTTGTGCTACAATGGTCTTAATCCTTCTTGTAGTGGATATTCTTTTCTGAGTTATGAGTGTGACACTCTACCCGGTTGAGTTATAGGCGTCTTAATCCTTCTTGTAGTGGATATTCTTTTCTGAGAGCATTTTTCATAAACCACTGTAAATCAAAAACATGGCATTGTGTGCGCGAAAAATAACGAAACATTTACGCTTGTTTTTTAATTGTTACAGGTCGATATATTAATGTTATTCCAATATCCTAGAAAAACAAGGTATTTGGGTTGTCGGTCAGCCTTTCAATTTGTACGTTTTTGCCTATGAGTTTCATACTTTTTATGTCTCCGGCGTTCACAGGCACTAATATAATACTATCCTGGTTTTCGTAATAAGAATTTACCTCTTTTAACGTTTCATGGATTTCGCGGAATTGTTTGTTTTCCGACCGTACCATGAACACGGATTTCTGAATGCGCGTACAGCCATTCTTGATGAGGTATTTGGCCACCTGGTTGCGCACTTTGTCGTCGGTGATGTCGTACATGATGAAGTAGATCATTTCATTAGCTTTTGGCAGTTCGATAATGGTTATTTGCAGGATCTGCCGGAGGCGCTCATTGAGTTCGGGCAATAAATCTTCCTCGGGTACAATAGCAGTTTCCCGGATCCCGGCTTCCCGGATCTTTTGCAGCTTTTCAGCCAGCGTGTATGTCGTTTTTTTTGGTCGTGCCAATGGGAAGTATTTGGTGGTTAGTGGTTAGTGATTAGTGATTAGAAAACAGAAACCTGCCTGCCGCCTGCCTGAACCCGCCTGACTATCGGACAGACCAGAAACCGGATCGAAGCGCAGCGAATCCCGCTTTTTCTCGAAAAAGTGGGACGACAAAGTCGGGACACCGGATACCTGACACCGGAAATCCCGACTTGTCGGGAACACCCGACACCCGACACCCGACACCCGACACCGGATACCTGACACCGGACACCTCAACCCTCCATTTCATCCAACAATGCCCGGATGGCTTGGGCGGCCAGTTCTGCCAGTTCGGGGTTGCTGCCGGTTTTGGTGGTTTTCACTACGGAGAAGCCACGTGCGCCGTAAAAAATATTGATCTCTGCCCAGAGTTTTCCGGCGCCGACTTTCACTTTTCTGCCGTAGCTGATGGAAGCGCTTTCAACGATCTGCAGGTCGTATTCCCCAAGTTTTTCGGAGAGGTGAGCCAGCGCATCGTCCACTTCGGGCGGCACGTAATGCTGTTTTTGAGGTTTCGGAACTTTGGGGTTCAGTTTTTCTTTGATCCTTTGCAGCACTTCCTCGTCGATGGGATCTGTTGCGTCTGTTCCGGGATTATCGGATACCTTGATGATCTTGTCCGCGATTTTGACTTCTTTTTCCACCCGGTCGAAATCAAGCTGAGGGATAAATGTTTTCATCTCAAGGGATGTCGCTTCGGGGTTGAAATAAGCCTCCGGGTCGTAACTGACAAAACAAGCCCGTGTGACATCGGAGGTGTTGTAATCGATCACGGATTGCAACCCGTACTGTGCAGCAAATCGCGTGGCGAATATTTTATAAAAGTTTGAAAACAAAGCCTCATCGGTACATCTTTCGCTGAGGCGGAACATGATCTTCAGGCCATCGGCACCCGGCGAGGTGAAGACCAGCAAGACATTTGGGTTATTTTTCAACTTTTCTGTCAAAGAAGTTTTGTCTATATCGAAAGCGGCGAGGTGGTCGAGGTCGATGATAAACAATTCGATGGCGGCGAAATGCTCCTTTCTTCGCACCGGCGGATGAAATACGCCGCACACAAAATAGGGCAACAGCTTTTTCAATTCGCGGTACTGCACGGGGTCGATGCTATTGACCATGCGGAGCTGTTCGATGCGGTCGATGAATTGCTGCTTGGGTTTGCTGATGCCCAGGAAAAGCCTTTCCAGCGGTATCTTTTCGAGCGTGTCGCCTGCTTTGGTGATCTGTGTGCCGTATTGGATAAACATAATGTCAGGATTTTAAGAAAAACTGCGCCAGTTGATGCGCGTATTGGTTGATGTGTTCTGCGCGGCTGCGTTCCAGGCCATTGATCTTGATGACCTCAGCGAGGTAATCATTCACCGATTGGATCACGATGCGTTTGCCCAGCCCGTCGAGCAAAAGCGCCTGTTCCTGTTTTCTGAAACATTCTTCGCTCATGGCATCCTGCCGGCAAAGCTGCACGATCACATAATCCACCCAAACCCTGTATTTTTCAATAATATCAAAAACGAGGGCAGGGCGGTTGTAATCGTCGCGATGGAAAACACCTACGTAAGGATCTATGCCTGCTTTGATGAGCGCACCTTCGATCTTGCCGTAGAGCATCCCGTAACCGTAGTTGAGCATAGCATTGAACTCGTCGGTAGCCGGATTTTGGGAACGCACGGCAAAACGGTATTTCTCCGGAAGACACAACGAAAGTATTTCAAAATATCTCCGCGAAGCCGCGCCCTCCCAGCCTCTCAGCGATGGCGCAATATCCGAAACCCCTTCGCCGACGATCGCCCTGGCTTTCGATTTGTGGTCTTCCAGGCTGTTGAGCGCGCTTTCGATCCTGCGGCTCAAGGCCTCATCCGATCCCGCCTTCAATGAAAGCAACATGGCCACCTGGTTGTTGATCTTTTCCACCACGAGGTCTTTCACCCAGTTGGCCGCTTTGATGGAATACAGAAACTCCAGTTGCCGCCGCCGGATATCGGACACCGAGCCGTATTTGACGCTCCACACCCTGCCTTTCGGATTGCCGAGGTTATCCACAAACAATACGTCGATCTCATATTCTATGGCCAGCAACACGGCATCCGAACTGATACGCGCGCCTTTGCTCACCATAATGGAACGAACGTCTTTGGGATGCAACATCTGCTTTTCCCCGGAGGTGGTCACGGCAAACAGACCGTTTTCTTTTCGTATCGAAGCGCCGAATGAGTTGAGTACGAGGTGCATGGTGATGTGTTGATTTTTTAATGTGCTAATGTGTTAATGTGTTAATGTGGTAATGTGCTAATGTGCTAATATGGTGATTTATTGATTTGTTAATGTGCTAATTTGCTGAGTTGCTGAGCCTGCCCCGACCAGCCCCGACCGGTCGGGGTTGTGAAGTCGGGGTTGTGAAGTCGGGAAGTTTTTATTACCGTTCTCTGTTCACCGTTCCCCGTTTACTTGTCTAAAGTCTAATCTCTGAAGTCTGAAGTCTGAAGTCTGAAGTCTTAAATCCATTTTACTTTTTTTTCCTGAAAACCGGTTTTAGGTTCAAAGAATTCTGTGCGCGGGTCACTGCGGTGTAAAGCCATCGGAAGCGGGTTTCTCTGTCCAGCAGGTTGAGTGATTCCGAAAGGTTAATGAACACGGTGGGCCACTCGCCGCCCTGCGCTTTATGGCAGGTGACAACATAGCCAAACTTCGCACGCAATGCATTGAGGAAAGGATCGTTGAGCATAGCATCTTTATAGGCAGACGAGTTGCGTTTCAGTCCATTGTCCCTTGCCCGTTTATCGAAATCTATCAGCAAAGCACGCTGCTTCTCCGGGTCGAGGTTGGCATCCTGCCTAAACAAAAACTCGTGGAGCAGGAGCGTTGTGTACACCTCTCTGTTATGAAGAGCCTCCACTTCTACTTCCAGGAAAAAGAAAGGGCCTTGCCTTCTCACAGGTCGTATTTTGCGAACGATCACCTGGTCGCCATTCGACAGCGGCACGTAATAGCTGTTTTGGGTCACCATCAGCAATTCGCCCTCCTGCAGGTGGTGCGGTGGGTTGCCTTTGTAAATGGTCTTTCGGACGGTATCATTCAGGAAATGCGCCTGTTTGACGGAATGCGTTAGGATAAGCGCCTGATCCCAGGCAGGTCCTACCTGCCGGAGGTAAGCATTGACCATGAGCTGGCCGGTAAAGTGGCGGTAGATATAACTTCCCTCCATGCCCATCACGGCCTCCCAGTCTGGTTCGGAATCATTGAGCACGATATTTCTGAGCGTTGTAGCCAACTGGAGGATAGAATGCCCTTCGCGCTGGCGCATGATCTCCGTCAGTTCCACCTCACCTGCGGATTTATGAAAGTGGTTTTCCAGAAAGGAAGCGTCGAGCGCGGGTGAGAAAGGATTATCAGCCACCGGCGGCAACTGCGCCGGATCGCCCACGAACAGGATTTTATTGCTGCCTGCAAACTTGAATAAGTCAAGAAGAAGATTCCCGGAGCCGAATTTCGTCAGGGAGTTTTGCTTATTAGTCAGGTGGGAGAGCATGGAAGCCTCGTCAACGATGTACAGGGTTTTCCTTCCAACCGGCCCGCTTTTCAACTCGAAATTCAGTGTAAGCTGGCCTTCATTCCTTCCATCGTGTGTAAACTTTTGGCGTTCTTCGAGCACATCGAAACTATAAATATGGCCATGCACCGTATAAGCCTCACATCCGGCTTTTGAAGCCAGCACTTTAGCTGCCCGCCCGGTAGAAGCTAACAGCACGGTTTCATAATCGCTGTGTTCCTTCATCCAGTCGAGCAAAAACCTGACGAGCGTCGTCTTGCCCGTACCGGCATAACCTTTCAATACAAAAACCTGGAACTGATCCGAACGGACAAAGTCCTTCAACCTATCAAAAGCGATCTGCTGGTGTGGGGTGAGGATCATGGTCATCTTTTTTAAATTGAAAAATGATTCCCGCCCGCCCGCCGGGACGGTTGGGCTGGACGGCTTCGGGATTCAGTAGCTTCGAAATTGCACAAACTCAAACTGTACGATCTTTTTGCCATCGCGCTCCTCGACGATGCGGTTGGTGGTGGAAGCGAGGCAGGGATAGCCCACTGCCATGAGCATATTCACCAGCGCAAAAGTGAAAGTCATCTCGCCCATGATGTGTATGGCCTGCGGATCCATCTTCCTTATTTTGTTATAAAATTGTTCGGCCAACTGCCGTACCTGATCCGACGTGGCCTCCGGTGGCACATTGGGGAATGGCAGGTCTTCAATGCTGCCGTAACGCTTGGTGGCTGCGGTGGTTTGTTCTGCCGGCCAGTTGGATGAGGGGTGGTTGGAGAGGTTGAGGAGCATGAGGGTTTAGGTTAGGTTTAAATCTCTAATTTTTTGAAATAAGTTTTTCAAAGACTCACGTAGTTCATCAGAAGAGTGATAATTAGCTCGAAATCCGCAATGGTTAATGTCATTTCGGAAACCTTCACTTCCAATAAGTTCCGAGTAAATATCTTTTAAAGGTGCGTTTGCTTTGACATAATCACGCATAAGGTTGAATTGATCCAGTATGAGTTGCTGTTGATCTTCAGGTCTTTGCGTAAATTTGCCTTCAAAAAACCTGTTTCCCTTTGCCGAAAGTAACATCAGAGAAGTAGCGGCTATTTCTCTGTAAAAAAGGTCGTTGATCATATCTTTTCCAACTATTTCTTCGACAATGTGAGTAATCAAAGTCTCTTGTAAAAAAGTGATTCCCTGTTGAATCATATTATGCTGAATGCACCAATCCACAGCAGAAAAACCATTTTTAAGCGTATTCCCGTTTTCGAAACCTTCAATCTTATTCTCAATTTTTGAAATCAAAGGTTTTAATTGCTCCTTTATGGGTACATCTTTAATGAAGAGAAGCGTGTTTTTTAATTCTGTTATATCCAAATCCTGGGTAAGTAGTTTTCCACGGCAAGTAGCAATGGATTGCTCCAGTTGGATCAAGTGTTGGGCAAGTTTCGGCTGAGAATCCTCAACCAGGTTTGCAAGGTTATCAGCCTTTCCCAATTTAATAAATTCACTGGCTGCCTGAGTCCAATCCTGGAGGGTTGAAAAACTCGTCAGGTTCAGGACAGGCGCATTGCGGTCGTGCGGGTTTGGGTATTTCTTTTCAATCTCATATGCCGGACCTAAAACTTCAAAAGCACCATAGGATATATTCGCAACTTTACATCCTTTTAGCGCCTTTGCGTAGTCTAACAGAACCATTTGTAACATAGGCAATGAGCGAAAACTATGGGTTATGTCCAGATATATTTCGCTTTCTGGTTCAATCTTTTCAAAGAGAATTTCAAAAAGTTTCCATATTTCCTGCTCATCCATGCCGGAAGGAATACCGGTCACCGCTTCGATGGTCAGGTGTTTAAATTTGAGCAGTATATTTTTCAAGCCGTTACCATCATAGAAACTACCCTCCCAATTGTTTATTTCCGCTTCGGGCGTCAAGAACATATAAATTCGGTCGTCTTTAGTCCAATTCTGACAATAAAGATCAATCATTGCTTCTTGCACAAATCGGACAACTCCACTATTAAAACTCCCGCTAGTATAACAGCATTCTTTATATTGGTTATTTCCGAGAAACGATATGAAGATTTTGCGGGGCATGGTGGGTTAATTTTTTTTGACTACTTCAAATAAATTATTATTTCAATTTTTGATTTTGTTCGATCATGCGGCGTTCCCGCTCCAATTCGGCGCGTAGTTCTTCTTCCGTAGGCAGATAAAGCAGATATTTGGAGGCAAAGAGCCGGTCATTTTCGTGGAGTACGGAATACCGGACCACGGTATGGTCTTTATGCGTACAGAGGATAAGGCCGATCGTTGGGTTGTCGTCGGGAGGTTTAAACTGATCCTCGTACAAGCGCACATACATATCCATCTGGCCAATATCTTCGTGACGCAGTTCGCGGACTTTGAGGTCAACGAGCAAAAAGCATTTGAGCAGGTAGTTGTAAAACACCAGATCAATATAAAAATGCTTACTCTCGGTCGATATACGCTTTTGTCTGGCGACAAAAGCAAAGCCCTTACCCAATTCGAGCAGAAAGTGCTGCAACTTATCTATGAGTGCCTGTTCCAGTTCGGATTCTCTGAAGGAGGCATTTTCCTGGAGTTGCAGAAATTCAAGTACATAAGGGTCTTTGAGCAAATCGGCAGGCTGGAAGGCATCAGATTTCTCCTGCATCTCGGATACTACAGGTGGTCGAACGCCAGAGGCCAGAAGGCGCTCAAAGTAGAGGGAATTGATCTGCCGGTCGAGCGAGCGTGTACTCCAGTTGTTGACAATTGTCTCCTCAATATAAAACTCACGAGCCTGCGGGTTTTCTACACGAAGCAGAGAACGGTAGTGGGTCCAGGATAATTCTGAACGCAGTGCGTTCAAAATTGGAAAAGCAATGTAAAACTGCTTCATAAAGTAAAGGTTCCGTTCTGAGAACCCATTCCCAAACTCGCCAGTTAATTTCTCCGCCAAATACTTCATCATATTGGCTCCGTATTCCGCTCGATGCCGTCCTTGCTGTTCCTCTTCTACAATCGTACAGCCTATCTTCCAGTATGCCTGCACCATAGCTACATTTGCAGCATTCGCTACCTGCCGGCGGGCAGTGTGGAGGATTTCGGCGATATGGTTGTAGAGTTGGTTCATGTTAGATGTCCGTTTTTTTTTGTTTAACTTCTAATCAAATTAAAAAAAATTAAAATGGTCGTTGGTTTTATTCATCGTAATCCTTGCAGGTACAATGTTTAAGTTCCCAGGGACAATCCTGTGGGTCGTAACTACAAAATTCGAGGTGAGTATCTCCTTCCGAAATGTAGCTTATGGTTTCGTTGCGCCAGTAGTCAGTGATAACCTGGTAAACCGTCGCAACGGATACCCCCTTTGGAATCAAATCGGCAAAGATGCGCCAGGCTGCCCATAACTCGAAGATGGCTTTGAGCAGTCGTTCCATCTGCGGGTCGGAGAGTTTTTCGGGAGGAGGAAAAGCCTCAGCAGGAATACCGAATAGCGTGGAGAAGGACTGACGAGGCGCATTTTCCCACTCGACCACATACTTGAGTTCATCAGGCACATCAGCATACTGAGGATGCATCAAGCGATAGTCCACCGGAGGCGGCTGCTTGTCGTGTCGCTCCCGTAAGTCTGCGATAAGTTGGTCAAGGTATTGATCCATAATTTTTTCAGTCTGCCGGTTTCATGTATCCGTAACCTACGGCGGTTTTGGCGCCTATGCCGTGGGGTATTCCCTATATCTTTTTCAGTGTTTCGGATAAATTACCATTTAAAAAGTCTGCCTTTCCAATCAGTTTTACACGGCTGGCATCCGCTCTTTCTATGTGATTTCTTAATTTTGGATTCGTTAAATCAGATAAAGTAACAACGGTGGTTTGTGTAAACAAGCCAAATTTATTTCTCAGGGAATCCGATTTGTAAATAGTTTCTCCAATGAAAGTTTGGGCTTCTTCGCTATCCAAATAAATGGATGTTTTGCACTCAAACAAGTATAGTTTATTATTTCGCATGAGTAGTACATCAAACTCATTAGGACTTCCGGATTTTTCAACCATCCAGCTTAAGCCAATTTCGTTTTCCTTAATGTCAAAATTATCAATTAGAAAGTAATAGAGGTATTCTTCAAACCAGTCGCCAGTAAGATAGCGGCACTCATATTTTGAAAATTTTTCATCTTCCGTTGGAATAAACTTTAATCGTTTTATGAACAAGTCTAAACCATTGATCTTTTTAATGAGTACGCTTTTTTTAACTGATCGATGGGATCTGAGTTGGTCTAAAACAGGGATGTCTGATTCTTTATTAAAATCATTCAGAAAGTAAGTAAGCATTCGCTTAGCAGTCTTGCGATCTTTAAAGGGGGCGCTTGAATTCTTTAAAAGAAACCCATAAGCGGTAAGGTATTCCTTGAGACTGATAGCAGAATTTAAGGGAAAACTAACCTTTTTCCTTCCCGGATGAATTCTGATGTATTTTCCATTTCCGATCAGGTAATACATTTCTGCGGTGAAATCCTTAAAAAACTCGTAAGCCACCAAACTCATTATTTTTGTACCCCCAGTCAGGTTGACGATATATGTATTTTCAGGACGGACAACTTCATTCAGTTTTTCTTCAATATCTTCAAATGAAAATGCATTTACTATGATGGTATCCAGTAATTTTTTATCCGGAATTTCTGTAGTTTCCAATATCCATTCTCTGTTTCCATTTTTCTCCATTCCTTCTGTTGAAATGAATAAAAATTGGTCTGCTTCATTTTGTTTTTCCTTGATGAATTCCACATTCGGAATGGTTTGGTCGCTGACTAAGGAAACTAGAATTTTTTTCATGATTGATCGGGGGTACTATTTTATTCAGGCCAAAGCTGACTGGCCATGCCATTTAAAAAATCATCTTTGATAATGAAGTCAGAATACCGGATTATATCGTGACTCTTATTTATTGCTTTATTATTTAACGCTTTATTGATTTCTTTTTTTACTCCTTTGCCGTGTCTGTATTTCTCAACATTGGATTCATAAAGATCTTTTGCAGCAGCTTTTGCAAGTCTTAATTTTTTTGCAAGTTGATCTATCCTTTGATCTTTCAAACTCTCTGTGCATTCATTTATAATTTCATTTGCTTCATTTTCATTAATATATGGGTATAGGCGGGAAATATGCTCCTTAGAAATAAAATATGATTCTAAATCATTGTATTTTGTTAAAAAAAGTTCGGTATTTTTAAGTTTAAATCGCTCGTTTATACTTTCAAAATTCTCTTTATTATTTTTTCCAGCATCACTGTCCAGATGAATAATTATTTTTTTTAAATTGGGATATAATCCTTCTGCAATATTGGCCATTCCAATTGCAATTTGAACATTATTACAGCCATGAAATGAACGGATTTCGACCTCATCCGCATCAAGGTTAAACCCATTTCTTTTAAGAATATGACTAAGTACATCCTTCTTTGAGTCTTCTGTTATTACCAGGCACCTTACTTTATTGGGCAAATTTGCTAATGAGTGTCTTAATTGTTGCAATTCGCTTTCTTTGCTCTCTTTTGACCGAAACTCTTGAATAGTAAATTTGTCAAAGAAGTTTTCCCAATACTTAATGAATTGTGGTTCTAATCCAGTGTTTTTATCAATACTAATTGTATTAATTTTTTTCTTAGTTTCTTTTAGTCCATAAATTGCAAGTTCCTTATTTGTCAAAATAGAATCTTCAACTAAGTGATGGAGCGCTTTTAAAAAAATCCCTGAGTGTGTTTCGATGATAAAGAGAATATTATAATTTTTATTGGAAAGTAATAAAAACTCAATTAAGCGAGCCTGTAAATCAGGATGCAGATGGGTGCCGGGCTCTTCGATATAAACAATCCCTTTTTGACCGATTCTATCGGCAGTTTGAATGATTATCGGGATCAACTGGGTCATTCCTAGTCCCAAATCAGCCAAATGAGTACCGGAGTTATTGCTATATATCCATGCTGAAACAAAGCTTCCATCCTCAAGCTTGCAAACTATATCATCTCCAATACCAAATAACTTGATTGCTTTATTTACAAAATCTAATTTTTGGTTGGAAATGCTATCTTTTTTTTGTGACCATGAATATAGAAGAGCAAGACTATATTGTAAAGGATATTCTACTTTTTGGCTGTCGTAATACCTTTGTTGAAGACCTCTAAATGCGGGGATAACTGAAAGGAAAGATTTCTGAAACTGAAAAAGGTTCTTAAAAAATTTTGTGATGGGTTTTTCAAAGAAATCAACACCATAAATATCTTTTACCTTTATGTCAAAATATCGAACTAATATTAATTGCACTATAGTATCTTCAAGATCATTAAGGATAATTTCCCCAATTTTCCGTTCCAAAATATTATCACAAAAGGCTTTAATTTTTACTTCCCAATCTCCATTTTCAATTGAGATGATTTCGGATACTGGTTTGTCTTTGGGATAACCTGAATGCTTCAATTCATGCAAATTACCCAGATTGTTTAAAAAGGCAGGAAACAGAATATTTTCCGTGAATTTCTTTAAACTTCCAGAAATGAGTTTGTGTATATTAAGGCTTTCTTTTCTATTGACTAATTCTTTGATTTTTTCTTGGATTAATACATCAACCTCTTTGTGAAGATTTGTTTCTAATTGAATTATGCAGCTATTTATTTCATCATATTCTTTTTTGTATTTTTCCTCGATATTTTTTAGTTGTTCTTGAAAATTATCTTCGTGAATTTTTTCCAAACGGTCAATTAGCTTTTCTCTTGACTCATTTATTTCTTGAATTGATTCATTTGCATTATGCTTGTTTTCTTTGAGCAATTTTTTAGTCACTTCTCCTTCAAAAGCCTTTAAGTCTTCTTGAAGGATTGTTTTTGAAATCAAAGGATTTTTTGGAATCTTCAAATCATCAATTTTTTTTTGAAGATCATTGATGTTTTTTATGAAAATTGGTATGAGGTCCTCCTTATTTTTAATCCAACTCCGAGTATCTAGTTTTTGTCCAATTATCTGAACAACTTCATCTAAAAATTTTTCCGTTTGCGAATATTTACTATTTAAACTGGTCAGTTCTTTTTTCTCTTTTAAGGTGAGTTTTCTCTCTTTTTCCAGAAATTTTTCTTTTTTTTTTTCTATCCTCTTTTTTTGCTTTTCAATACTTGCATCTCCTGTATCTTCATTTTCATATCTTTTGTGAATGGATTCCCATTCTTTTATGTCTTTATCAATGATATGGTTTTCGACCTCTTGTATCTGTTGATAAAAGCGTTCACCAAATGGAAACTTGGACATAATCAATTCCGGATCAATCTCAGGTGATTTTATTGTTTTTATTTGGTTTGAGAAAATATATGTAGTATTAATTCTCAATTCCCAGCCAGTATTAATTTCTCTGAATTCAAAAAAAGAAGCACATTTATTATACACTTTTAAATGAGACAGATACCCTTCTTTATTGTTAGATTTTTTATCGGGTTTAAACGTATATTCTACAAAAATCGAATTTGAATTAATTAAATCTTTATAATGCTGTCCTTTAAATTCAAGTGAGAATTCCATTTGAGAAGCTTGTTTTCCATTCTTTTTGAATAAACAACTTTCGAAACTTCCTAAATGATGATCTCCACCATTAAATTCTAACTTATTGAGTTCATTTCTTAATAAATTATCTTGCAATAACATCATAGCTTTTACTATTGAACTTTTACCTGAACTGTTAGGCCCTGTCAAAACAGTTAGTGGCTTCAACGCAAAGTATTCATCCTGAAAAAGTCGAAAATTTTTCAGCCTTATTGATTGAATTTGGATCATTTTGCTTTCTTATTTCATTCGACACCAAGTTTAATGAACCCAAATGGTATCCCGCCCTGAATCAACTTTCTGGTTTTAGGGAAAGGCACTGCATCAGGATAATTACCTCTCCTCAAGTCGCGTTTTAGTTTTTTCCATGTGGGATCCTTCAAAATGTAATTTCCATTATTGTCCTTCCCCCTTGGCCATGCGCCTGTCATGAAATCCCATCCGGAACCTGAACCAACTCTCATTACGCATTCAGTTTCACTACAATTATTTGTTATAGAAGCTATTTCCTGTAAATGTTCAACATAATCTCCTAAGGCTATGGGGTTGTCTTCGTTTTGCCAGAATTCTAATTCATCGTTTAACAAGAATAACGTGTGGTTATTAATGACCTTCAATAACTCAGGTAAGTCATAAGCAGGAAAATTATTCGGGATGTTTAACTTTTGCCTTTTCTTGATTTCACGGAGTAGGTCTTCCTGGATTGTGATATTCATGTGAGTAGCCTGGCTTGCTGGAATACATTCAAAATAACTACTTAGGGATTTTTTCTCATCCCATCCAGGGTGATATTCATTAATAACCATTGATTTATGAAGCTCCGTCTGGCATTTAAACAAAGTATCTCCTACAAAAAGAATCCTTAGTAAATCTTTTCTTGGATCAACACGAAAATTTTTTCCAACTTGTGGTGCCAGATAGTTGGCCTCGATAGTATCGTCTTTAAACTGTATCCTGCCATTTCTTTCTCTCCCAAGATTACGTTCGTTGGCGGCGAATTGAGGTGTGATTTTAATAAGATGATTCAATAATACTGTTCGAAGGCTTCCTTTAACTGAAGTCCCGGGAATTGCAGGAAGTAGGTCTTTGCCCAAATGCAATTGAGCTTTTATTTTTTCCTTGACAGGCAAATGTTTGGAAGCAATAATCGTTCGTGAGCTAACATCTTCAGGTTTAAGTTGTGGTTGCCTTACTTTCAACAACTCGTTGAGCAAATCTCCTTTTTTTTCAATTATACTGATCCAGTGGTGAATATTCTCCTGGCCAATTATATCGAAAACTTTATGCGGAGTTAAGACTGCCACCCTGCTTTCATTTTTAAAAGTGATGTATTCTGTTCCAGGCATGAGTTCTTCTCCGGAACCAATATGCACTGGCGTAATTGTTTTCAGAGATAATTGGTATTTCATAAGTCAGTTGATTTATAAGGTAAGAACAATGCCTGTCCGTCACGATAAACCGGATGATCAACTTTTTCAATATTCACATTTTCCAAATCTTTGATGTTGGGTTGCAGATTGGCAATATTTCCTTTTCTTGATTTGTTTTCGTGAAATACTGAGCCTTCTAAAAACATATACACTGACCGTTTTCGCAAAGTCAAATGGTTACTATTTTCAGGGCTTGCTAAATATCCCCCTCTTTTCACCAATTCATATTGTGAATTTGACATATCTCCTAATTCTTCTTTGTCAACGGGTAAATAAAGAGAAAGATTAATTTCATGGGTTGGGTCGTCCGGCACTTTTAACCTAAAATTGTCAATGACATCGTTTCCAACCTTTCCAGAAAACTCAAAAAAACCATTACCATTGTTTCGATCAGTTCCCAAACCTGAATCAGCTAAAAGCTTGAGAGCGGAAAATACTTGCTCACGTATGATTTCATTGTCCGCCACCATTAAAAAGAACAAACCTGACTCTGGCTTAAAATATCGTTTATCTACATAGTAAGTAGTGCTATCAACACTCCCGATTCGAGGGACTTCCACGTGTTGATATGTCTCGTTTTCAAAAATTTTAGGCTCGCACATCATTTCCATTCCAGCAAAATTTTTATGGATTTGTTGCTGATCCAACAAAGTAACCGGTTCGTTGGAGATTACTTTTTCAAAAAGAGCTTTATCCAAATAAGCCAGTTTTTTCAGCATTTTGTGTTTACTCTTGATATCAGAGCCTTTAACATTTTTTATCTCGATTTTTAAATGTGCGTTCGGCTTGGGAAAAAAGTATAGTTCTTTTTCGTCTTGACGAGTAAATGGAAAGGCTGATGAGATACGGAAACCTCTCAGAAAGCTTTCATTTATTTTTTCCTCTCCGAATAGTTGCAATGCACAATAAAACAAAGCAGATTTTAGCGTATCAGAATGCAATAAGTTTTGACTTTCAGAATAGCTGTTACGTCTTCCGCGAGAGAGATGAAGTCCCCCTTTAAAATTGTGCATTTTAACAAGTGTAAAAGCTAATTCAGGCATGGCTTAATGCACTTTTATTTAAGTATTCTGGTATTTCTTCATTTCGTGGTTTTGACCCGGTTTCATTTTTATAGTAAGAGAGTGTCCTTTCTTCCATATCTGTTAAAAACAAATTAACCTGACCATTACCTCGTGAACCACCACCGCCCAGATAATCATCCTGTAATAATTTCATCGCATGAAAAACGCCATCCAACAGTTCTTTTTCATCATCATTTTCAAAAATATTCAAAATGATGTTTAGCTCAAATGTAGCTCCGCTGGGAACCCTCTCAAAAAAGCGTGGGTTTGCCGCAGCAGTTAGCCTGTCTATAGAGTTTTCCGCTTTTAATTCAGTATATCCCAACTCGGTATCTTCCAAGTGCTCTGGATTATTTAGTTCCCCGTCTCGAATAATAATTCTCGAAGGACGTTGTTTTTTCCGGTTATTCTGCGGATGTTTAATATATCCAAAAAGCTTTGCCGGAAGATGCTCAGGATTATGAGTAGGTCCTGCATTTCCTCTATCATCTATGCCGATATTTCCTAAATTCAATTCGAGTAATGATCGTAATTTTCCTTTGATTGAGCTTCCAGGAATATATGGAAGCCGGGTTATTGGATGCCTGATGACTAATTTATCCACGCCACCTATGTCCATAGCGGAAGAACTAGCGCCTATCATTAAACCGGTAATTACCTGAATTTCACCGGAAATAAGTATCTTTTTGATTAAGCTTGTTTTATTATTATCCATTATCTTATTTTTTAGGATTAACAAATATTATTTATCACGACCTCCATACATTTTATGATAGGCAATAATAGCTTCAAGAATATTAATGAAATTAAGGTAGTTTTGTAAACCTTTAGTTGCTTCAATTAGAGCTTTATCAGCAACTTGCTGAAAAGCTTTCATTCTTGAATCTCGATCTCGCTCCATAGCACGTGCTGTAGCATAAGCAATTTTTGGCCTTAATAGATGAATGCGAGGAATTATCTTATTCCATTCATTTTCAGCTTGGTCATTTTTTGATTTGGCCATTTTTACCTTTGATTCAATTTGTTTAGCTTCGCTGAAAATGTTTCGCAATTGGCTGGTTGTCATGGCATTTCTGCCAGGCCGGTCATCATGAGGGCTTTTTTTATCCACAAGGTATAGTCCGAAACCTTGAAGGAAGTCAAGACATTCCTCACCTATGCCTTTTGAAACCCAATCTTCCTTAAACTCTTCTGGTTTTTTTAAATTAATATTGTTGGCATTCATAAAAAATGAGTTTAGTTATTTGAAATTGTTCTGTATTCTAAATCAGCCCAACGAATGGCAATTTGGAGTAAATCAAAAAATTCATATTTTCCTTTTATCCGTTCTTTATTTCCCTCAAAAGCATTGGTAAACACATCGGTTTTGATCTGCTCTAAAAAATCACAAAATTCATCGTCCTTTTTGTATTGCTCAATCACCCGGGAAAGGTTATAAACCAATAACCAAATCCATCGAAATCGATGAATTGAAGGGTTATTCTGCTTTGATCGTTGCTTTGAAAAGTTTCCTTCTAACTGTTGCTTTAACTCATAATATCTCAATAAGCGCTGAAATACGGTTTTGTATTCATCTTTTTTCCCAGAAGACATGAATGAAAGTACTTTATTTTTCAAATCGTTTACTTTTTCCATTTCCCAATCCCAATGCAATGGTCTCCAAAGTGTAAATGCATTTTTTTCAGTATCACCAGCTTTATAATTCTTAGCCGCTTTTTCTGCCTCGCCAGCGAATTCTGCGCCTTTGATAATTGGAAATTTATGTGTGACAATGGATAGCCCTCCAGAAATGCTTAGTTTAGGATGTACATCTGGTAAGTTTTGACCCGTAAATTCCAAAAAACGATCTTTTATTTTTTTTGCAAAATAGATACAGGCATCCCATCTCCCAACAATAAAAAGATCGTCACCGCCGGAGTAAATGATTTGAGTGTAATGCCTGATTTTTTCAGGAATATTCTTTTCATTTTTAAAGCCTGGTTCCCAACCTTCCTTTTCCCAAATTGTATTGAGATACCCCATAAAAAAAATATCCAAATTGCGGCTGAGAGTCGTGTAGGTTAGCAAGTTGTAATTTTGGTAATTATTGCTGGTAAGACCTTCACTAAAAATCCATCCTAATCCATCAACATCCATTCGTAATATGCCGAGTCTGGAAAGTTTGCCCGATTTAGCAGCAGACAATCCATCGTTTTCATCGGGTTTTAGTCGAAATGCTAAATGATTAAAAGTTTTCTGCTCTCCTATTTCATGGTGAACTTTCTGCCCGTTTTCATCTGTTTCTTCATATTTCATTTCAAAAGTCGGCACAGCGTTTCCTCCATAAAATGTAAAACCGTAAATATTATCTTGCCCCAAAAAACAGCCTTTAATAAAATAATTCGGATTATTGAATTGTAGTATCAGGCAGTCTTTTGAGGACAAAAATTTCTTGTAATGTTCCTTCTCTGAAATTAAATAATGATATACCCCCATTTCACATGGGACATAACTTTCTTCTTCTCTTGCTCCATCTAATTTTTGACTGGTTATTAACCAATATTTTACATCCTTAAGCTGTTTTCCTAATTCAATTTGTTTTTTGCTGATTTTATTAAAATAATCTTTTTCGTCATCGTCACTAATTTTCCCGGCAAGTATTGATTGCCAAACGCCTCCTTCATCCCAAAAAACCAGCTCGTCCCAATCAAATTCTTCACCTGTTATTACATCTCGTCTGGTACTGCCACCTTTATCTTCAACAGTTCCGGGAGAGAAAAAACCTTCAAAATTTTGACTCAATCCAGTTGCAAATTTTTGCTTCTTTTTGCGATCAACTATTATAAACAACTCATCGATTTTCGTTTTAAGATTTTCACCACTTAAATCATCTAATCCTAAACTAATTTGTCCAAAGACTAAGGATATGTTTGTTTTATGTTCGTTGAATAATTTTTCATCTATTTCATAAGTAAGCTTTTCAAATTGTTCTTTTTTGGATTTAGGTAATAACAACATAAAATTACCACCTGATGAAAATAATACGTTACAATGACATATATCTAATTCCCAGAGTATCTTATACAAAATTGTATCTGTCAATAATCGCAAATAAAAAGAACGCCCTTTAAGATTACGAGCAGCATGTTTACTTGCAATATTGAAAATATAATCCTGAATGCCAGAAACATCTGCCCTTACTAAAATACATGGCTCATTGTCATTTGGATTTTCATATAAACAAAGTGACAAAGCACTCAAAATTTTTGCATAATCATAAAATGAAACTCCAGGATAACAACCAGAAGGTTCTGGTAAGTTGGAAGTGTATGTTTGTAAGAGAAATAATAAGTTTTCAGCAAATACTTTTGGCGATTGAGTATTTATCTTTTTAACTTCTTGGTGAAGCTGTTCCAAACAATTGTCTTTTTTTATCTTTTTCTTTTCTTTTGGAAAAATCGAATCATCTTCTATGGAAAGTTTTGTTTGAGAAACAAAAGCATTCTCAAAATTTTGTAACACTATACTAAAAACTGACCGAAGATTTTCTACTTTTTCATCTGTGCTTTTTTTATTTAAAATTTTAGATGCTCGCAAAACGAGTTCAGACAATTTATTATCAATATCGAATGGCAGTGTTAAAGACGGGGTGTTATAGCTTAATGCTTTTAAATACACCAATGCCTTCTCTTTATTTATTTCTGTTTGGTTCATTTATGAGTTTAAGGTTTGAAGTTTTTCACATTATTCAATTTCCCCACCCCACCGGTCCCGTACCGCAGGTCGGGATTGCGGATCCCCATCACCACCCCAAACCCCACGCTAGCTCCCTTCCCCAGGCCGATGAAATTAGGCAGGGATACATTAGCGCGGAAGTTGAGGGAAAAAGCGAGTACGTCGCGTTTTTTGAAGGGGAGTGGTTTGATGGTTTTTATTTTAGTGATCTCGGCGACGACTTTATCTTCGATGCGCCAGTTGATGCCTTTGGCGAAGCTGAGGATGTTGCCGGTGAGGATCGAGTTGAGCAGGCGGATTTGTTCGGCTTCGTCATGTTCCAGTTCTTTGAAGCGGCGGTAATGTTCCTGGTTGAGGGGCAGCCAGTTGAGCAGCGAGTAGTCGAAGGTAGTATTCCAGAGTTGTACCTGGTGGTAGTGCAGGTCGATATTTTCGATCTCGTAGTCGTCGGCGTGGTTGCCCACCCGCATGTTGAGGTCTTTGTTTTGGAAGAGGTGGTGGATATCGTCGGCGCCTTCTTCGAGGCAGATGATACTGGCTTTGCGATGGGTGACCTTATACTGGATCAGCGGATAGCGATAAATGACCTGCGTATCGTTTTTATGGTTGTGGAACAACGAAGCTACGCGCTCGGTTTTTTCAATCACGGCAGCACGGAAACGCGGTATTTCGTAGGGGAAAATGTTGTTTTTAAAACGGACGCTGAGGTATCTGATCTTTGGCATTGAGGGGTAGTTTATAGTATGAATGTTGTTTACAATGTTAAATATAAATTCTCAATTGCTTTGCATTTTTTATTTTTGGGCTGTAATTTCATTGTAAGCGGTAGCTCTTGTTGAGAGAGCGGTTCGGGCGTTTTTGGCGATTTGAGATTTAGTCTGCATTTTTAAGGCACAAATTTAGGCTTGAGGGTGTACCCTATTTGCACGCTGAAAATATATTTATAAACATTAAAATAAAGTAGTGGTAAGTTGTTAGAACCCGGAAACCCGAAACCGAACTATGAGAAAAAATCACCGAAATACCTATTTTAAAAAATGCCGAAGAACCTGAATTTCCTGAAAAGGATCGAAACCATCGACCGCTGTTTGAAAAACCCCAATGAATATTGGAACTGGCAACGCCTTGCTGCCGCGTGTGAACCGGTGATCGGGAAACGCCCTTCGAGAGGAACCATCATGAAAGATATTCGCGCAATGCGAAGCGGCGAACTGGGATACTGTGCACCGATAGATTGGAACAAAACGACGAAATCGTTCAGCTATGCCGATCCCCGGTTTTCTATACGAAATGCTTTGCTAAAAGGGCCGGAGGTACGGGCTTTGCGCCATGCCATGAATATCCTGAAACAGTTCAAAGGTTTCGGCCAGTTTGAAACTATCGGAGAGATCATTTTCAAGTTAGAGCGATCCCTCAATGTTTCAGATGATGATGCCCGATCCGTCGTTCATTTCGATACCAATCCTCACGCAAAAGGATTGGATTATCTGGATACGATTTATAAAAGTATTGTTTCAAAACAAACCCTCAACATTCGTTACAAACCTTTTTATATGGATGCCCCTTATCTGGTCACAGTCAGCCCCTGCCTGCTCAAAGAGTTCAACAACCGCTGGTTTTTGCTGGCCTTCGAGCACAAGGAACAACGGATATTGAACTTTGCGCTCGACCGAATCAAAGAAATCAGCGAATCAATCCGGGATTTCCAATATGCAGAGGAATTCAAGGCGGATCAGTTTTTCAAAAATATCATAGGTGTCACGCTGCCCGAAGGCGAAACCGTGCAGGAAGTCGTGATCGCCGCTACCCCTGAACAAGCCAGGTACATCGACACCAAACCTTTACATCACACCCAGAAGAAAATATCCGAAGATGAAAACGCTGCGGTTTTTTCCCTTCAGGTGATCCCCAATTACGAGCTCGAAAGCCTCATCCTCTCCTTTGGCGAAAAGGTAAAGGTATTGCAACCGGAAAGCCTGAAAAACAGGATCAGGGAAAGGATCGAAAACAGTTTTAAAAAATATTGATCTGCTTTACATAGCGCAGCATACCGAAAGTTGGTTCCACCTTCATAAACACTCATCCACCAATTTGCTTTTATCAATTTCAAACTCCTCTGCGGCAACTTCCCTCACATCGATCCTTCTGGCGATGCCGGTCATTGTAAAATTCTTAAAAATATGTTCTGTTTTCAGCAACACACCACCACCGGCTTTTTCTTTGTAAAACTTCCAGTTGTGAGCGGCATGTTTGTCATAATTGTAAGGAGCGGCTTTGTGTTGTAAACTATAATAAAAACGATGGGTAGCGTTTGGGGTGGAAAACTCCAGGATGCCAACCGGCTCGCCGAGGATTGTTTCATCCGTGTTTTTGATCTGCCAGTTCAGAACGGTATCGCCGGCAGTTGTATAATCCTTGCAATCTATGGAATCGCTGTTCACCGAAAGATGATAGGCCACGCCGGTATGGTTATCATAAACATAGCTTTCCGTGTTTTTGCCGATAAAGACGCTTTTGTACATCGAATCTTTGTAAACCATAATCCCGGAAGTCGGGCGTTGTGCCTTCAGGGTATCCAAATTCAGAGTATCGCTTTGGTAGGAATAAGCGTATTCGATCTCTCCCTCGAACGTATTTTCCTTTGGTGCCGGCATCGAACACGAATAGATTAAAGAAAAAATGAAACAGCAGGTTGCTAAAACTAAACAGTTCTCTTTCATGGTAAACTGGTTTTTGGTTTTTGCTAAAATTAAACTTTTTTTGTAAAAATCCAGACTTCAGATCGAATCCCGCTTTTTCTCCAAAAAGCGGGACGACACAGTCGGGACACCAGATCGAAGCGTAGCGTAGATCCCGACAAAGTCGGGACATCAGACTTGCAACTAACTGAATTGACATGGAAACTTATAACCACCAAGGCACGAAGGATACGAAAAACAATAAGTCGTTTTGTACAAAACAACAGGTTTTTTAATCCCAAAGGTTAGTGCTCCTTTGTAATCTCTGTACTTCATGGTAAATAAAAAAACTTTGTTGAGTTTGTTTATAAGTTTTTAGGTCAGCACAACCAGCAACTCGAAACTAGTAACTTTGAACTGATACAAACCATGAACCATGAACTATGAACTACGAACTACGAACTAAACAACCTTTCCCCTGAATTTCCGTTTCGAGGCTTATACTTTTTGCGAATCGCCATCCGGAAAAAAGCATTACAAAGCAATTGAAAATCACGTATATTTGCCGCCGTATGAAAAACATCAGAAATTTTTGTGTTATAGCGCATATCGACCACGGGAAAAGCACCCTTTCAGACCGATTGCTGGAGTTTACCAATACGGTGTCTCAGCGGGATATGAAAGAGCAGACCCTCGACGCTATGGACCTCGAAAGGGAGCGCGGTATCACGATAAAAAGCCATGCCATCCAGATGTATTATAAGCACAGCGATGGTCAGGAATATACGTTCAACCTCATCGATACACCCGGACATGTGGATTTCTCCTATGAAGTGTCCAGATCAATCGCTGCATGCGAAGGAGCGCTATTGCTGGTAGATGCCTCGCAGGGTATTCAGGCTCAAACGATCTCCAACCTTTACCTCGCCATAGAAAACGATCTGGAAATAATTCCCATATTGAATAAAGTGGATATGGAAAGTGCGATGGTCGAAGAGGTCTCAGACCAGGTGATCGACCTTATCGGGTGCAAAAAAGAAGAGATCATCCTCGCCAGCGGCAAAACGGGACTGGGCGTACAGGACATTATGTCGGCCATCGTCGAGCGCATCCCTCCGCCGGTTGGCGACCCCGATGCTCCGCTTCAGGCGCTTATTTTCGATTCTGTTTTCAATGCCTACAGAGGTGTCGTCGCCTATTTCAGGATTATAAACGGGACTTTGAAAAAAGGCGATAAGATCCATTTTGTAAATACAAACAACGATTACGAGGCTGACGAGATCGGCATCCTGCAACTCAACCAGATTCCCAAAAACGAGCTAAAAGCCGGCAATGTTGGCTATGTCATCACAGGGATCAAAATCTCCAAGGAGATCAAAGTCGGGGATACCATCACGCATACTGAGCGCCCCTGTGCTCAAGCTATTCAGGGGTTTGAAGATGTTAAGCCAATGGTTTTTGCGGGAATATTTCCCATCGAGAATGAAGACTTCGAAGACCTGCGCGACAGTTTGGAAAAACTGCAACTCAACGATGCTTCGCTGGTGTTCGAACCTGAGTCATCGGTGGCGCTGGGCTTTGGATTCCGCTGCGGTTTTTTGGGAATGCTTCACCTTGAGATCGTCCAGGAGCGGCTGTCGAGGGAATTTGACATGGAGGTCATCACCACCATCCCCAACGTGACGTATTTTGCCAAAACGAAAAAGAAAGACAGCGTAAAATTTATTGTGAAAACGCCGGTGGATCTGCCCGATCCATCTATTCTGGAATTCGTCGAAGAACCCTACATCACAGCTCAGATCATCACAAAACCCGAATACATCGGCCAGATCATGAAACTGTGCATGGACAAACGGGGCATCCTCACCAAACAGATCTACCTGACCACTACCCGTATCGAATTGACTTTCGAAATGCCTCTGGCCGAGATCGTTTTTGACTTTTACGACAAACTCAAGTCGCTTTCAAGGGGTTATGCCTCATTTGATTATGCTCCGCTGGATTACCGCCAGTCCGA
Organism: uncultured Saprospiraceae bacterium; assembly: GCA_964551455.1. Classification (GTDB taxonomy): domain Bacteria; phylum Bacteroidota; class Bacteroidia; order Chitinophagales; family Saprospiraceae; genus JAHDHW01. The sequence goes on from CAZKDA010000008.1 coordinate 24,202, forward strand.
TCTCGTCAAACTTGATATTATGCTCAACGGCGACCCGGTGGACGCGCTTTCCGCATTGGTACACCGCACAAAAGCCGATGTTTTCGGAAGGAGAATTTGCAGCCGTCTCAAGGAACTGTTGCCGCGCCAGCAATTCCAGATCGCTATCCAGGCAGCTATCGGCGCCAAGATCATCGCCCGCGAAACCATCTCCGCACTGCGAAAAGACGTAACCGCAAAATGCTACGGCGGCGATATCACCCGAAAGCGAAAACTGCTCGAAAAACAGAAAAAAGGCAAAAAGAAAATGCGCCAGATAGGCAACGTGGAAGTACCCCAAAAGGCATTCCTCGAAGTGCTGAAGCTGGACGAATGAAAAGATCAACAAAATTTTATTCTTAGCAACCTTGCGACCTTAGCGTCCCGCTTTTTGATACAAAAAGCGGGATTAACGAATTCAGTCGGAAACAAGACAATCCAAAAATGTAAATTTATTTGATCATCATCCCTTTGGTTTTTCTACGGGCTGTTTTTTTTTCTTTGGAACGACCTATTAAAATAATTGAGCATAGTTTTCGATTAATTGCCTTCAAAGATAACCTAAAATTGATCTTTACCGTACCATACCTTTGATCGTCATATCAGGACAGGTATTCACAATATAAAAACCTGAAAATACACCCTGAGTTTACAATTACTTAACATAGAAATAACTCTCACGTAACCTTAAACAGGGAATTTGCACCACATTTTGTCTTAAAAAAATAAAACCGAACAAACATGAATATGCCGGACTTGTACTTGATCATTACAGTGATTTTGATGCTTACTGCGGTCTCAAACCTGATCGCCGGAGTGGCCAATGATGCGGTAAACTTTCTCAATTCAGCGATCGGCTCAAAAGTGGCTACCAGGAATAAAATCATGGTCATTGCAGGCATAGGTGTCTTTCTGGGCGCAACGTTTTCCAGCGGCATGATGGAGGTAACGCGAAAGGGAATCTTCAACCCTGAGTTTTTCTATTTTTCGGATGTGATGATCATCTTCCTGTCGGTAATGCTCACCAATATTGTTTTGTTAGACGTGTATAATTCATTTGGAATGCCAACATCCACTACCGTGTGCCTGGTTTTCGAACTGCTGGGTGCGGCGATGATGGTAGCGGCTTTGAAAATATTGGCATCAGGAGAGAGCTTCGCCACTTTTTCAGGGTATATCAACTCTTCGAGCGCCATCATTATCATTATCGGGATATTCTTATCTGTGGGTATCGCCTTTGTGGTCGGGGCGATCGTCATGTTTTTTTCGCGATTGCTGTTTTCATTTCATATCGACAAGCGGATGAAATGGGTTGGAGGTATCTGGGCGGGGCTTTCGTTGGCTGCCATGTCTTATTATTTATTGATAAAAGGCGTGAAGGGCGCTTCTTTTATGCCGACACATATGATCGACTGGGTTGGCGCTAATTCGTTGTTGTTGCTGGTGATCAGCGCCATTTTCTGGACGGTGCTCATGCAGGTTTTGGTAACGGTATTCAAAGTGAATATCCTGAAATTTGTAGTGCTTTTCGGCACCTTTTCCCTTGCGATGGCATTTGCCGGAAACGACCTGATCAATTTCATCGGGGTACCCATTGCAGGCCTTGAGTCTTATATCCATTGGACAAGAATGGAAGCAGACCCCAATACCCTGGAAATGACCATGCTCACCGAACCCGTAAGAACCAACACACTTTGGCTGTTGGCCGCCGGCGTCATCATGATCCTGACACTGACTTTTTCAAAAAAGGCCAGGTCGGTTACCGAAACCGAAGTGAACCTGGGGCGTCAATCCGACGGGTCTGAAAGGTTTACACCAAACCGGTTGTCCAAAGAAGTCGTCCGTTATTCCCGTGCGGTAAAGAAAGGCATGAAGTCTATGCTGCCAAAAAGCTGGATGAATTCAATCGACGAGAATTACAAACCTGTAAAGGTCAAAAACAAAAATAATAATATTGACCAGCCGGCATTCGACCTTGTAAGAGCATCGGTAAACCTGACCATTGCCAGCGCATTGATCGCTTTCGGGACTTCTTTGAAGTTACCGCTTTCCACTACTTTCGTCACTTTTATGGTAGCGATGGGAACTTCTCTTTCCGATAAAGCCTGGGGACGCGACAGCGCCGTTTACCGCATTTCCGGTGTACTCAGCGTCATTGGTGGCTGGTTCCTCACAGCGATCATCGCGCTATTGGCTTCCGGAATTGTGGCTTTCATCATTTACCAAACTGGTCTTTGGGGGATAGGAGGCCTTGTCGCCCTGGTGTTATATTCTTATTACAGAATGAACAAGCGCCACACCGAAGATTATAAAGAAAAAGAAGAGATCAAATCGCTTGAAAAGCAATTCAGCACCATAGACGGCCCTGGCCTGATCAGGGAAACCAGCAAATTCGTTGCGCAGCTTTTGACAAATATTTCGGATACTTACAAAGATACCATTAACGGCCTGCTGGATGAAGACAGGGCAACTTTGCTGAAAGCCCGGGGAGACCTGAAGGTCCTTAAAAAAGAAAATAAACGTTTCAAAAGCCAACTCTTCGGTTCGATAAAACGACTCGAAGGAGAACATCTCGAGATCAGCCGGTTGTATTTGCTGATCTACGACCTCCAGCAGGACATCGTGCAGTCCACCCGGCTTATCGTGCAGGAATGCGATGATTATGTCAGCAACAGCCTGCCTTCTCTGAGTCCGGAACAAAAAGAAAAACTCAGCCTGTTCAGAGATCATATCGGCGAATATTTTAGCGAGATCATCGGCATGCTCAACAAACAACAATACGAAAACCTGGATCAGATCATGGAACGAAAAGAGCAGTTGTTTGAAGAACTCAAAGACATGATCGAAAGCCAGGTGGAAGGCATCCAGACCGAAGTTTTCGGCTTGCGAAACAGCCTGATGTTTTTCAGCCTGCAACTCGAAACCAAAGACCTGATCGCCGTTACGGCCAGCTTTGCCAGATTCTTCAATAAGATGAACGACGAAGTTCCCAAAAAGCACAAGGAGAAGGAAATCAAACAGCCGTAGGTAGTGGTTTACCGATTTCATCGTCCCGCTTTTTCTCGAAAAAGCGGGATTCGCTGCGAAGTGGTTAGTGATTAGCTGTATTGACAATCAAACTTGTACCGAACTCTTTACCGCCTTGCGGCATCCCGCTTTTTCAGCGGGATGTCTTTGTAGCAATTTTACCCTTATTGAATAAATTTAGGCTATCCCGACAACTATTGTCAGGACTCAAAGGCACTAAGTACTTTGTAAACTAAATAAATTAATGAAACCTACCTTCGCTTCGCTCGGTTTCCCCCTCTCTTGCAAGAGAGGGGGATCAAGGGGGTGAGTTCGAAATGGCAAATCAAATGTCAAAAAACTTACTTTACATTGTACTAAGTATAATCAATATTTTGACCATAAGTTTTTGAGTCAATACAATTAGTGGTTAGAATTTTGCGCCCTTAGCGTATCCCTTGCGAACCTTGCGGTTAAAATTTGTAGCGCATGGTTCATAACCCTTAATTCAACTTCTCCGCCTGGTATCCTAAAAATTCCCGTCCTTTGCAGCATGAGGTATTTTTTGCATATCGGCTATAAGGGAACCAATTATCATGGTTGGCAAAACCAGGCCGATGCCGTCAGCATTCAGCAAATGCTGGAAACCAACATGAGCAAGTTATTGGCTGAAAAAATCAATTGTCATGGTTGCGGGAGAACCGATGCTGGCGTTCATGCCGGCCAATATTTTTTGCACTTTGAAACGGCAAAGGAACCTGGGCAGGATTTCGTTTTTACCATGAATAAACTGCTCCCTGACGACATTGCTGTTTTTGAGATCATCCCCGTCCATGATGGAGCCAACGCGCAGCTCGATGCCATAGCCAGAACCTACGATTATTTTATTCACTTTCGCAAAGACCCGTTTTTGGCTGAAGTCAGCGCTTTGTATCAGTTGGAAAATATGGATTTTGAAAAAATGAAAGCCGCCGTTTCGCTTTTCACGAAGTACAGGGATTTCAGCGCTTTTTGCCTTTCGCCAAAACAACACCGCTCAACGATCTGCGAAGTGTCGGAAGCCTCCATTTTGCTTTCCGAAGATGGGGAACGCCTGCGGTTTCGGATCACCGCTGATCGCTTTTTAAAAGGGATGATCCGCACCATCGTCGCAAGGCTCCTGGAAATTGGCAAAGGAAAACTCCTCGTCAGTGATCTGGAAAATGCCCTGCGTGGAATGCAATCGCTGCCTTTTGCCAAGATCGCCTGGCCACAAGGCTTGCACCTGGCAAAGGTGGAATATCCTTACGTCAATATCCCTTCAAAAAGCCCCTTGTCCGACATGCTGAATCAGGGTTTTGGAAAGTAATGGTAATTTGCGGAGTTGCTAATTTGGTAATCCTGCCCTCCCGCCCCGACACCGGTGTCGGGGCGGGATCGGGGTTGTTGATTTGTTGATTCGGTATTATGGCATTATGGTGTTGTGGCAAGCAATCCAACTCAATAACTTAATTTATGCCTGCCTGACTGCGTTCGGCAGGCAGGCTGAGCTTGTCGAAGCATCAACCCAACTCGTGCCTGCCCGCCCCGCCCGACTGCGTCATGCGGGGCGGGCGGGCTGAGCTTGTCGAAGCATCACCTCATCTATTGTCTGAAGTCTAGTATCTGGCATCTAGTATCTATCCAACTTTGAAATGTTTCTTTTTCTGTGTATTCTGTGAGAATAAAAACTAAAAAATCAAAACCATGAAAGTCTGTATCGCCGAAAAACCCAGCGTAGCCAAAGAGATAGCCGCCGTGCTCGGAGCAAAATCCCGCAAAGACGGATACTTTGAAGGCAACGGATATGCCGTCACCTGGACCTTCGGGCATTTCTGTACACTGAAACCGCCGGAGGATTACGATGCCGCATGGAAAAAATGGGAGATCCACACGCTCCCCATGCTACCCGAAAAATTTGAAACGAAGCTGATCTCCGACAAAGGAGTCAAAAAGCAATTCGGCTTCATCAAAAAATTGTTGAAATCGGCGGAGGCGGTCATCAATTGCGGGGATGCAGCGCAGGAGGGCGAGCTGATCCAGCGCTGGGTACTCAAAGAAGCGGGATTCAAAGGCAAGGTGCTCCGGCTTTGGATATCATCCCTGACATCAGAAGCCATCAGGGAGGGTTTCCGGAACCTGAAAGACGCCGCTCAATTTGACAACCTGTATTACGCCGGAAGCTCCAGGGCCATCGGCGACTGGCTGCTGGGGCTGAATGCCACGCGCCTTTATACCCTGAAATACGGCGGTTACAAACAAGTGATCTCCATCGGAAGGGTGCAAACCCCTACCCTCGCCATGCTCGTGGAGCGGCACAAAGAGATCGAGAATTTCGTTCCGCAGCCATTCTGGGAGTTGCAGACCCTGTACCGCGAGATTGTTTTCAATTATGAAAAAGGGCGTTTTTTAAAAAAGGAAGATGGCGAAATATTGCTGAAAAAGGTGGAAAACAAACCCTTCGTCATCCTGTCTGTGGAAAAAAAGGAAGGCCGCGAGTACCCGCCAAGGCTCTTTGACCTGACGAGCCTCCAGGTGTTTTGCAACAAAAGATTCGGCTATTCGGCAGACCAGACGCTGAAGATCGTGCAAAAACTTTACGAGCAAAAAGTGGTCTCTTATCCGAGGGTGGACACCACTTACCTGCCCAACGATATTTATCCGAAAGTGCATGGTATTCTCAGCAAAATGGCGATGTACAGCCAACTCACCGCACCGCTGCTGGGGAAGAATATCCGAAAATCCTCCAAAGTTTTTAACGACGGCAAAGTCACTGACCATCACGCCATCATTCCCACGGGTTTTGAGAAAAATTTGTTGACAAACGAACAAAACGTTTATGACGCCATTGCCCGCCACTTCATCGCAGCGTTTTACCCGGATTGTATCGTGGCCAATACGACGGTGGTGGGCGAGGCCGCGAGTGTGAAATTCAAAGCCACCGGCAAGGAAATCCTCAAAGAAGGCTGGCGCGTGGTTTTGCCAAAACCCAAAAAGCAGGCTGTTCAAAAAACTTCAAAATCCGCAGCAGAAGACGACGAGAATATCCTGCCCGAATTCGTGGAAGGAGAAACTAGTGATCACCTCCCCGCGCTGGTAGAAAAACAGACCCAACCGCCCAAAGTGTTTACCGAAGCCACACTGTTGAGGGCAATGGAAACCGCCGGCAAAAAAGTGGACGACGAAACGCTCCGTGACCTGATGAAAGCCAACGGAATCGGCAGACCCTCCACCCGCGCCGCCATCATCGAAACCCTGTTCAAACGCAACTATATCCGCCGAAACAAAAAACAGATCATCCCCACTGAAATAGGCATCCAACTGATCGACACCATCGAAAACAAGCTGCTGAAATCCGCAGAACTGACCGGGCAATGGGAAAAAAAATTGCGGGAGATCGAAGACGGCGCCTACTCCCCGGTACAGTTTATCGCCGAAATGAAAAGTATGGTCAGCAACCTCGTCGAAGAAGTCAGCCAGGCAAAAAACCGACCTCGCCTGGTGGCAGCAATTCCAAAATCAGCGGCAAAGCCATCCAAAAGTAAATCTGCCAAAACGATCGCTCTCGCGGAAATGAGCTGCCCGAAATGCCGGAGCGGTAAATTGCTCAAAGGCAAAACGGCTTATGGTTGCAGCAGATGGAAAGAAGGTTGCAGCTTTCGTCTGCCTTTCTCCTTCATGGGAAAAAATATCCCTGAAACACAATTGGCCAGGCTGATGAAACACGGCTCGACGATCAATATGAAAGGTTTTAAAGAGAGCGGCAAAAGCCTGGCTGGCATCCTGAAATTCAACAAGGAGTTTGAACTCAACTTTCAAACCAAAGGCGTTGCTGGCTCACCGAAGGTTCCGGCAAAAAAGCAACCGGAAAAAGTATCCTGCCCAAAATGCGGCAAGGGCACGGTCATCAAAGGAAAAAAAGCCTACGGTTGCAGCCTGTGGCAATCGGGTTGCGATTTTCGTTTTCCATTCGAGGAGATCAGAAAACGAGCCGGAGACCGCCCGCTGACTGCCGAGCTTGTGAAGGGTATTATTGCGGGTGGGTGATTTGGGTGGAGGTGGGAAGTTGCTTTGTTATTTCTGGTATCCGGTATCAGGTATCCGGTATCCGGTGGCTGGTTACCTGGTACATGATACCTGGCACCGGACACCTGACACCTGATACCGTTTACAACTTCATCATTCATAATTTTCCCTTCACTCTCGCTCTTCACACTCACACTGATTTTCCCCTCCCAAAAACTCCTCAGAGGAAAAGCGCGTTGACATCTTCTTTCGACAACGATTTTAAAACGCCTTCATCGGTGTTGATGATGTCGGAGGCAATCTTGAGTTTTTTCTGTTGCAGGTTGATGATCTTTTCTTCGATGGTATTGCGGCAGATCATTCGGTAAGCGATGATGTGTTTGTCCTGGCCGATGCGGTGGGTGCGGTCGATGGCCTGGTTTTCTACGGCGGGATTCCACCAGGGATCGACGAGATATACATAATCGGCAGCGGTGAGGTTGAGGCCTGTGCCACCGGCTTTGAGGCTGATCAGAAAAACCCTGTAGTTTTCGTCATTTTGAAAAACTTCCACGCTTTTTTTGCGCTGCTCGGTGGTGGATTGCCCGTCGAGGTATTCGTATTTTATTTTGTTTTTTTTCAACTCTGTTTCGATCAGCTTCAGCATTTTGACAAACTGGGAAAAGACGAGGATCTTATGTTTCCCGGTTTTTTCGAGGATGTGCCGGATCAGTTCCTTGATCTTTACACTTTCCCTGCCGTAATCTTCCTCGTCGTTGAGCAGAGCAGGGGAGTTGCAGATCTGTCGAAGTTTGAGCAGCCCTTCAATGATGAATATCTTGCTTTTTTCCAAACCCTCTTCCTCAATTTTATCCAACAGGAAATCGCGGTATTTATTTCTGTAAGCATCGTACACCCGCCGTTGGTCATCGCCCATTTCACAATAAATATAATCTTCCACCTTCGACGGCAACTCTTTGGCAACCTGCTCCTTGGTTCTTCGCAGTACAAAAGGTTTGACCAGCTTTTGCAATTCAGCCGCTCTTTCGGCATCTCTCTCGACGTCGATCGGTTTTGAAAAATTATCTTTAAAAGATTGCTGGCTGCCTAAAAATCCGGGGTTGAGGAAATTGAGCTGGGCGTACAGGTCGAAGGTATTGTTTTCGATAGGTGTGCCGGTCATGGCGATTTTATTGGCGCCATTCAACAGACAGACAGCTTTGTAACGTTTTGACGCCGGATTTTTGATCGCCTGGGATTCATCGAGGATGATGTAATTGAATTTGATCATTTTCAGCAATTCCACATCGTTGGCTGCCAGGCCGTAAGTGGTAATGACAAGTTGGGTGGATCGAAGGGCTTTGGCATCCGTAGTTCGTTCCGGGCCATGATGGATAATGTATTTGAGGTTGGGTGTAAACTTGCCGATCTCGTTTTCCCAGTTGAACAGCAGCGTAGTCGGTACGACGACGAGGTTGGGTTGCTTTTTTGTTTTTGTAATTTTTTGTAAAAAAGACAAGACCTGGAGCGTTTTGCCCAGCCCCATGTCATCAGCAAGGATACCACCCCACCGGAATTCATCCAGGAAGTTGAGCCAGTTGTAACCCTCGACCTGGTAATGCCTCAGATCGGCCTGAACTTCTTTGGGCAATTGTACTTTTTTGATGGATTGGAACTCCCGCATTTTCTTTTTTTTGTGTGCCAACTCCTCCATCAGTTTTTTATCGTTGATCTGGTCGAAAAGCTCATCAATGACCGAAAATTTCAATTTTGATATTTTCAATTCGCCTTTTTCAACCTGTCCGATCCGGAAGTATTTTTTGAACTTTTCAAACCACTCTTCCGGCAGCAATCCCATTTTTCCGTCGCTTAGTTTTACAAAACGCTCGTTGCGCATCACGGCCTTGCGGACATCAGAAAGCTTGACCATTTCGTCGCCGAAAGCTATTTCGATACTTACATCGAACCAGTCCTGGCCGGATTTGATGTGCGATTTGATGCTGGCCTTGTAAGGCGAATATTTGATACTTTTCAACTCATTTACACCAAAAACCGTAATATTTTCGTCGGTCAGTTTTTCGAAAACATCAAAAAACCAGTTGTTTTTGGTGAGTGCGGTGAAAGGGATAAAAAAGAATTCGCTGAACATCTGGCCGGAAAAATCAGGGTGTAAATTTCTTAATACTTCCAGGAATTCTGCCTCGAAATCCTCATCGCGCTCATAAACGGTAAGCAGGTCTCCCGATTTTTTTACAATGCTGGTCTGCTCCCTGATCTTCACAGAAGTACCATCATTGTACAAAACCACCGGTGTAAAAATGATAAAACTTCCCAGTTCGGAAATATACAATTGGCGTTCTTTGGGCCTCAGTTTGGTAGTTTGAGTTTTCAGCGATTCCATATTTTTGTATTCAACCGGGTAAGATTTGGAAATGGGAAATACGAATTTTTCAAAAAACAGATCAACATCGCGTTTGACACATTTTAACTCCGTCGTATTTTTTCTTACCAGTTCTTCGATGGTTTCGGCCTGATGAATGGAAGGCTGGATGTAGAGCGTGTCATTGAAACAAACCAGGAGTTGATGCGGAAAGATAACCGGCAATTTCAATTCAGGGTCGGAAAGATCGATGATCTGGTCTTCCAGCCTGACCTTGGCTTTGAGGCTGAAAAAAACCGGTTGTTCTTCCATTTCAAAAAACAGGCTCGGAACCACATTACTCAAATTCACGGGATTCAACTGGTATTTTTTGATATTCCCGGAATGCCCCGGAAACCGGTAAAAAAGATATTCCCGGTCTTTCAGCAGTTCAAAAAGGCGATACAGTTTTTTGTGATTGAACTGCTGCAACCTGATCAGGTTCTCCCCATTCGGTTTATAATAACCGTCGGTCAATGATTCAGTGAAATATTCCAACTCTGCACAAATCGCGAGGATCAGCTCATCTTTTTCGTCCATATACAAGGGAATATTCTGCGGCGAGTAATCCTTGATATATTTCATTAAACCGTTATTATCCGGTACTCCGGTAAAAGGTACAAGGTTGACGACGAGGGGATCGTCGAAGGAAAAAAGATACCCCAATGCTTCGGATTTTGCCAGGTTGCCGGAATCGAAGGGCAGGGAGCTTTCGGTTGATCTTTGGAATTTTTCTAAAAATTTTTCCTGTTTTTTTTGCGCAGCCCCGTCATGAAATCCGACCAGCCCGGCGGCTTTCTTTTTGGGTTTGAACGATTGGCTGCGAATATCGAAATCATAATAATCGAGAATTATTTCCACTGGGAGTCCGGTTGTTTCAGCCCAATCAGCCACTCTTCTTTCTATATATCCGGGGTTTAGAATTTCAAAAAAATAATTGCCTAAAGTCTGCATAATGGTTTCAAGAGCCGCCGCCTCGTGTTCGCATAGTTTTTCTACAAGCTGAGTACAGGTACAAACTGCAGCAAGCGATTCACCGCTTTTGGTGAATGATACCTCATACGTGTTGTTATTGTAAGACCAATAATTGTTTCGCTCTTTGACATTAGCGACCACGGCCTGCCCCTGAAACATGACTTTCATCACCTCATTTATTTTAGAGTGATAAAAACTTTTTGTCCGGACAGTATGGTTTATGATGACTTGTGGAGTAAGCGGAATATAGGGCTGGATCAGGTAGGGTTGTGAAGACATCCTGAGTGAAGATTCCGGCTGAGCAGTTTTTTCTGCCGGTTTCTTTTTAGCCGGTTCGGTGTCTATAGGGGGCTTTTGAAGGAAATCATCCAGATAGATCAATGCGGCGACCTGGTGTTTGCATATCCCGCCCCAATTGTAAGGGCAGGTGCAGGAACTGTCAATGTCTTTTGAAAAGTTAGTGATCGTAACCCTATAAACTTGAGTACCTTTTACACGGAGCGTAGCTATCGCATTTTTCAGGTCTATATCAACTGCACTAAAACTTCTGGTTGATCTTGCAATTTTTTCCCCTTTGGCAATGGTGGAAGGAATGGCATATTCCTGAATATAGTTTTCTATGAGTTTGTTCGCTATCATAAACAAGGTTTTCTCTACCGGATCGCAAAATTAATTAAAATTTGCGGTTACGCAGTGATCTTTTGTGGTTCAAAAATAGAAACCTGCCTTTGCCGACAGACAGGCCACAAAAGGAACAAAAGAAAACATAAAATGCCACGAAGGCACGAAGGCACAAAGAAAAATCCATCTTCTTCGTGGCTTTGTGGCTTTGTGGCAAAAAAAACAAAAACCATCCCGCTGAACCTGCCAAGAGCACGCCGGCAGGTTCAGCGGGATCTCGCAAGTCTGGAAAAGTGTGAAACCAGTGAAATTACTTTTTAACGAAGCGCCCTTTTTCTACAAACTCGGTGAACTTTTCCATGGACTTGACAGGCCCGACGGTCAGGCCGAGGTTGACGATCCATTGCGGGATATTTCCGGCGGGATCCACTTTGGAGTTGTAATCGATATGGAGGGTTCCATCATCGAGGGCGGTGACTTTCCAGTGAGATTCAAAGTAAAAAATCCTCACAACGTCTTCCACCATCGGCAAATGATCAGGCCGCGCATAGGAGTCGGAAAAAAAGACACCATGCTCGTCGAACCGCTGGGAGGTGTAAACCACGAGGTCGCGGTCAGAAAACGGAAACGGAAAATCGGTTGCGGTGTGGTAATACAATTCAGAGGAAGATGGCTTTTCAACCAAAGTGGAAAACGAACATCGATATACCCAGAGCTTGTAGGAATCGGCATCGTTGAGCGCATCGATAAAATCTTCCATAGGCGCCCGGACCAAAGTGGTGATGCGAATCTCTTTGATATTCGAATTGATGTTTTTCCTGGTATATACCTTCAGGTCGCCCTTTTCCTTGATGAGTTCCCAGGTATCTGTGGGTGCGCTTTGCGCGAAACCAAAAACGACGGAAAGGATCAGGAAACCAAAGATTGCCGGCAGGTACACAAGGTTGAACAGTTTGTTTGTCATTCGGGCATCAGGATTTTCAGATTGAGAGCCAAAGATATTTATCGCAAAAGTAAAATGTTTATTGCAAATTTTTAACCATAACTTTTCAAGGGATGCAAATTCAATCGAAATATCCCCTACCCGGTTATTTAAAAAGCAGATGGGTATTTTCCGCTTCGTTGACTTTAGCCATGAAATTCTGGAAGCCGCTAAAGTCTTCGGGCGCAATGTTTTCACGATCCGGTTTAAAGAGGCGGTGTACTTCCAGTTTTTTGTCGTCGATCTGGCGGAAGTTCAACGAATACGTGTAGTTTTTGTATTCGAGATTTACATTTTCAGGTAGTTCGGTGAGCGAAAAATTTTCGGTCAACACGATCTCGATGGATTCTTCGTATTTGTCAGCATTTTCATAATAAACATAGTTGAACGGATAGGTTCTTTCTTCATCCTGAAAAACCTTCATTTGGATCAGTATATCAGAAAAAGGGATCTTCATCGACCGGAAAGAACCCAGTTTCAGAATATCATTTTCAACCAGATAAGTGTATGTCATAACAGCCGAATCTTTTCTTGGTTGCAAATCAATAAAATCCAGTTGCTGTACCGTGAGCGCTGAATTGAACTGCGAAGACAAGGATTTTTTCAGGTTGTCTTTGCGCGTTTTATCATCCTCGTTGTAATAATGCTGGCAAGTGGTGGCTGCTCTGGAGCCGGTTTTTACCACTTTTTGATCGACCTTTATTTTGAGATCTTCCGTGACTTCCACCACGGAACTGCGGATTACTTCGCTATGATAATCGGGATTCGGTTGGAGGTATTCGAGCCTGACATCATCAGTTGAACTCAGCACCGTGGGTATTTCGAGGATGGCTGCACCCTGGTGGTAATAAAACAGATGCCCGTAAGGCAGATTGGGGTCTGTAAGCTCAAGGATTACGGGGCCGCTGTCGAGGTAAACCTTTACAATACAATGGTTGAAATGCAACGAAGGCAAAATGACATCCTTCTGCCCGTTGTCGCTGGTGTTGATAAGCACGAGGTTGGCTTTAAGTCCGGCGGCTCTGGCCAGGGACACGAAGAGCGTTGAAACGTCTTTGCAATCGCCCAGCCTGGAGTGATACACCTCCGATGCTTTTTGCGGGATGAAGTTGCTTTGCCGGAAATCCAGAAAGCTGTATTGTATGTTTTTGTTGACAAACTCGTAGATCATTTTTGATTTTTGTTCTTCGGAAAATTGCTCGCCATCAAACAGTTCGCTGATGATCTTCTTGATAGTGTAATCGGCGGAAGCCTGATAGGTGCTCAGATCGCTGTACCATTGGACGATATCCTTCCAGGAGAAATCGAGTGAAACATGCACTCTTTTGGCTATGTCATTGAAAGGGATCGCAAAGGGTTCATCCTGCAAAACATCGGGGCTGGTTTTCGACCACACATAGGTATTGAATCCGTGGTTTTTGGAAGTTTCAGGTTGTTGTTCATCATTCAGGATGGTAAAGTTGATATCCAGGCCTTCTTCCACAAAGACATTGTAATTCGTTTTGTAGGCCGGGACGTATGAATTCAACGAATAGCGGTCGCTGATGTAAACGGATGATTTGCCACCGTAAACTTGTTTTTCCTGATAAGACACAAAGATGTAATCGCCGACTTCGAGGTTTGTAAAAACGACATTCGAATTGGTTCGCTCGGCTTCGATCTTGTTGCCGTTTTTCTTGATGGTTTTCACCTCATCGATATAGATCGTCATGTTGGTGGAAGGCGACATGTTGATGCTTTGCCAGTGTTCTATAGCGCTTTCATCGTTCATTTTTATGATATAGTGGTGAATGATGCCGGTAGCTTTTGATTTGAAGATGATCAGCGATTTGTTTTCCAAAACGATGTCGTAAGGCTTTTTCACCGAGGGAGTGAAGTTGGTTTCATATTCTTTGATCACAGCTACGGGATCGGGTTTTTCCACGAGGTCGATGGCTTTTTTCATGCCTTTCAGCTCGCGGATCTTTTCATTGGTTTCAAACGAAAAGGGGAAATACCTCAACGCTTCCTCATAATTTTTCAACGCTTCCGTTTCGTTGTTCAGAAATTTGTGGAGGAGCGCTTTATCGTTCAGCGTGCTGTAATCGGAAGGCCTGTTTTCGAGTATCCCGTCACACACCTTTATGGCGTCCTGGTAGCGGTTTTGCCGCGAATAGAGGTTGATGATCTTGCGAAGCTCATCGATGCTGTAAGGGAACAATTCGAGCTTTTTGTAAATGAGCTTTTCCGCATCGCCAAACCTGCCTTCGTTCACATAGTTTTCAAACAGCTCTAAAAATATGTTATTGCTGAATTTTTTCTTCAGGTAGCTTTCCAACATCTTATTGGCCTTGGCAGGGTTGGAATAATAACTCTTTTCAATATTGTACCTGGTCACGAGCGGGTAATACTTTTCGGGGAATTCCTTGAATATTTTATCGATCAGCGTCAAAACCCTTTGGTTGTCCTCATTCATGGTAGCCAGCTGGATGTCGTAATACAGTTCGTTGTAGCGGTCGCCGTATTTCGACAAATAAGTTTTGATAAGCTCACGTACTTTTTCCTTATCCTTTTTTTCGATGTTCTCGCTGATTTCATTTTCAAGGATATTGATGTCTTCCGGGTATCGCTCCTTGAACAATTCATAGTATTTGTTTTGGTTGGTTCCGTCATCAGCATATTGATAAAAGATCACCGAATTCCGAAGCACAAAATAGTTGTCCGGAGCCATGACCTGAACGGCTTTCAGCACATCCTCTGCTTTATCAAGCTCGTTGGCCCTCAGGTAGGATTTTATCAGGAGGATTTTATACAGCAGGTTGTTATCGTCTGCTTTGGCTTTGGCTTCGAGCGCCTGGGCAGCAAAGTGCGGGATAGGTTCGGCAACAGCCAGCTTTTTTTCATAATGCATTTTTCCGTTTTTGTTTGGGAGCGCCAAAGGATTATGATTCAGGTCGGTGATCCTTATGGAAAAGCTGGGCTGGGATTCTTCAAAATCTCCGAGCTGCACCAAAATCCGGTTGAAACCTTTGTTGAGGGAACATTTATACCGAAAGTAATCCAGATCGGTCTTTCGCGGCTCCTGTTCGCGGTAGATCAGCGAGTCATTCAGCCAGACCTTGAGCGAGCCGGAATAGCCGAATTTCAGCAAAACCTGCATATCGCCGGGAGCCTCCACGAATGTCTGCGCATAGCATATCGAACTGCTGTTGACGAAATGCATCCGGCTGGATTGGTAACCGTCGTTGGAACTTTGCGGAGGATCGAACCACTTGATCTCTGCGCCGTATTTCGAAGAGAAAGTCGCTTCCGGCTCAGGATGCGCCACCACGCCGAAGTCTTTGTCATAGCCGCTATTCATCACATTGTCAAAAGGTCCCAGAAACATCCAGTCATTAATGGATTGTATGCTGTTGTAATGGGAGTTCGCGTTTTTGTTGTCCATGCTTCCGGAGTAATGCAAACCCAGCCGGTATTGCGCAGCAGCATCGAGTTTCCCTTTGTTTGCAGGAAGTTTTTCGAGCTTTTCCAGCAATTGCAACTGATGGGGTTCTTTCTTAAAATCGTCGCCGACCACCCCATCATCAAACCAAATGGCATACAAAACGGGAAAAGGATCGTCCGATTCGTCAAAAAACTTGTTGAACAACTTCGAGGCTTCTTCTTCCTGGTTGGTACGCGAATACAGCATGCTGAGCGCGATCAGAGCATCTTCTCTCGTAGCGGGGTCATCGACCGCTTTCCGGAAGTGCGACATCGCCTCAAAGACATCGGCATCGTTGAGTGATTCCCAGCCTTTTTCATAATTAGACTGGCAAATAGCATGGGTACCCGAAAAAAGCAGAAAAGCTGCGGTCAATAAAGCGTTGGAAAAGGTTCGCAAACAGATCATTTTCATAGGTTATTTTTTAAAAAAATCTGGATAATCGCTCCGGTATCGACCCCGGATTTACTAAATTTTTCCAAGATAAAAATTTCGGTAATAGTTTTAGGTAAGTTGCAAAATGTTTTATTGATCGCCGTTGGGAGCGGGCTTTTTTGTAGGATGGGGAAGGATTGTTTGGTAATATCTGCTCGCGTTATCGCTCTGAGGTGGTGTGTAGAATTTCCCATTGCCTCTGGCAGGAATTCACACCAAAATCTTAGTTCGTCGCAGTCCCCGTTCGGCGTAGGCTGCGCCTACGCCTGTCCCGATCCCGCTAATTAGCGGGAGGGTTTTATGAAAAGTCGCTCGCGCCACCTCTCTGAGGTGGTGTGCAAAATCCCCTTGCCTCTGGCACAAATCAACAACAAATAAAAATCGTTTTAAAACACACTCCTAAAAATACACCCTTATCATCAATTCCTATTGAAGTTCAACATTTATTGCCTATTTTTCGTACTCATAAAAAATATGATTTATTCAGTTTTAAAAAAGTGAGATATGACCCAACAGATCAAAAATTTCGAACAATACCTCGATGTATATAACAAAAGTGTAAACGACCCCGAAGCTTTCTGGGCCGCGCAGGCCGAAACCTTCCAGTGGCGTAAAAAGTGGAACAAAACCTTAGAATGGAATTTCCGAGAACCCAACGTCAAATGGTTTACCGGCGGAAAAATGAACATCACCGAAAACTGCCTCGACCGCCATTTGGCTACCCGTGCCGATAAGGTGGCGCTGCTGTGGGAACCCAACGAACCCGGCGATAAAAGCATTTCCTATACCTATCGCCAACTCCACGAGGAGGTCTGCCGCTTTGCCAATGTGCTGAAAAACAACGGTATCCAAAAGGGCGACCGCGTGTGCCTGTACATGCCGATGATCCCCCAACTCGCCATCGCGGTGCTGGCCTGTGCAAGGGTCGGCGCGATCCATTCTGTCGTTTTTGCAGGATTTTCCGCAACGGCTCTGGCTGATCGCATCAAAGATGCCAGTTGCAAACTGGTGATCTGCTCGGATGGCAATTTCAGGGGCGCTAAGGCTATCGACGTCAAAGGCGTAGTCGATGAGGCGCTGGAACAAGGTTGCCACTCGGTTGAAACGGTGATTCTTTGCCGCAGAACCGGCGATCAGGTCAATTTCGTGGCAGGCCGCGACAAGGATTGGAATGATGAGATCGCAAAGGTGAACGCACATTGCGAAGCCGAAGAAATGGACTCCGAAGACCTTTTATTCATTTTATATACCTCCGGCTCGACCGGAAAACCGAAAGGCGTGGTACACACTTGCGGCGGGTATATGGTTTTTACGGAATACACTTTCAAAAACGTGTTCCAGTACAATGAAAATGACATTTACTGGTGTACCGCCGATATCGGATGGGTCACCGGGCATTCCTATATTGTTTACGGACCCTTGCTGGCCGGCGCTACCACGGTGATGTTCGAAGGGGTTCCGACCTATCCGGATGCCGGTCGCTTCTGGGAGGTTTGCGACAAGCATAAGGTCAATATTTTTTACACCGCACCTACGGCGATCCGGGCTTTGATGGCCTTTGGGCTCGATTATGTAAAACCTTACAAGCTGGACAGCCTGAAAACGCTGGGAACGGTCGGCGAACCGATCAACGAAGAAGCCTGGCAATGGTATTACAAAAATATCGGGAAAGAAAAATGCTGGATCGTCGATACCTGGTGGCAAACCGAAACCGGCGGCATTATGATTTCCGGCCTGTCGCACATCACGAAAATGAAACCGACCTTCGCTTCGCTGCCACTGCCGGGCGTTCAGCTTATGATCGTTGATTCCGAAGGCAAGGAGCTTACCGGCAACAATGTCGAAGGATTGCTTTGCATCAAATTCCCCTGGCCGTCCATCATCCGTACCACGTATGGCGATCACGAACGCTGTCGGCAGGTCTATTTTTCAGCGTTCAAAGATATGTACTTCACCGGGGACGGCTGCCGCCGTGATGTAGATGGCTTTTACCGCATCATTGGCCGCGTCGATGATGTGATCAATGTTTCCGGCCACAGGATCGGAACCGCCGAAGTGGAAAATGCCATCAATATGCATCAAAACGTGGTTGAGTCCGCAGTAGTGGGTTACCCGCACAATATCAAAGGACAGGGTATCTATGCTTACGTGATCGTCAATGAGGCGGTGAAAGACGAGGAAGTTTTCAGAAAGGAATTGCTGGCGGTGGTCACCAAAGAGATCGGCCCTATCGCTAAACCCGACCAGATCCAGATCGTTCCGGGATTGCCGAAAACCCGCTCAGGAAAGATCATGCGCCGCATCCTGAGAAAAGTAGCCTCCGGCGATACCTCCAATCTGGGAGATGTTTCTACCCTGCTAAATCCTGAAGTAGTGGATGCTATAAAGGATGGAGCTTTGGTGTAGGAGGAGAGGTTAGGAGTCATGGGTTAGGGGTTAGGGGTTATATGCTAAAAGTTATGAAACCTAACTCCTGCCCCATAACCCATAACCCATAACCCATGACTTATAACCCCTCAATTCGTTCTTGCATACAAAAGCTGAGTGCCTACCGGAATGACGTACGCCCCGTTGGTTTCTGAAAAGGTAAGAATAAAGGTATTGTTGTTTTGAAACTCAAGTTTGTATTTATTATAAAATCCCGTCTGGGCATTATAATCCCAAAAATAACCCTCTTGAACGCCCCATGTTCCGATGTACTGTGTTGAAAAAATACCGTTCATATAGGTATCCACTTGTACCGCTCCATTGGCAAGGATGGTCGCCTGGTTGACTACATTGTTCCCGTATTCATCATAAAAGGAATTTTGCCAATAACCCACCAACTGCGAAGCCAGAAGCTGGTCGGATACTTCGGTCAGAGGCTGGCCGCTGTTAACGTTTTGCTGTGAGGTTTCCTGGGTTTTGCTAATCTCAGGCGGTACGACAGGGTTCGTTGCAACTTGGTTGTTATTCTCTGGGTTCATATTTGTATCAGCGCTTGCTGCCTTATTGTTGCTTTCTATAATTTGAGTAGTATTCCCAACGGTATTTTCAGGGTCGTTTTCTTCTCCGCCAATAAAAATACCGATGACGGCCAACAATCCGATCACAGCCAATGCGCCAATACCGATCTGAATTAATTTGTTGGACATGCCTCCGGATGGTTTGACAGGTTCGGCTGGCGCAGCATAAGCGCTTCTATGACCGGAGGAGTGATCTGTTTCTTTCCTTGCCAGTTTCGCAGCCTGGGCAGGATGATCGAAAGCTTTTACCAGTTGCAGCGCATCCGAAACAATTTGGGTAAATTCCTGTTCCCGGGCTTCCAACCCCATCAGGCTCCTTTCTCTGTACCGCTTGTATCGGCTCGAAAGGCTGATGATGATATGATCCATTTGACCGCCCCTTTTCGCACTTTCTGCCTTCAGTAAATTGATTGCCTCTTCGATTTTGTTATTTTCAATGAGGTTTATCAACTCTTCTTTAATATCCTTCATATCATATAGCGATTTACTGATTTTTTAATAAAGATAAGAAATGTTTATAATGTGTGTAAATCTGCTCATGGTAATTATCGGGACACGAATTTGTTTTTCATTCGTGAATTAGTGGCTTTTTTGAATGTAAAAATGCAATGGGTTTTGAAGATCGCTTATTTGCGGTAGATGGCATTTGTGATCATAAACGCAATGACTGCCAGCACGAGGCCGTACATAAAAATGGTATATGAAATTCTGAGGAATTTGTACTTTCTGCCAAGCACCACTCCCAAAAAGAATATATCGTCAATCAGGCTGCCGTAAAGGAACCTGCTGTCTTCCATCAGGCGGCTCATGCCCCATTGGTAGTCGGTGCGCTGCATCTTGTGGAAGTTGCCGAAAAAGAGCAGGTTGGTTCGGTTCTTTTCTATGTCTTCCCGCGTGAATTTTCCGCTCGTGATATTTGGCCGCGTGGATAATATGGCGGAAATGATCGATCCCAGGTTGACGATCAGCATGATGTAGGTCGGAACCATCAGTTGGGGGTTGTTGTCGAGCTTTTGCATGAGCGAGCCGATGAGGATCGACAGGATGATGGAATTGACCGAGATCATGATATTGGCTTTGGTGTCGGCCATTCCGCTGAGCGTAAGGTGGTTGGTGGAGGTAAGCCTGAACATGGTCTCGATGCCTCTTTCGGGGCGCCCCTCTACTTTCATCAGCTTTTTCTTGAGCGACTTGAGTTCTTCCGGCGTAACGCCCAGGTCGTTTTCAAGGCTCAGGTCGAGGTCGGCTTGGAGTTTTTTGACTTTTTTTTTCAGGTCTTTCAGCACCTTGTTTTTTTTCTTCTCCAGTACATCCATGCCGTACTGCGTTTGAAATTTGTTTTTGAGTACAAATTCAAGGCAGTCTTTGCACCACTCCATATCTGTGTAATATTTTTCAAAAACCAGTTCCCATTCTTTTCTGAGGGATTCTGCAATGGTAGGGTATTCATCGAGGGTGGTGTGGTAAAGATCGGCGTCGCAAAGAATTTTTTCGATCTCGTTTTGCGGCGGTTGACCGTATTTAGTTGACAAAATACTCGTGGAAATTTTGTCGATCTTCTCCTGCGGTATATTTTCAGCTTTCAAAAATTCTTCGGCGATCTTGCGGCTCTCCTGTTCGTGCCCATCGTATTTGTTTACAAAACCAACATCGTGAAACCAGGCGGTGAGCAATGCCACCTCAAGATCATCGGCATCCAGGTTGGAATTTTTGCTGATCTCTTCCACCGCACTGACCACCAGTTTTGTATGATCGAAATTGTGGTAATGCAACTCTTTCGGAAGCTTGTCTTTCAGCAGTTGCTCCACAAAAGCCCCCGCTTTGGCTACGATATTTGAATCTGTTCCCATTGGCAATAGTCTCGAAAAATTTTTTGATCGCTGAATTTCAAGCCCAAATTAAAAAAATCCTTGAAGCTGTTCTATTTTAAAATGATTTTCCTTTCAATGAGCTACCGCAATGCCAGGGAATATTTTAGTTAAAAAAATATAAACCTGCCTTTGCCGGCAGGCAGGCCACAAAATGAACAAGAGAAAACAAAAGAAAACAGGGTACAATTACTACTCTATGTTTAAGTTACGGGGGCATTTGAAGTGACCCCGTAACTTAAATTAAGACCACTCAATTTCAAGGACGCCCCCCGGCTACATCAAAAACATATTCCTTCGGCGGTTCGGCGCCCAGCAGGTGTTTTACGAAATAATCCCAGCGTTTGCGCATCATGTAGGATTCATTGGCAAAGCCATGCCTGCGGTTTGGAAATAGCACCAGATCAAAATCCTTGTTGGCTTCGATCAGTTTATCAGCCAGCAGGAGCGTGCTGTAGTAAGGTACATTGTCGTCAAGCGTGCCGTGAGCGAGGAGCAGTTTTCCTTTCAGGTTTTTTGCCTGCAACTGGTTGGCCTGGTTGTCATAATTGGTGGTTCCGTCGGGGTTGGTCACCAATAGGCCCTGCCATTTTTCTGCCCAGTCGTCTTCATAATTTCGGTTGTCGTGGTTGCCGGCGCCGCTCACTGCCACTTTGAAAAAATCCGGGTATTGCAGGATGGCAGCCGTTGAAGCGAAACCACCGCCGGAATGCCCGTAAATGCCAACGCGGTCGAGGTCGATCCAGGGGTATTGTTCTGCCAGTTGCTTCATGCCTGCAACCTGATCGGGTAAGCCATTGTCGCCCATGTTTCCGTAATAGGCGTCGTGGAATGATTTAGACCGCATCGGCGTACCCATCGCATCGATAGCCACGACGATAAAACCCAAATTTGCCAGCGCCTGGTTGTCTCTCCGCGATGCCTGAAAACTGCGGCTCCCGACGCTGCCCGATTGTGGCCCCGGATAGATGTAATTGATGATGGGATATTTTTTATCCGGATCGAAATTGTGCGGTTTGAACAACAATCCGTAAAGGTCAGTTTCTCCATCCCGCGCTTTCACGGTAATAGGCATCGGAGGAATCCAACCGGCGGCTTTCAGTTTTGAAATATCGGATTTTTCCAGATCCATGATCTTGTTGCCGTAATTGTCCCGGAGCACACAAACAGGCGGAGTGACCGGAGTTGAATAGTTGTCAACGAAATATTGACCATCATCGGAAAGATAAATATGGTGATTGGCCGTTTCGGGGGTCATCAATTTCAGACCGGAGCCATTGAGATTCACGCGATAAAAATATTCGAAGTAGGGATCGCCTTGCTCCCTGCCCGCGCCAACGAAAAAGATCGTGCCTTTTTCGCGGTCGAGGTGCAAAATCTTAAGCACATTCCAGTCGCCTTTGGTGATCTGGTTTTTCAGCTCGCCGGTTTTCAGGTCATAAAGGTAAAGGTGTCCCCAGTTGCTGCGCTGCGAATACCAGATCACGTTATCGGATTCGGGGAGTATCCGCCAGTTCCAGGTTCGGTGCCCTGATTCAAAAAATGTTTCCACCTTTTCTTCCAGGATCGTGCGGACTTCGCCCGAGCTGGCATCAGCAATGCGCAACACGGCCTCTTTATGGTCGCGTGAGCTTGACAAAAAAGCGAGCTGTTTGCTGTCGGCGCTCCATTCGGCATCGCCCAGATCACCGCTCCGCGTGGCAATGTGATCCGTGAAAGAAGAGCGATGCTGGTCGGGCGGCATTTGTAAACGCACGACTTTCTGCCCGTCGAGGTGGATCACCACCCGGTGGATACGGAAGATGAGGCTGTCGCCCGGCAAAGGATATTTCCAGGCTTCCAGTTCGGGATGACCGACATTGGTCGTCGCGAGGTACATCTCCCCTACCCCGCGTCCGTCGTGCTGGAAGGTGGCGATTTTTTTAGAATCCGGAGACCAGAGCACAATTGGTTTTTTGGATCTGATCCATCCGGCGTTGTTGGTGGCATAGCCAAAATCTTCCACGCCGTCGGTCGTCAGTTGGGTTTCTTTTCCGCTGTCCAGGTTTTTCACCCAGAGATTATGGTCGCGGATAAAAGCGGCTTTTTTGCCATCAGGCGAAACGCTGAAGTGGCGTCCGGGCTTCTCCGCTGCCGGTTCGGGTGTACATTGGCTGGCGTTGGAGTCGAAGGAATATCGAACGTTTTTATATTCAAAAACGACCGCTTTTTTATTGTCGGCATATTCAAAATGTGAAAAAGGCAACTCGTAAGGTTCAAAGGATTTATCCGCCACTCTCGACAATGCTTTGGCCAGCGCTTCATGATCAAAAGCCGGAGTTTTCAAGCGCTTGGAAATATTCACCAGCATAAATTCATTGCCCTGCGGAGTGTCGTTGCGGTACCAGAAATAATCTTCATCCAACCAGTTCGGGCGAACATTTTGATAAAAAACCAAAGGTAAAGTATGTCGCCACAGGCTCATTTCAGCCCGTTTGTAATCATCGGCAGATAGCTTTTCAGGAGTATATGGTTTTTGTGCAAAAGCGTTTTGAAATATAAAAATGGCAGCTAAAAAGGTAAGCAGTAAAGGTGTTTGTGTTCGTTTTTCCATTTGTATGTTTTTTAGTATTAGGTCAAAAATAAAGTAGCAAGGTGTTCCCGACAAGTCGGGATTTCCGGTATCCGGTGTCTGAAATCTATCGTCTTCCTTAATGGCGCTTCCAAAGATAATCGAAAATATAAATTCTCAAAAATCCAATTGGGAAAGTCTCTCCCGCACCGCCAATTTCGCCTCAATCAAAGAAAAACCCCATTCAATCATTTAAAAACCCGATTGGATCAAAAGCATTTTTTTCCGGCTGTTAAAATGGATAAATTGAAGTTAGACAGATTTTAGACATCAGACATCAGATTTCAGACCTGCCCGACACCTGCCTGACCTGCCTGCCAAGAGCATTCAGGCAGGCGGCAAAGGCAGGGTCAGGCGGGTTTCAGATTTCAGACCTTAACCTTTGGATACCACAACACCACAACACCACAACACCACAACACCACAACACCACAACACCACAACACCATAACACCATAACACCATAACACCACAACACCACATCGAAGCGAAGCGAAGATCCCGATGAAATCGGGAACACCACAACACCACAACACCACAA
>CAZKDA010000009.1:0-47730 GCA_964551455.1 uncultured Saprospiraceae bacterium
CGCATAAAATATTTCTTTATTTATTCTTGCATTTTACATAGAATTCGTGCTCTCGGCAGGCAGGTTGCGGATTTGTTGATTTGATAAACACCATAACACCACGAACTACGAACTACGAACTATAAACCCCAAACCTGCCTGCCTTCCGGCTGGCCATGAACTAATTTATCGCAACAAAAGCGTAGCTTTGCGGATTATTTTTACTGCGGGTTGTTTTTTATAAAAAATCCGTTCAAAAACTTTAAATGAAAGAATTCGAAAAGCTGGGACTTTCCCGGCCATTAGTGGACAATATCGAGGCATTAGGCTTCATCACCCCCACTACCATTCAAATCCAGGCTATCCCGAAATTATTGGAAGATAACACCGACCTGGTGGGTTTGGCACAAACCGGAACCGGAAAAACTGCGGCCTTTGGTTTGCCGCTTTTGGAACTGGTGGATCCCACAATTTTCCAAACCCAGGCTTTGGTGCTGGCGCCTACGCGGGAGCTTTGCCTACAGATTTCCAAAGAGCTTTTACAATTTGGAAGCCACATCAAAAACCTGAAGATCCAATCTGTTTATGGTGGAACCGACATCGTGCGCCAGATCCGCGAACTGAAGAAAGGAGCGCACATCATCATTGCAACTCCGGGGCGCCTCAGAGACCTCATCCGGAGGAACGCTGTGGATATTTCCGAGATCGGCTATGTCATTCTGGATGAAGCGGATGAGATGCTCAACATGGGTTTCAAGGAAGAGATCGACGACATCCTGAAAAATACCCCCGAAGAAAAGCTGACCTGGCTGTTTTCGGCGACCATGCCCGAAGAGGTGCGCCGCATTGCCAAAAACTACATGAGCCAGCCGCTGGAACTGAGCGTCGGCGAAAAAAATGTCGGTAATATAGATATTGAGCACAAATACGTCGTGGTGCGAAGCGCCGAAAAATACGAAGCGCTGAAACGGTTCCTGGATTTTGAATCCGATATGTTCGGCCTGTTATTTACACGTACCCGGAAGGACGCCACCAAACTCGCCGAGCAACTCACTCACGACGGTTTCAACGCTGACGCCATCCACGGCGATCTCAACCAGGCACAACGCGACCGCGTGATGGCCGGTTTCCGCGCCGGACGGATCAAACTGCTCGTGGCCACCGATGTGGCTGCTCGTGGCATCGACGTGCAGGACATCACCCACGTTTTTCATTACAATATCCCGGAAGATCTTTCTTTTTACACGCACCGTAGCGGCCGAACCGCGAGAGCCGGAAAGAAAGGCATATCGCTTGTGCTGGCTCACCCCAAGGATAGAGGATTGCTACAACTCCTCGAACGAAAACTGAAACTCCGATTTTCGGTTGCGCACATTCCCACAGGTCGCGAGATCTGTCAGCAAAGACTTTTGGAACACATCAAAAAGATCAAAGAGGTCGGCGCAAACGAAGACATCCAGGATTTTTTGCCCAATATTTACGAAGAGCTGAAAGACATCTCTAAAGAAGAATTGATCGAAAGGTTTGCTACGCTTTCCTTCAGCAGCTTCCTCGAAAAGTACCGCTATGCGGACGACCTGAACCCCACCGAAAAAGGCAGACCCAAGCCAGGTTCCGGAGCAGGGGTTGGTATCCGGCGCCTTTTTATCAATATCGGCACGATGGACGTACACGGGAAAGTAGGTTTCCTGACGCTGGTGAGCGAATATGCCCAGATCCCCCGCAAATCCATCGGACGGATCGATATGCAAAAGCAATACACCTTCTTTGAAGTGGAAGCTGAGATGACCCAAAGGGTGATCAATGCCTTCCAGGACAGTGAGTACCAGGGGCGGACTATCCGCGTCAATGATGAAAAAGCAACTGAAAAGAGCAGAGATTTTAAAAAGAAAAAAGTGAAGAAGTTCCAGCGTAGGGGGTAAAGAAAAGTTTGTTGATCACGCCTGTGTCGGCCTGTCTGCCGAAGTAAACAAGCAGGCACACGGTAGCTAATTTGCTATTTTGAAAAGTTTCTGGTTGCTAGTAACACAATCAACTTAATAACTTAATCAACCTAACCACTAACCTGGCAGAAAACCAGCCTTGCGAAACCAACAGGCGGTGATCGTTGTTCTTTCCGAAAGAGGGGAAAAATTACCGGGTCTTTTGTAATTTCCCCATTCATTCAATCCTTAGCCCATGCCTTACGTAAAAAAATTTGCCAGCCACGGTTTTTTTGAAAAATACGATCTCCCATGTACTATAAATTTTAATTTTACCAAACTATTTGAATACTGGGAGGCGCTCGCGGAGAGCGACATACCGGAAATAGCGGGTTATGCAAAAAACTCCCTGAAAAAGCTCAATAAAGCTGAGGCGCTCAAAAAGCCTTTCGACGATCCCTCAATCCTCGAAAAGTATGAAAAGGAGTTGCGCCTGTTGCTCTCGCCCATATTTTCACCATTGACTACCAAAAACGAGATCAAAGCGGTCTGCATGCCTTTTAAGCCGATCCTTTTCAATATGACTGAGCGTTTTGAAAATATACTAAAAGCGGCAGGAGGGGACGATGAAAATTTCAAAATGAGGGTTCTTGATTTCGACATGATGTACATCAGTTCCTGTGTCATTATGCTCAATGTGAATTACAGCGCCCATTTGAACTTCACCGAGTCTTTATTCATGGATTTCAAAGACCAAAAAACCGGCTTGATGCGCCATTACCGGGTTTTGATCAATGCTGATTTTTCATCGTTTAAAGTCAGCGACGGTTTCAAGCCGCCCTCTGAAGAAGACATCCAGCTACTAAAAGATAATTTTGACAACATCGAACTCTGGAAAGAAAAGATACCCCCGAATAGTTTCGAGTTAGAAGGATTTGCCATAATGACCCTGGTGGACACCACGAACGAAGAAGCGGTGTCGTCGCTCAAATTCAACCTGCTCAAAAAGGACGCGCTGCAATCGCCCGAAGTGCTCGAACTCATCCGCTTTCAGCTTTGTTCCCTGCTGGGCATTCCCAACCTGAAACTCGGTTTTACGGTTTTCGACAAAGACCGCAACAGGCTGAGGTCGCTGGCTTATGGATTTTGGAACAGCCTCATCCTCGACGATAAAAGCGTTTGCCCTACCAAAGAGTGCTTTTGCGACCGTTCTTATCCGCATATTTTTAAAGATAAAAAAGCCCTTGCGGTCTCTCATTTCAACGATAATACCTATAGCAACCCGTTGGTTGACAAACTCCGGAAACTCAAGCTAAAAAGCTATATCGCCCTCCCGCTTTTGTTTGATAATGAGATCATCGGACTGCTCGAACTCGGCTCTGAAAATGTCAAAGAACTGAATGCCGTGGCAGCCAAAAAGCTTGATTTGGTAGCGCCTCTTTTTGCCACAGCGCTCAAACGATCTGTCGATGAACTCGAAATCCAACTCGAAGCCATCATCCGGGAAAAATGTACTGCGATCCATTCCAGCGTCAACTGGCGATTCATGGAGGCTGCCGAAACACTGTACTACCAAAACCGGCTCGACGGAACTACCGAAATGGAAGAAATTTCATTCCCCGAAGTTTACCCCCTTTTCGGCCAATCGGATATAAAAGGTTCTTCAACCGCTCGCAATGAGTCGATACAGGCAGATATGATCCGCCAGTTGACGCTGGCTAAAAATGTGTTTAAACTGGCTATTAAAAACAACCCGCTCCCCATTTATCAGGATTTTTGTTTTCGCATTAATGCAACGATCAAAAGGTTGAAAAAAGGCCTTGGCGCCGGTGACGAGATCAGCATCCTCGATTTTCTGAAACGGCAGATCTACCCCGTATTCCGCCACCTGGAAAAACAAAACCGCGAACTCAAAGATTCCGTGCAAAACTACATCGACAGCCTCGATAAAAAACTGGGCGTGGTGTATGACAAGCGGAAGGATTACGAAGAGAGCGTGTCCGCGATCAACAACAAAATTTCAGAATACCTCGACCTCGCACAAGAGGAGGCCCAGGAGATGTTTCCCCACTATTTTGAAAAATATAAAACCGATGGCGTTGAACACAATATATACATCGGCCAATCAATGGTCGATTCCAGGGAATTCGATCCCGTTTATCTCGCCAATCTTCGGTTGTGGCAACTGATGATGACCTGCGAGGTGGAAAACGAAGTGGCCAGATTGAAGCCCACCCTAAAAGTTCCGCTCGATATTTGTTCGCTGATCCTGATCCACAGCAACCCGATCACGATCAGGTTCGGGCAGGAAGACAAACGCTTCGATGTGGACGGCGCCTACAATGTCCGCTACGAGATCATCAAAAAACGGATCGATAAAGCTTTTGTAAACAACGAAACCGAACGCCTCACACAACCCGGAAAGATCGCCATCGTCTATTCGCAGGACAGCGAAGCCAGGGAATACCTCAACTTTTTGCAATATCTTCAATCGATCAATTACATCGGCCCGAATATCGAATGGCTGGAACTCCAGGAATTACAAGGCGTTTCAGGACTCAAGGCGCTGCGCGTCGATGTGGTTTACCACAAGGCTGAACCTATAAAAAGAAAAAGTAAAGTCGCGCTGATGCATGGCAATGGTGAAGGATGAAGGCGAGACAATAGACGATAGATGATAGATGATAGACTGTTTAAACCGGATACCAGACATCGGATACCAGACACCGTGGATACTACAAACTATAAAATCCACTTCATCTTTTGCCGGAATGCAGAAATTTGCGTTATATTCATCGCTGCTGAAAATGATATAGTATTGAAACTTTTGTCCAGAAAAATAGATTAAAAAAATCCGGCGCCGGCGTTAAAACCCGGATCGTCCGAAACCTGAATTGAAGTTAATTTAACGAATGAGGAAAATCGTAATTTCCGATATACACGGTTGTTTGCAAACCTTCAAAGCCCTTTTGTATAAGATCATGCTTACAAAAAATGATGAACTGTACCTGCTCGGCGATTATATCGACCGCGGCCCGGACAGCAAAGGGGTGATCGACCTTATCTGGAAATTGCAAAACGAAGGGCATTTTGTGCATTGCCTGCGCGGCAACCACGAGCAGATGCTCCTCGACAGCTTCAATGATCCTTATGACCAGCAATTGTGGCAGGATCATGGCGGACTGGACACGATGAAAAGCTTTGGCGCTAAAACCGTTGAAGAAATCCCCATGGAATACCTCGAATGGATTGACCGACTGAATTATTTTATTGAAATCGACCAGTATATCCTCGTGCATGCAGGCCTCAACTTCGATCTGCCCAACCCCTTTGAGGGCAAAGAAGCCATGCTCTGGATCCGCAACTGGTACGAGCGCATAAAAAAAGACTGGCTCGGCGACCGCATCATCGTTCACGGCCATACTCCAACTCCCGCCTTTGATGTCTATGAAAATTTGCAACAAATAGCGGAAAGATCAACCATGATCATCGACGGCGGAGCGGTTTACGATATTCCCAGCCTCGGCTATCTCTTTGCTTTCGATTTGGAAAAGAAGCAGTTGTATGCTCAAAAAAATATTGAAGTGCGGGAGGTTTGAGCCTTATGCTTGCAGCGGTTGAGGTTGTGTTGATTTGTTAATTTGTTGATTTGCTTACGTGAGCATATAAACCGGACACCGGATACCGGAAATCCCGACAAGTCGGGAATACCGGATACTATCAACCCAATCAACTTATCATTCATAACTCATCATTTTTGAACAACCTTTTTGAATAAAAATTAAACTCCCTTTTCTATCTTTAAAAAATGAAACGAAATATTATAAAATACCTGCTTTGGGGATTGCTGATCCTCTTCATCGGAGCGCAGTTTTTCCGGATCGACAAAACCAACCCACCCGCCGATCCTGCTTCTGATTTCCTCAAATTAAACCCGCCGCCGGAACATTTGGCAATTTTGATCAAAGACGCCTGTTATGATTGCCATTCGAATCATTCGGAATATCCCTGGTACACCAACATCGCTCCAGTGTCGTGGTGGGTAAAAAACCACATCAATGAAGCAAGAGAGCATCTCAATTTTTCAATCTGGACTTCTTACGACGCCGAAAAAGCCGATCACAAACTGGAGGAATGCAACGAAGAAGTCGCAAATGGAAACATGCCGCTCAAATCTTACACCTGGATGCACCGTGAAGCCAAATTGACCGAAGCCCAGAGAAAGGAATTGGCCGACTGGTTCGATAACCTTCGCATTGCATCCCGCTACCAAAACAATGAAACTGAAAGCGATTGAGGTTTTCAGCATCTTTTGTCTTGTGCCATGTTGCCATGTTTTAAGTTACTTTTTTTGGGCAACTTATTTCAAGACAAGTCACTTTGTTTCCATGAAAGTATAACTTGTACTCAGGCAAGTCGCCAGCCATAACTTCCTCTGGAAGCAGGCTAGCCAAAATAGCTATCTTTGCCGGGATAATTCGCAATTCAAACCTTGATTAAAATCATCAAAAATCGCTGACATGATATACGAATTCAAAGGCTTCCGGCCAGTGGTGCACGAATCTGCGTTCATTCATCCGCAGGCAGCCGTTACAGGGAATGTGATCATTGGGAAGGATGTTTACGTCGGTCCCGGGGCAGCTATCCGCGGCGATTGGGGCGAGATCGTGATCGAAGACGGTTGCAACGTTCAGGAAAATTGTACGATCCACATGTTTCCGGGTGTGACGGTACGTTTGCAGGAATCCGCACATATCGGTCACGGAGCCATTATTCATGGCGCCATCATCGGAAAAAATTCCCTGATAGGCATGAACGCCGTAATCATGGATAATGTCGAGATCGGCGAAGAATGTATCATCGGTGCGCTTTGTTTTATACCAGCCGACACAAAAATCCCGCGCAGGAGCCTGGTGGTTGGCAACCCCGGCAAGGTCATAAAAACCGTCAGCGATGAAATGATAGCCTGGAAAACCAAAGGAACGCAGCTTTACCAAAACCTCCCAAAAGAACTTCACCAAAGCCTAAAGCCCTGCGAACCGCTCCGCGAGATACCGCCCGATCGACCTAAACAGGAATCGTTATACAAAACGTGGAAAGAGATCAAAGGTTAAAGGCTAGGGGTTAGGGGTTAGGGGTTAGGAAAATCAGTGTGAGTGTGAGTGTGAGTGTGAGTGTGAGTGTGGCGGGAGGCAGGAGGCGGGAAACAGTGAACCCCGATCCCGCTTCATTAGCGGGAGGGCAGGCGGTAAACCTGTGATGTAATATGTGCGTTGATAAAATTTCTATAAAAAGTAGCGAAAGAGGGTAAAATCCCCAATTTTGGGGTATGAAAAAAAATATACACCTCCCCGCCACCCCAAGGCACTAGCCGAAAGCAGGTATGGCGACCTTGAAGCAGTAAAGTTACACTAAAGACGTCGAGTATTAAGACGTGACCGGAGACGCTGGGCTTTTCGGGTTATGAAGTTCCGTTTTCGTTTACTCAAAAAATACCGGGCACGGTGCAAGCACATGTCCGAGAGCGAAGCTGCCAGGCAGGTGAGTTTGCGCTATGAGGTAGGTTGCTCGACGATCCGGCGTTGGAATCGGCTTCTAAACCAAGGTGGTAAGAGAAGCTTACTGCCTGGTTATCAGTACCATAACCCATAATTCTGCCTCCGGCCTACCAGTTCTTGCGTTCCTTCAATGATTCGACATGTGCTACATGGTGTTTACCATGCCAGGCATATAACGCTATTGCCACTTCCAGCGAATAGGCATAGCCCGAAACCGGATGGACAAAAGTTCTTTTCAGGTCGTCTTTGTCGAGATTTTTCAAAACGATCAACCAACGCTTGTGCAAAGCATCGAGCAGGTTCAGCGAAATGCCGACGGGAGCGGTGCGGGCTTCTTGCTGTTCAGCCCATTTTTTTTCATCATACACTTTGATGGTCGGCGCATCTTCGGTCATAGCCCATTTAAAGCGGATGTAGCTGTTCAGGTGGCTGTCGGCCACGTGGTGTACAACCTGCCTCACCGTCCACCCTTCCGGGCGGTAAGGGGTGTTGAGTTGATGATCGTCGAGTGATTCCACTGATAAGCGGATCAGTTGCGGGAGCGCTTCAATATCGCTGATCCACTGCGCAATTGATTGCTCTGTGATATTTTCCGGTATCTTAAACCGGCCAATCGGAAAACGCAAGGTTTCTAAAGCTGTTTGTTCCATTATATGATCATTTTGAAAGTTCGGAAACTATTTTTTCGGCCAGATCGTGGCTGGTCGCCGAGGAAATCTGAACCCTTTTCAAAGGGCTGTTCCAGGTGTCCGCCTTAGCCGCCCACACGTGATAATTCCCGGACGGGTCTTTTTCACAATAAACTCCTAATGGCAAATGACAGCCGCCATCAGTGAGTTTCATCACTTTGCGTTCGATATTTGTAACCGCCGATACCTCCTGCTGGTGTATCAGTTTTAAAACCTTGCGAACGTCCAGGTTGTCTTTGCAGGTTTGAAAGGCCAGCACGCCCTGAGCAGGAGAAGGGATGAATTCACGCGGGTTGAGCGGCACAACTCTGAGATCGGAAATGTCAAGATCAAGGCGCTTGATGCCAGCGGCAGCCAGCACAATGGCATCGAATTGTTTTTTTCGCAATTTATCAATCCGCGTTGGTACATTGCCGCGAATATCGTCGATCCGGATGTCCGGACGAAAGTGCAACAACTGGGCTTTCCGTCTGGCCGCTGAGGTGCCGACGGTTGCATTTTTTACAAAACGAAACGGGATATTTTCATCAAATTTTTCCGGCAGGATGAGCAGCCAGTCGGCAGGGTCTTCGCGATACGAGACGGCGGCAATCACCAGATCAGGGTGAGAAGTGGTGGGCAGGTCTTTCATGGAATGAACCGCCAGGTCAACATCACCGCGCAAAAGCGCATCTTCGATTTCTTTGGTAAAAAAACCTTTGCCTTCGATCTTGTCGAAGCTCAGATCCTGGATTTTATCCCCTTTGGTTTTTATGATCTCCAAAACCGCTTTGATACCTTGTTCTTTCAGTTGCTGTAAAGCAAAATTAGCCTGCCACAGCGCCAGAAGGCTTCCGCGGGTTCCGATCCTGAGTGTTTTTGTGGGAGTATCCAAAGTTATCGTTTTTCGGCAAAGATAAACATTACGAGAGGAAATTACAGTTATGAAAAGGATGACAAAATTTTAAAGATTAACTTTGGGAACACTAATTTTTTTACCTTTGCGCGATGCAAATATCGGCGAAAGAACTTGGATTGTTACTCAACGGTACCGTCGAAGGCGACGCTTCGGTTGAGGTTTCCGGCCCCAGCAAAATTGAAGAAGGCCGCGAAGGAACGATCAGCTTTCTCGCCAATCCGAAATACGAATCCTACGCTTATACCACCAAGTCATCCATCCTGTTGGTTTCCAAAGATTTCAAACCGGAAAAACCCATCAAACCAACCCTGATCCGCGTCGAAAATGTTTATGCTTCGGTAGCCCTGTTGCTCGAAAAATTCGGCGACCAGAATGGCAAACCCTCTGGCATCGCCGCCGAAGCCTTCATCCACTCGGACGCCTCCATCGGCAAAATGATCTCCGTCGGCGCCTTTGCCGTGATCGAAAAAGGCGCGAAGGTCGGCGAGGGCACGACTATTTATCCGCAGGTGTTCATAGGTGAAAATGCCGAGATCGGCGAGAATGTCATTTTGTACCCCGGCGTAAAAATCCACAAAGGTTGTAAAATTGGCAACAATTGCATCCTCCACGCCAATGCCGTGATCGGGAGCGATGGTTTCGGCTTTGCTCCGCGGGAAGACGGAACCTACAAAAAGATCCCGCAACTGGGCAATGTCATCCTTGAAGATCGTGTCGAAGTAGGCGCAAACACTGTGATCGACCGCGCCACTATGGGATCGACCATCATCCGCAGCGGCGCCAAGCTCGACAACCTGATCCAGATAGCTCACAACGTAGAGGTTGGCTGCAACACTGTCATCGCAGCACAAGCCGGGATCGCCGGCAGCTCCAAAATCGGCAAAAATGCCATGATCGGTGGCCAGGCAGGTATCGTTGGCCACATAGAGATCGCCGACGGCACCAAAGTGCAGGCCCAAAGCGGGATCAACAAATCTATCGGCGAACCCGGTTCAGCCGTTTATGGCTCTCCGGCGCTGGACTACAACAACTTCCTCCGGTCTTACGCAGTTTTCCGGCGCCTGCCGGAGCTTCAGCAAAAGATCAATGACCTGGAAAAACAACTCGCTGAACTGAAAAAACCCACGGGAGAGTAGTTATTACAGAAGGCTTTCGGGGTTTCAGGATCGGCATCGGCATCCAAAATAATATTCCCATACGACTATTCAATTCATTCAAAATGTCCTAAATAATGTATATTTGCGTAAATTTTGAACGTCGCTGATGCCAATGAAACAACATACTATCAAAAAAGCTTTTTCCATAAAAGGAGTTGGCTTGCACACTGGTAAGAAAGTTACAATGACCTTCCACCCCGCCCCTGTCAACCATGGTTACAAATTCCAACGGATCGACCTGGCTTCCAAGCCTATCGTCAGCGCCGATGTGTCGAAAGTTGTTTCCACCAATCGCGGCACAACCATCAAAAACGGCGAAGCGCAGATCAGCACGGTTGAGCATACGCTCTCGGCACTGGTAGGCATGGGCATCGACAATGTGTTGATAGAGATTGATGGCCCGGAAGTGCCGATCCTCGACGGAAGCGCCATCGAAATGGTAAAAGCGCTAAAAAAAGCAGGCGCTGACGAGCAGGATGCCGAAAGAGAGTACTTCGAGATCACTGAGCCGATTTCTTATGTCGATGATGCTACCGGCTCAGAGCTTGTCGCCCTGCCTTCCGATGAATATCAGGTGACTGCGCTGATCGATTTCAACTCCTCCGTGCTAGGGCATCAATACGCTACTTTAGTTCAAATTTCCGACTATGTAAACGAAATCGCACCATCGCGAACTTTTGTTTTTTTACACGAACTGGAACAACTGCTCGACCAAAACCTGATCAAAGGCGGCGATCTGGACAATGCCATCGTTATCGTGGACAGGGTGATGAGCCAGAAAGACCTCGACAAGCTG
This sequence comes from uncultured Saprospiraceae bacterium, assembly GCA_964551455.1. GTDB lineage: Bacteria > Bacteroidota > Bacteroidia > Chitinophagales > Saprospiraceae > JAHDHW01. The sequence continues at coordinate 11,000 of CAZKDA010000009.1, forward strand.
GCAAAAAAAATTGGCCGCCCAAGCGTCAAGGTCGATAAAGAAGGTATTTTAAATACCAACTCACTACATTTTGAGAATGAGCCTGCACGTCACAAATTGCTGGACATCATCGGGGATATCGCCCTGGTCGGCAAACCGATCAAGGGAAAGATCGTGGCCACAAAACCCGGCCATACCGCCAACGTGGCTTTTGCAAAGATCCTCAAGGAAATGTACAGGGAACAAAAAAAGCTCAAAGGCAAACCTGTTTACGACCCTGATAAACCACCAATTTTCGATGTGGTGGATATACAAAGAATGCTGCCACACAGATATCCTTTTCTGCTGGTGGACAAGATCATCGAACTTACTGAAAAAGAAGTTGTTGGAGTAAAGAATGTAACGATCAACGAAAATTATTTCCAGGGGCACTTTCCTGGAAATCCGCTGTTTCCGGGCGTTTTACAGATGGAAGCTTTGGCTCAAACGGGCGGGTTGCTGGCGCTTTCCCGTGTTGAAGACCCTGAAAACTGGGACACTTATTTTATAAAAATTGACAATGCCAAATTCAAATCCAAAGTCGTACCCGGCGATACGCTGATCTTGAAAATGGAGCTATTATCACCTATCCGAAGAGGAATCGTCCAAATGCAAGGAACTGCTTATGTTGGAAAAAAAATTGTATCAGAAGGAGAACTCACAGCTCAAATCATCAGAAGGACAAACAATGAATAACGCAATAAGAAACATCCATCCCAATGCGAAAATCGGCAACAATGTCAAGATCGGCGCTTTTGTTACAATAGAAGAAGATGTGGTTATTGGCGACGGTACCGAAATTGGTCCCAACGTTTGTATTTTGAATGGCGTAAGAATGGGAAAAAATTGCAGGATTTTCCCCGGCGCTATCATCGGTTCTATCCCGCAGGATCTCAAATTCGAAGGAGAAGAATCGACCCTCGAAATCGGCAACAACGTCACCATCCGCGAATACTGCACCATCAACCGCGGCACCCGCGCCAACTACAAAACCGAGATCAAAGACAACTGCCTCATCATGGCCTATTGCCACATTGCTCACGATTGTATCATCGGCGAAGGTTGCGTACTGGCCAATTGTGTCAACCTTGCCGGACATATCGAGATCGGCCCGAAAACCGTGCTGGGAGGCCTCACCGCGGTCCACCAGTTTGTACGCATCGGCGATCACGTCATGGTCGGTGGCGGTTCTTTGGTCAGAAAAGACGTTCCGCCCTATGTCAAAGCTGCCCGCGAACCCCTCAGCTACGCCGGCATCAATTCCGTAGGTTTGAAACGCAGAGGTTTCACCCAGGATCAGATATACAACATCCAGGACATCTACCGCATCCTGTACGTCAAAGGTTTCAATACCACCCAGGCGCTCGAAAAAATCGAAACCGCAATGGTAGCCACGCCCGAAAGGGAAAATATCCTCGAATTTATCCGTAAAGCCGACCGTGGCATCATCAAAGGATTCCGTCAGCTCAACGGAAGCAGCAGAACAAGAAATGGATATCAAACTCCATAATGTCGCAAAGCGGTACCGGTTTGAATGGATTTTCCGAAATATCAGCTATGAATTTGAATCCGGGAGACGTTACGCGATTGCCGGACCGAATGGCGCGGGCAAATCAACTTTCCTGAAAATCCTCTCCGGACACCTCTCCCCTACCGAAGGCAAAGTCGTTTTTTTTAAAAATGGCGCTTCGCTCGAACCAGATATTGTTTACAAATACCTCGGTTTTGCTGCACCTTACATCGACCTGATCGAAGAACTTACCCTCATGGAAGCCATCGTTTTTCATAAAAAATTCAAAACCTTCCGAAATGAACTTCAACCGGATGATCTGATCCGCCTGCTTCAATTCTCCAAAGCTGACCAAAAAGAGATCAGGTATTTCAGCTCAGGCATGAAACAACGCCTCAAACTGGTTTTGGCTGTTTGCTCGGATACGGAATTATTGTTGTTGGATGAGCCGACCACGAACCTCGATGTGCAGGGGATGAATTGGTACCACGACTTGATCGGCCAATTTGCTGACAACAGGACACTGATCATCGCATCAAACGATCATTCCGATTTTGATTTTTGTCAAACAATGATAGATATCCGGGATTTCAAAACCGGTTAAGAGCTTGTATAAATTTCCATGATTGAGCGAAAGCGAGGAAATTTTATACTGAACAAGGCAAAAAACGTCCCGCTAAAAGCGGGAGAAGGTACGGCGTCCCGCTTTTTGAAAAAAGGCGGGATTAACGAAGTGCAGGATTAAATTGGCCGCTTGCACCTGCCTTACTGCGTTCAGCAGGCAGGGCCAATTGATGGAAGTTTAAACAATCTCTAAATCTCATCTTTCAGCGATTCGAGGAAATTGCGCAGGTTTGTGAGGGATTCGAGGGTTTTTCGTTTCATCGCCTTCGTTTCTTTGTGAAGTTTTAGCTCACGTTTAGCGCCTTCAAGGGTAAAACCCCTTTCTTTTACAAGATGATAAATGGTACGGAATTGCTCGATGTTCTGTTCTGTAAACCGACGGTTGCCTTTGCTGTTTTTGTGCGGACGGAGCAGGTCGAACTCACTTTCCCAAAACCGGATCAGCGATTTGGATACGTTGAACATCTCACTGACTTCGCCGATCGAGTAGTATAGTTTTGTGATTTCATTATTTCGTAATGACATGGCGGGATCGTTTGTTTCGTTTACCAAATTATAACAAATATGGTTATTAAGTTGCTAGCCAGCCCCGACTGGCCCCGACCTGTCGGGGCTGGTCGGGATTTCTGGTTGCCAACCACTAATCATTAACCTAATCTCGCTCAGGGTCTCATGATCAGAAGTCGCTTGGTTGAAATGATCTTTCCGGCATCATTCGTCAGACTGTATAGATATGTACCTTTCCGGAGATTGGAAAGATCGATCTTTTCGCTTCGGTTACCGGAAAGCACATATTTCTTTTCCCAGACTACCACGCCGAGGATGTTGTATATCTTCAGGGTATAGACCGCTGATGGCAGGTTGAAAAATTCAAAGCGCACATCGTCGATAGCGGGATTCGGATAAGCTATCAGGTCGGGTTTTCCGTTGTTGACATAGCGGATACTGGACGTTATGCCATTGTCTTTATACTCGATGCTGTTTACAATGTTATTGTTATCATTGTCAACGATCACACTGGCAATGGCTTCTTTTTCGTCATTGGTAAAAAACCGATAGGCCGTGATGGTGTCTTTGCCAAGGAAATCAAACGGCAACTGGTCAGTGACATTGAGCCAACCGGTAAGCGGACCGATCTTAACATCCATCAGGGTTTCGCGCATTTCAATCTGCTTTTCCCGCAAAACTTCGTAAACGCCGCCGGGAATGGTCGCCGTGCCCCAGCCATCGACGATCGTTGTGCGATCGATGGCGATACGCAGTCTGATAGAATCTGGCGTAATAGGCAATTGATCGAGGATTTCTTCCGGGATCGCATCAGCAGAGAATGGCATCAATACATTTGTGTTGGAGGTAGCAAAATCTATAAAATTCAATGGCGCCCGGCGTTCGATCAGCGTCGGGTTGAGATGGACAGTCAGGTTGATCCCGATACTTGTCGGATCCAGCCCTTCGTAACCAACCAACTCGAATGTGGTGGCCGTTTTTTTATAATACGTTTCATTGGCAGGTTCAAAAAGTACGACCAAATTAGCGGTGGGAAACTCAGCGTTGGCGCTTCCTGCCGATGCCGGCCGGTAAATGGTTTGGCGTGGAATACCCTGCGCTGTACTGAAATCCCAGTGCTGATCCGTCGATCCTCCTGAAGGATTGATGACAATGCCCGAAGGCATCCCGTCAAATGCGGTTTTTAATGTATCGCCTGCCGCTGGAAAATAGGAATCAGTGATTGTGATCTGCGAAATAGCAGTCAGCGAAAACAATAGAAATATCCCCGTGAGTATATCTGATCTCATACAAGCTGATTAATTATTGTTCGAAGGAAATGTTTACAAAGGCATAAAATTACAACTTCGCTGCATCACCTGCAAAGATTATCCTGAAATTGTCCGTGATTGGTAATGTGGTGATGTGGTGATGTGGTAATGTGGTGATCCCGATTTCATCGGGATCTTCGCTTCGCTCCGATGTGGTGATGTGGTGATTTGAAGTTTCTGGTTTCTAGTTTCTGAAATCTAACATCTTTCACCCATCCGGGAGCGATACTTTCGATGCCAGGTTCAATTCGAGCAAAAACTCTCCGTAGGTGTTGTCTTTTATTGAAAAGCCTCTTTTTTCAAACATGTTCAGCATCACGCGGTTGGACTCCAGTACTAAGGCGACGATTTTTTGGATGCCCATATCCGCAGCGATTTCGAGGATAAAATCTGTCAATTGACTGCCCAGTCCCTTACCTTGCCAGGGGTCTGCCACCACGATGGCAAATTCGGCTTCTTCTTTCCAGGCGTCGCACACGATGCGGGCTACTCCGGCCATCTTTTCTCCTTGCGGTGTTTCCAGGATTGCGATGATGGCCATCTCCCGGTCGTAGTCGATTTGTGTAAAACGGATCAGAAAATCGTGGCTGACCTTTGGGATATACCCCATGAAACGATAATAAATCGATTGTTTGGAAAGATGTTCAAACATTTCGGCTTCCAACGGCTCGTCTTCCGGGCGGATCGGACGCAGCAAAGCTTCTTTGCCGTTTTTCAACGTAATGGTCTTTTGATATTTTTCCGGGTAAGGAGAAATGACAAGGTGATCGTAGGGGGTTCCTGATTTCAAAGATGAACCCGGGTCGAGAACAATATGAGCGTCGAGCGCAAAACCGCCCGTTTCATCAATCACAAAAGGGTTGATGTCAATTTCCTTGATCCTGGGAAAATCCATCAGCAGGTAAGAAAATTTTACGAGGAGAAACTGTAAAGCGCCAATATCCGCCTTTGGCATTCCCCGAAAACCATTCAACAATTGAAAAGCTTTTGTCTTTTCAATGACCTGCCTGGCCAGCGCCATGTTTAACGGAGGTAAACCCATGTTCGTATCTTTCAGCAATTCCACCATCACGCCGCCCATTCCGAAAACTATAGCGGGACCGAAGATGGGGTCCTTTTTTGCACCGATGAGCAATTCGTATCGCTTGTCGATCATCTTTTCCACCATTACTCCTTGTATCCGGGCTTTCGGCTGGCGAGACTTTACTTTTTGCAACATTGCTGAAAAAGCCTGCCTGGCTTCGTCCTCCGATCTGATGTGCAGGATCACGCCGCCAACGTCAGTTTTGTGTCCGATGTCGGGGGAGACGATTTTCATGACCACCGGGAAGCCCATCGTTTCAGCAGCTTTGGCTGCCGCTTCAGGTGAATTCACCACTTCGCCCGGTGCAATAGGAAAACCATAAATTTGTAACAACTGCTTGGCTTCTGTTTCCAAAAGCTGAATCCTTCCTTCTTCCAAAACCAAATCGATGATGCCGGCGGCCTTTTCTTTATCCACCTGAAATTCCGATGGAGCGGAGGTGGGCATTTCGTGGAGCATGTCCAGATTGCGGGCATAATGATACATTTTTGCGAATACCTCTACGGCGCTTTCCGGATAACGGTAATGCGGAATGCTGGCAAGTTCCAGCATATCCCTTCCCGGCTGAACATCCTGCTCGCCCATCCAGCAGGCGAACAGCGTTTTTGAATTTTGAGACTTTATCGTCGCCAAAGCCCTTGCAGCTTCTGTCGGATCGGTGACTGCCTGTGTAGTAAAAATGGCCAGAACGCCATCTGTGTTTTCATCTTCCAGGCAAATCCTGACAGCTTCCCGGAAGGTTTCGGCACTAGCGTCGCCCAGCACATCTACCGGGTTGTTGTGACTCCAGTGTGCGGGCAGGAGGCCGTCGAGTTGTTGAAATGTTTTCGTGGACAGCGGCGCTATTTTACAATTGTTTTTGATGAGATGATCGGTTGCCAGCACGCCGGGGCCGCCTGCATTGGTGACGATCGCCAGCCGGTTGCCAGTAGGCCGGGGTTGCATAGCCAGCGCCTGTGCACAATCGAATAATTGGGCAATGGTCTCCACCCGGATAATACCGGCTCTTTGAAATGCCGCATCGAAAACCGCATCGTTTCCGGCCAGCGATCCCGTGTGGGAAAGCGCAGCCTGGGCGCCTTCCCGGCTTTTCCCTGCCTTCAGCACAATGACAGGTTTGTAACGGGCAAAAGCCCGCGCTGCGCTCATAAATTTCCGGGCATTGGTAAGGGTTTCCATATAGATCAGGATACACGAAGTGCGATTGTCCATACCGAAGTAATCGATCAGGTCTGCAAAGTCCACGTCAATCATTGATCCTACGGAAACAAAGTTGCTGAAACCCACATTCTGGTCAACTGCCCAATCGATGATCGAGGCGCATAAAGCGCCGCTTTGCGAGATCAGCGCAATTTTTCCGGGAAGCGCCATCCGAGATAAAAAGCTGGCATTGATGCCGAGAGCGGGGTTGAGGAAGCCGACACAATTCGGGCCGATGATCCGAACCTTGTATTTCCTGGCAGTTGAGCGTATCCGGCGATACAATTCCTCACCCTTTTCCCCGGCTTCCTTGAACCCAGCGGAGAGGATCACCGCGCCTCCGATGCCTGCCTCTCCGCATTCTTTCAACACATCCGAAACCGTATGCGCGGGAGTGGCGATCACTGCCAGGTCAATGGCTTCGGGGATGTGTTTGACGGAGTGATAGCACGGCAGTTGATGGATTTTTTCGTGTTTGAGGTTTACGGGAAATATTTTCCCCTGGAAGCCTCCACTCAGCAGGTTTTTCATCAGGGCATAACCGACGCTGCCTTCTTTGTTGGAGGCGCCAACCGCAGCAATTGACTTTGGCAGGAAAATTTTATCGAGTTGTGGTTTCATAAAAAAAGCGGTTTCAGATTTTCCAGAAATCACTCAAGTTAGCAAATAATGCCTGTTTGTTGGTATCGTAGGCTTCCCAAATCTGCCTTCCGGAATGGCTGGGGGGTTCTTCAAAAGGCATGGGTTTTCCGTTGATACCGGCAAGGAAGTTTTGGATGCCTCTGTAAGTGTCCATGATGCTGTAGCCGCCTTCGAGTGTAGCGAACATATTGTCGAAACGATCAGCCAGCAGTTTTCCGATCTTGTAAAAAGAACTGGCAGTAGCATTCAATTGCAAAAGCGGATCGAAGCGGTGGGCATCGAAACCCGCTGAAATGGCTACGACGTCGGGCTGGAATTGCTCAGCGAGCGGCAAAAACTCCAGCACTGCTTCCATAAATATATCATCACCGCTTCCCGGTGGCAAGGGTACGTTAAACGTGAACCCCAGACCTTCCCCTTCGCCGGTCTCATCCACAGTGCCATGCCCCGGAAAGGCAGGGTATTGATGTTGCGACCAGTACAGCACTTGTTTGGAATCGTAAAAAATGCGGGAAGTCCCGTCACCGAGATGCCCGTCGAAATCAAAGATCAGCACTTTTTTGCCTTCGTTGGCCAGTTTCCTGGCAGCGATAGAAACATTGTTGAACAGGCAAAAGCCGCTCGACCGATCAGGGTAAGCATGATGCCCCGGAGGTCGCACCAATGCAAAGTCGTTGTTTTCGGCAGCCAGAAGGGTAGCGCCTACGGCATGTAGCGCGCATTCCCAGCTTCCCTGCGAAGTCACAGTATCCGGGTCGAGGCGATCATTGAACCGGCAGGCGTCTTTTACTTTTTGAATATAGTTTTTGTGGTGGACGAGTTGCAGGAAAGGCTCCCCGCTTTTGATGTCCGTCTGGCTCAATGAGGCGAACGGTTCCAGGCGTTTGCGGTTTTCCGGGTGCATGCCGGTATCGTGTTCAAAGAATATTTCATTAAAGATCAGGTTCATAATTGTAGGGGATGATTTAAGTGGATGATCCGGGTCACTATATTGATAAAGATCATCGCTGGTGTTGACATTTCTTAATCCATTAAAAGCGAAACTTACATAATATTCTGAAAATCTCTTGATTTTGTTTTATACACGACACCGCATAGATTTCGGATTATAAAAATTAATTCCCGACGTGTCGGGATCGGTATAACTGTTCACTGAAAATTTCGGGAAAAGAAAAATCCGAAATTTATCCGTGAACAAGTATAATACAAAATTCATTTTTTATCCACTAAAAAATTATCATTATGATTAAGACTGAACCTTTTCAAAAAAATGCTCAAAAATACGATGCCTGGTTTGATAAACACCCCTTCGCATTTCAATCGGAAATAATAGCTATCAAACAGCAAATGGCATCGCTGCCGCAAAACATCTCCGGAGTAGAAGTAGGTGTTGGAACCGGCCGGTTTGCCGAAGCGCTGGGTATCAGGGAAGGCGTCGAACCCGTAGATGAAAGGGCAGAATTTGCAGCCGATAGAGGTATCGGGGTCATCAAAGGTGTAGCGGAGCGCCTCCCTTATCGCGATCTGCATTTTGATTTTGTATTGTTTGTAACCGTTTGTTTTCTTGAAGACATTCCCGGCGCATTGGAGGAAGCTCACAGGGTACTGAAAAACGACGGATCGATCCTGCTGTGTTTTCTGGACAAAGACGGCCTGATCGCCAAGTCTTATGAAGCCAAAAAAGGGAAAAGCGACTTTTATAAAAGTGCGACTTTTTTCACAGTCGATGCCATTAAAAAAATGCTGGAAAGATCCGGATTCCGCAACCTGGAATTTTCACAAACCCTTTTTGGCGAACTGGAAGACATCCGCGAGCTACAATCTCCCAAACCCGGATTCGGCGAGGGTTCCTTTGTCGTTGTGAGGGCGGAGAAGAGGGTGTGAGGTTTATTTCTTTGGTTTTCCATTGAGTTGACAATCGAAATTAGGAATTGGCAATTCGATGAAAACAATTGAAAAGCTTAATGCCAAAAGTTAGCAAGTTGAAGCGATCCAGGAATTAGTGCCACTTATGATGTTACTTTTTTCTACAGCAAAAAAAGTAACCAAAAATGCCGTCGCTGTACTGCCTTTCCTAAAAACCGGCACCCTTCCCGCTTCGCGACCCAAGCCGTAAACCGCCTTTTTTAGTGAGGGGTTTTGTTCTGTTTTTCGGATTGTTGAATACTGAGTTTTCCCAACTACCGGGTCGTGGCGGTTTACTCGTGGATCGCTCATTTTTGCTTACTTCAGCCGCTTTTCTTTACGGAAATCCAGTAAGGCGAAAGACTGAACTTTTTTACTAAATATTATAGGCCACCAAAGCCCCATCGGGGCGAAATATTTGTAGAAGATGAATTAAAGCAAGAGAACAAACTCCATAGGAGTGAAATATAAAAAACCGGCGCCGAATCCATATCCTGAAGACCGGCTGGAGGCTCTGTCATTCAAAAAGACAACTCCTGCGTACTATGCGTTGATAAGAATTCTGTAAATCTTCCGTTTATTCAGGGTGAACTCTTTTGGCACAATTTCCTTACTTATTCCTTACTTATGGGTAATTGTTCCTAATTTTGACACCGAATCGAATAGCGTTTTTCTCATGAAGCATATACTGTTCTTATCCACTTCGCTGGTGTTGTGTTTTTCCGGCATTGCCCAGCAGAACTTCGAATGGGCTTTTACCACCAATCAATACGACCGCTGCAATGACTTCAGCGACGGGCTGGCTATCGTCAAGATCGGCTTCAAGCGCGGCTATATCAACCGCGCCGGGGAAATTCACATCGCCCCAGAGTACAATATCATCGATGCCTATTCGGAAGATCTGGCTTCGGCCGGATATATCGATTTCAAAACGATGGATGCGAAAAGCGGCTATATCAACCGCGCCGGCGAGTTTGTCATAAAACCGCAATTCGAAGTGACCAGCCCGTTCCAGGAAGGCTATGCCTGCGTGAGGCTGAATAAATTGTGGGGCTACATCGACAGGAGTGGCAATTTCACCATCAAACCAAAATTCGAGTCAGCGACTATTTTTTCGGAGGGTATCGCTCCCGTGCAGTATGAAGGCAAATGGGGCGTGATCAATACAGACGGATTTTTTATCATCCAACCTAGGCTGGATTATATCCTCGCGGAATCGGAAGGTTATTTCTGTGCGAACATCCGCGGTAAATGGGGCTATATCCATAAAAACGGACAACTCGCCATTCCGCCCTCGTTTACCTTTGCCAGCAGCTTTTCGGAGGGTATCGCCAAAGTGGAAAAAGATGGCAAATACGGTTTTATCAACAAGGAAGGCAATTTCGTGATCCAACCGATATACAAAATGGTGTACAGCTTTTCGCACGGCTTAGCCAGCGTGCAGACCGACGACGGCAAATGGGGGTACATCGATCATGCCGGTATCTTTGCGATCAAGCCGCAATTTGAAGAGGCATTTGAATTTAATGAGCAACTCGCCCGTGTTAAGATCGACGGGAAGTGGGGGTACATCACCACCGATGGCGAGATAGCCATCAAACCACAATTCGATGTGGCTTATGATTTTCGCGAAGGCTTGGCGCGGGTAGAGCAGGGCGACAAAAGAGGCTTCATCCGCTATACGCCTCCCACGAACAAGGAACTGATCATCGACCAGCCCAAAGCCAAGCCGCTGGAGCTTACCCGCCGCGAGATCAAAGACGGTAGGACCATAAAGCTGCAAAACGACCATTTTATCCTCAAATTCTACGACCACAACAAGATCGACGGAGACATCATCTCGGTGAACTACAACGGACGCTGGCTCCTCAAAGGTTATACCCTCACCGAAAAACACAAAGCCGTCGAACTCCGCCTCGATCCGAACATCGACCAAAACTACCTGCTCCTTTACGCCGACAACCTCGGCAAAAACCCGCCATGCACTGCCGCTATTGTCATCGACGACGGCGGCGAAATCGAAGAGGTGATCCTCAACTCCGACCTCAACCAGTGTGATATTATTTATTTTGAGCGGTGATTGTGTTGGGTTTTAAAAGCTCATTTGCGCCCTCTGATCGTTGAAGCTTGCAGCTTCAACACCATTCGCTAATGGTCATTTAACGTATCCGGTTTAAGCATATACTAAAACTATCTTGGGACTTTTTGGCCTGCTCAAAAAATCCGCTTCAAAACTTCTTCTTTGTAAAGGTTGCCGATGGGTAGTTTTTCGGCGCCAATGTGCACCATATTTCCTTCCAGGGTGGTGACTTTGTCGATGGGAACGATATAAGATTTGTGGATGCGCACAAAGCGGTCGGGGGGGAGAGTTTCTTCCAGTCTTTTCAGCGAGTTGAGTTCGAGGATCTTTCCGTTGGGGAGGAAATAAGCCACGTATTCGCGCATGCTCTGGATGTAGCGAATATCGTCGTATTTTATTTTATGGACTTTGTGGTCGGCTCTCACGAGGAGAAAATCTTTTTCAGCGGGCGTTGTGTTCTTTTTTGAAAATTCCAAAGCCCTGTTGACCGCCTGAACGAAACGCTCAAAGCTAAAAGGTTTTAACAAATAATCGATCACATCCAATTGATAACCCTCGATGGCGTATTCGGAATAAGCAGTGGTAAAAATGACCAACGGTTTTTGTTGTAAACTTTTTAAAAAGTCGATCCCGGTCAGTTCCGGCATCTGGATATCCAAAAAGAGCAAATCGACTTCAGTTTCTTCCATCACTTTCAGGGCTTCCAGCGGATTGGCGCATTTACCGGCAAGGCTCAGATGCGGTAGCCTGGAGATATAATTTTCCAGCAGCGTCCGCGCCAGTTCTTCGTCATCGACTACGAGGCAGTTGATATTCTTCATTCCAGTTCGATTTCCAGGTTGACTTTGAAAACATGTCTATCGCTTACATCAATGATGAGTTGGTGTTTTTCCGGGTAAATGATCTCCAGCCTCCTTTTCACGTTTTTCAGGCCTATGCCGCCTGCTTTATCTTTTGCAAAGTGACCTTCCGGGATGCTGTTGAGCGATTCAAAAAATAAATGGTTCCCATCGGTTTTAAGTTTAATTTTTATCCAGCTTTTTTCCGTGTCTTCGATCTTGCTGTGTTTGAAAGCATTTTCGATAAAAGGGATCAACAGTAGCGGAGCGATCTTCAGGTTTGTCGGGTCTTTTTCGATGTCGGTGGTTACATTCAGCCCCTTGCTGTCTTTGAGCTTCATCAGGTCAATGTAATTGCGGATGTAGTCAATTTCTTTTATCAAAGGAACTTTATCGGCATTGCATTCATACAACATATAGCGAAGCATGCCTGAAAGCTTCAGCAGGTTTTCCGGCGCTGCATCCGATTTGATGACCGTAAGGGTGTAAATGTTATTGATCGAGTTGAACAGAAAGTGCGGGTTGATCTGTGAGCGCAGGAATTTCATTTCCGTGTCCAGGTTTTCATTTTTAAGCTGCACGGCCTCCTTTTCTTTTCTGTTGAGATAGCTGATCAGTTCGAAAAGGGTGCTTCCAATAAAAGAAATAATAAAAGGCATGGTTTGAGCGATATGCCGCATGGTTTGCCATCTGCTTCCCCGTTTTGAAAATTTTCTTCTGAATCGCTCGGCATCATCTGAAGGCGGGAAAAGGCTGTCGATAACATATTGATTGATCCAGGAAATTGCCAGGTCCAGCAGCACAATGAGCGCAATACCCAGCAAGATATAAACAAGGTATTTTTTGTTGAAAAAAAACGAAGGCATCAGCCACAGCAGGTTGAATAACACCAGCAGGATCACCCCTGTTGTTATCACACCCATGCGTGCGAAAGTGCCGGGATAGTTCTGGATATTGGAATTGAGGAGCGGGATCAGCATCCACAAAATAGCCCAGAAAAGCACATTGGCAAGCACCCTGTTCTTTCCTTCGTAAAATCTTGAAATTTCCATGCGGCCAAATATATCTGAAGGCGTGAAGGTGTGCAATATTTCTCAACCAATGCCCTCAGTTTATCAATGAAAAGAGTTTTTGGACATGTGGTGATTAAGTTGATTATGTTATTAGTTATTAAGTTGTTAGCAACTAGCAACCAGCAACCAGCAACTTTGAACTAAGCCCCCTCAATACTCCACGCCCAGCAAATTGAGGGTATCGAGATCGAGCTGACCGACGGGCAGGCCCTTGTCTTTTTGAAATTGGGTCAATGCTGCTTTTGTTCGCGGGCCGAGCGTCTGATCCAGGTTGCCAACGTCATAATTTCGGTTTTTCAAAGCGTTTTGAATGCGTAGAATAAGGTTGCTGTTAATTTGGTTTTCACACAACACTTCTTTCCAAACCGTGTAGCCGCCCTTCACCAAAGTTTTTTTCACCACAGTGGCATACTCCGCCGGAACTTCAGCTTCCCGGATTTCAGCCTGTTTTTTTAATTTCTGTATATTTTTGGAAGTGAATTCTGCCGGGATCTCAACCTGCCGGATGCAGTCGTCTCCTTTGTCGGTGTAACCTTCGGGGCAGCCTTTCCGGACTTTTTTGACGATGGTTTTATATTCCGCAGGTATTTCAACGACTTTGGTAGTGGCCGGGGTTTTGATCTTTTGCACTTCTATCGTTTTGTATTCTGCCGGTATTTCAACCTGCCGGACTGAGGCTGCGGTTTTGATCTGCTTTTTACTAACGGATGCATACTCGGCGGGCACATCAACCGTTCGGGTAGAGGCTTCATTTTTGACTTTATGGTAGGTGCGTTTTTCATATTCGGCGGGCACTTCTATCGTTTTTGTACAATCATCGCCATTGTCGGTATATCCAGCGGGGCAACCTTTCCTGATCTGCCGGGTGAACGATTTGAATTCAGCCGGAACCTCTGCCTTTCGCCAAACATAACAATCGTCCGGGTTAGGGGAAAGGCAATTCTGGGAGGTTTTTATTTTCACCCACTTTGTGGTTGCAGGCGTTACTTCGATGATCTCCTGTTTGGTTTCGTAAAGCGCAGGCAACTTTTCCACCCGCACGGTAGCTGCCTTGACCATCACTTCATCGGTTACGGTTTCATATTCGGCAGGGATGATCTCGACCCGTGTGGTAGGTTCTTTCACCACGATCTGTTCGGTTACGGTTTCATACACAGGCGGCGCCTGGACGTATTGCACCGATGCTTCTTTGACTAATACCCTTTCCTGAACGGTTTCGTAAACGGCAGGCACTTCAATCACTTTTGTACATCTTTCGCCGTCGTCCATGTAAGTTTCGGGGCAACCAATCCTGACTTTCACCTCTGTGTTTTCATAGATAGCAGGCACTTTTTCAATGCGGGTGGCAGGCGCTTTGGTCATTATCCGTTCGCTCACCGTCTCAAACTCTGCGGGGATCACCACAGCGCGCTTAGAAGCCGGTTTTACCAAAACCTGTTCGGTAGTGGTTTCGTATTGATCTTCAAAAACGCTCTCAGCGTAACATTTGCCCGGTTCCCGATCAACGGGAGCGCTGCCCGGCTGGGAAAAGGTAACAAAAGAAAAAAGGATAAAAACGAAAGAAAGGCTGATATTCAATTTTCTCATAATCATAAAAGGTTGTTGTAAACTTGTGGCGGAGGAAATGTAGATTATGGCCGTCGCGTGTGTGATAAAAATAGATTTTATTTCGGATAACACAAATAATGTTTGGTAATTATTTTCTGGTGTATCCCATGCTCCGATATGGCGGATATAGGAAGAATCGTACCATCCTTGAACAAAATATTGATTTCATTTTTATTGGTGCTGTAAGCGCTGTTGGTTTCCGAGCCTTGAAGCAGAAGGTACTTCATATCGACGCCAGAATCCCTGAACCGGTCGCGCAGACCGGCGGCCAACTCATCGATGGTATTTTGGTCAAAAGGATCATTGCGCAGTATGGTTTTATACAATTTCCGGTTGACGAGCCTTTCGGATAAAAAAGCCAGCGTGGGGTCTTCAGCGTCACACCAGGTTTTCAGTGCGGAAATGATGTCGAAATCATCCAGTTTTGCAAAAACGTTTAGCAAGTTCCGGCTATCATTTTTAAAATCCGCTTCGCTGAAATCGTTATACAAAAAATTGTGCAACGGCGCAGAAACTACGAGGTCTGTTCCCATCGCGGCCAGCTCTTTTGCCCGCTCCACGATCTGCACCAGCATTTTCTCGGCAGCCAGCGAGGTCTTGTGCAAATAAACCTGCCAGTACATCAATCGCCTGGACACCAGGAACTTTTCGATGGAATATTTTCCTTTTTCCTCCACGAGCAATTCCCCCTTGCGTACATCCAGCATTTTGATGATGCGGTCATAACCGATGATTCCTTCCGAAACTCCCGTGAAGTAGCTGTCCCGATTGAGGTAATCCATGCGATCCATATCCAGTTGCCCCGAAACCAATTGGTTTAAAAACTGTTTGTGATACTTATTTTGAAAAACCTGGAGCGCAAGATCCAGCTTGCCGCCAAACTGGAGGTTGAGTTCTTCCATGAACAAAATGGAAAGCGTTTCGTGGGAGATATTTACCAGCCTGTGTTCCAGGGCATGAGAAAATGGGCCGTGGCCAATGTCGTGCAGCAGGATAGCTATGCAAACTGCCTCGGCTTCGGCTTCGGTGATCTCCACACCCTTGGAGCGCAATACCGCAATGGCCTGGTTCATCAGGTGCATCGCTCCCAGCGCATGAGCAAACCGCGTATGCAAGGCCCCCGGATACACGTAATGCGTCAGCCCGGTTTGCTTGATCCGCCGAAGTCGCTGGAAGTACGGATGTTCCACCAATTCAAACAGAATGCCGTAAGGAATTGTGATAAAACCGTAAACAGGATCATTGAAAATTTTGTTTCTGCTCATTGTAGCCTGGCATCGGGGAGATATTTCCCGATTCACATAAAGGAATCGCGAAAGTTACCTATTTTTACACAATTTCGTAAAAGAGAAAATAAGTCCGGCAGGTTGCTAGTTTCTAGTTTTCCCGATTTCACCGGGATTTCTAGTTTTTTGGTTTTCTGGTTGGAAGTTTGTTTGCAATCTTATAATTCATTCCCGATTGCATCGTCCCGCTTTTTCGAGAAAAAGCGGGATCAACATTCATAACTCATAACTCATAACTCATCATTTAAATAACCCAGACTGGGAACACCGCCGGTCTTCAAAACCAATTTACACTGAATGGAAAATATTAAAATCCTGTGGGCAGACGACGAAATTGACATCCTGAAACCACAAATAATGTTTTTGCAGCAAAAAGGCTACGAACTTATCACTGTAAGCAACGGATATGATGCCCTGGAAGAATGCGAAGGATCAAATGACATCGACATCGTGTTTCTTGACGAATCAATGCCAGGGCTGACAGGACTGGAAACCCTTTCCAGGATCAAGGAAAAGAAACCCAACCTGCCCGTTGTGATGATCACGAAAAATGAAGCCGAAACCGTCATGGAAGAAGCCATTGGCGGCCAGATCACCGACTACCTCATCAAGCCGGTCAACCCACACCAGATCCTGCTCACCCTCAAAAAAATAGTGGACAGCAAAAGACTCGTACAGGAGAGTACCGCGTCGGATTACCAGCAGGAATTCCGCCAGATCCTCATGGAGATCAACAGCGGGCTGGGATTCAGGGAATGGGTGGATATTTACAGAAAGATCATCAATTGGGAACTCAAGCTGGATGCCTCCAATACCACTGAACTCGGCGATATCCTGTCGATGCAAAAAAGCGAAGCCAATGCCGAATTTTCGCGTTTTGTCGTCAAAAACTACGAAGACTGGATGAGCGGCGATGTCGAAGCGCCAACGATGTCTCCCAACCTGATGCGCAGCAAGATATTTCCGGCATTGAAAGAGGATGTTCCTACTATTATGTTGCTGCTTGACAACCTCCGTTACGACCAATGGAAAACCATCGAGCCGATCCTCAACCAGATGTTCAAACTGGAAGAAGAAGACTTCTTTTACAGCACCTTACCAACTACAACTCAATACAGCCGCAACTCAATTTTTGCAGGAATGACTCCGCTTGAAATTCAGCAGTATTACCCCGACTGGTGGAAAAATGACGTCGATGACGGTGGTAAAAACCTCCACGAAGAAGACCTGCTGAACGAACAGATAAAAAGAACTTTCCGAAAGCCGATCAAACACGAATACATCAAGGTGACTAATACCAAAAATGCCAAATCGCTGCAGGACAATATGCTCAATTACCTGAACAACGACCTTACCGTGATCGTGTACAATTTTATCGATATGCTCTCCCACGCACGTACCGAAATGGAGGTGCTCAAAGAACTGGCCGGCGATGAAACCGCTTACAGGTCGCTCACAAAATCGTGGTTTGAACATTCGCCACTGTGGGCTGCATTTTTAAAACTCAAAGGCCGTAATATCCAGTTGATCGTTACCACAGACCACGGAACGATCCGCGTCAACCAGCCTTCAAAGGTGATCGGCGACCGCGAAACCACCACTAACCTCCGCTACAAAGTCGGCAGGAATTTACAATATGAAAAAAAGGATGTGCTCGATTTCCGCGATCCCGAAAAAGTAGGATTGCCCAGACCGAACGTCAGCTCGACCTTCATTTTCGCCAAAGAGGATAAATTTTTCCTCTATCCCAATAATTATAACCATTTCAATAATTATTACCGCAATACTTTCCAGCACGGAGGTATTTCGCTGGAGGAAATGATCTGTCCCGTAATACGCATGCGAACCCGGTAAAGGTATTGGCCGGTCAACGGGATCTCTCGCGGAGCGCCGACAAATATTCCCGCATCAGCAGGAAATAATCTTCCGCAAGTTTCAACCGATAGGTTTGCTCCTGTTCGTCTTCGGCCTGAATAGCTTTGAGCGCATTGACTTTCATGCGGACATTGGCGCGGTACAGCTTGTAATATTCAAAGATAACCTGGTCTTCATCGTTGAAGATGCAAGGGTACTTGACGAGGTAGATTTTCAGAAAATGCGCTTCAAGTTCCTTTTGTTCAAAAAAATCGAGGTCCATACAGAAAAATGCGATTTCGCTGAGTACGTCCACCTGCCGGAAATGATCGTTGAATTCGATGCAATCGAAGATCACCGGCTCGTCGAGCAGGAAGATATTCCGCGAATGCAGGTCGCCATGCACGTCTTTCGTAAAACCCATTTCCTGGCGTTCGGCAAATCTCTTTTCATGTTTTTTAAGCAGTTTTTTTACAAACTTCACGGCTGACTTGATCTTCCTGCCCACCTGCTCTCCCAGCTTTTGAGCCATAAATTTTTTCACCACCAGGATATCTGCGAAATCCAGCCAGAGTTCGTGGGCGCTGGTAATCTTTTCGATGGCATCGGTAAAGGCATGGAAAGCGGATAAGCGGTCGGCGAGTTGTTCTATATGTTTTTTGGTCACCGTTCCGTTTTGCAACATCACATCCATCCTTCGGTCGTTGTCCATCCTTTTCATTTTGACCGCATAATCGACGATTTCACCGGCTGTGCCTTCGATCGTCCAGTTGTCATTATACACCCGGATGGGCGCTACTCCCAGGTAAATATTTTCGGTGAGGCGGTTATTAAGATGTACTTCTTTTTCACAATAAAACTTCCTTTTGTCCAGGGTTGCAAAAGACAGGAAGGAAAACTGAACAGGCTTTTTGATCTTAAAAGCAAAATTTTTGGTGAGCAAAACCCAGGAAATATGGGTTTCAACCAGCTCGCACTCACCGGCCTCATCGGGGTAAGCGTTATTTTTGATGATCTGTTCGATGTTCTTTTGGTTCATGATTTTTCAGGGATGATGTATTCTTTTGCTTTTTCGACCATTTCGCTAAGGCTGAGCACATCCGTCCGCAAAACGAGGTGGTTTTGGGTCATGGGTTCGTAAAGCGCCTTGATTTTTTGATACACTTCAAAGTCAGCCTCGCTGTATTGTCGTTTCCTGCTGACTCGTTGCCGGATGGTGGCTTCATCAGCTTTCAACTCGATCCATTTTATGGGTTTGTCCATACGGCGGGCGAGGTCATCATAAGGTTTTCGCAATGTTTCTTTGTAAAGTGTGGCATCGACGATAAGCCTGTTTCCTACCTGTAGCGTTTCTGTCGCCCTGTTATGCAATTCTTTGTAAACCGCCTCTTTTGAGGCCGCATCGTATTTGCCTTGCTTTCCCAAAGAAGCGCGGATCATGTCGCTGTTGAGATGAACAGCTTCGATTTCCTTAGCCAGTTCAGCGGCAAAAGTCGTTTTCCCGGTTCCGGGCAATCCAACGATCAAGATTAACATGGCATTTTGTTTTTAGTGATGGTCATTTTTTCTGATGACACCACGCTCTTTAAAACTATAACCTTCGCCTGGAAAAATCGGCGCTATTTTCAGCGAAGTGGCGCTGGCAAGATAATAAAATATGTTGGTTTCGGGTTCGGGTTTCCGGTGTCAGGTATCCGGTTTCGGGTATCCGGTTTCGGGTATTCCCGACTTGTCGGGATTTCCGGTTTCCTTTCCTCCACACTCAAACTCAAACTCAAACTGATTTTCGTCATTTGCATCGCAGAATATTTGGAAACTTTTTTGCATATCATTTTTACTGCCAAATCCTTTAATTATTGGTCGAAAATAAAATAATCAGATTCAAGAGGTGCAATCATTGCTTATCAACGGTTTGATGTCTAAAGTCCCGACTTTGTCGTCCCGATTTTTCAGCAGGATTCGATCTGACATCTTATTCTTGCCCGCCTGACAGTCGGGCGGGCGGGTCTGACGTCTATCTAAATAACTCAAGTTGCGGATAAATACTGTTTTTATGAATAAAAGGCTGACTCTTTTTGCATTCACCTGTTTACCTTTTTTTACAATGGCTCAAAACGACGCCCGGCTGGCTCAGGGCTTAAGTCCGGTGGCAACGATTCATAAGATCATGATGCCGCAGCTCGACAACGAAGCATTGCTTGCGAAAGAAATGGAGCGGCGAAACACAGGAGTTGCACCGCGTTTTGCAGAGAGTTTTGTAGTTAATTATACACCCGATACGCACGGACAATGGGAAAACAGTATCAACGGAAACATGGTGTGGCGGCTGGTAGTACGCTCGCAGGGCGCATTGTCCCTCAATTTCGGTTTTACAAAATACAAAATGCCTCCGGGCGGATCGCTGGTTTTATATTCTTCCGATTACGAATATATTCTCGGCCCGTTTACGCCGGCTGACAATGAGGAACATGAACAATTATGGACGCCTGTAATTCCCGGCGATGAAGTAGTCATCGAAGTACAGCTTCCACCGGATTCAAAACACAAGCTCGAACTGGAACTCAGTTCCATCAACCACGACTTTCTGGGTTTCGGGGCAGTGGCTTCCGGGAGTTGCAACGTCGATGTGATCTGTGGCGCTGCCGATGGATGGGCGCAGATCGATGACTACCGCGACATTATTCGCTCCGTTGCTGTCATCGGCACCAACGGCAACACCTATTGTTCGGGTTTTTTGGTCAATAACGCCAGAAATGATTGTACACCGTATTTCATCACGGCCAGGCATTGCAGCATTATCAACGCCAACGCCGCCACTATGGTCGCCTACTGGAATTATGAAAACAGCTATTGCCGCGAAGTCGGAAGTCAAAACAACGGAAGCCCCGGAAATGGCTCCCTGAACCTTTTCAATACCGGCGCTTACTTCAGAGCCAGTAGTGCGACCTCGGATTTTACCCTGCTCGAACTGGACGACCCGGTGCCGGATGCCGCCAATGCTTTTTACGCCGGTTGGAGCAACCTGCCCGTGGCTCCCGGTAAAGCTGTAGGGATCCATCATCCCAACGCCGAAGAAAAAAGGATCAGTTTTGAAAACCAATCACTGATGCTCACCAATGGCCTCGTGCCCGAATCCAGCTCGAATTTCACCCATGTCAGGGTGATCGATTGGGATCACGGGACTACAGAACAAGGATCTTCCGGCTCGCCTCTTTTCGATCAAAACAAGCGGGTTGTAGGCCAGCTCCACGGCGGCGCCGCATCCTGCACGAATGATAAATCCGACTGGTACGGGAGCTTCGCAGTTTCGTGGAACGGCAACGGAAGCGCTACCAACCGGCTGAAAGACTGGCTGGACCCCGATAATACGGGAATTACAACGCTCGACGGAAGGGAGCACAGCGCCTGCAATATTTTTGTCGAAAGCGACCCTGTGTCGGTTGAAGTGTGTTCGCCCTCCAACCCGGAATTCCAAATCTTCGCCAGCGAAACTTTCAGCGGACCGGTGACGCTCAGCGTTTCCTCAGATATGCCCGGATCGGTGGATATAATTTTTGGTGAAAACCCCATCACGCCGGGTACCGCAACTTCTTTGCAACTGGGCATCGGCCAGACCGTCCCGACGGGAAACTACACCATCAACCTCACGGGAAGCGACGGTGTTTTATCCGCTACCGAATTCATCGCAGTTACTATTTTTGAAACCGTGCCAATAATACCGGAGCTTGCAAGCCCGGAAGACGGCGGGATCACGGTTTCCATCATCCCGCAATTCACCTGGTTTGCCGACCAGCCGGAAACCACGTATGAAATACAAATCGCTTCCGATCCGGATTTTTTAAACCTCGTTGCTTCGGCGCAGGAGCTTGTCAGCAATTCATTTGCCCAGGCGAACCTGGAAAAACTCACGGAATACTTCTGGCGGGTACGCGCTGAAAACAGCTGTGGCAAGGGCGAATGGTCGGATGTTTTTTCGTTTACCACTGCTGATATTCAATGCGTCCCTACCACAAGCGCTGACGTGCCTGTGATGCTCGAAGAAGAAAATACGCCGCTTTCCGTTTCGACCATCGATATCCTTGAAAACGGACAGGTGACAGATGTCAATGTTACCAACCTGGATATTTCACATACCTGGGTCGGCGATCTCGTCATTGAACTGGAATCACCGGCAGGAACTATCGCCACCCTGATGCACCAGCCGGGCGTGCCGCCAACGAGCTTCGGATGTCCGGAAGACAATTTGTTCCTCACTTTTGATGATGAAGCCACCGAGCCTTATGAGACTTTAGAAACCACCTGCAATTCCGGCAGCCTTGCCATCAACGGCGCTTTTCAGCCTTTTGAATCGCTGAAGACCTTCAATGGCGAAACCGCCGCCGGAACCTGGAAGCTCAAGATCATGGACATGGCCGACGGCGACGGGGGAACGCTCAACGGCTGGGACCTCGATATTTGCTCCACCATCATCCCCGATTGGTCGGTCAGCACGATTCCCGCGATTCCTGCCTTCTGCACTGACGAAACGATTGAATTTCAAATCATGCCAGGGCTGGATTTCGATTCCACAGGGATCGCGCTCTCTGCATCGGGCAACCCGCAGGGGTCTTCCGTAATGTTTGGTTCAAATAATGTAATGCCTGGCGAATTGGTTGATATTACGGTTTCAGGTATCATGGCCATTGGAAATTATCCCATCACTTTCACCGCAACCGATGGCACGAATACCACACAGGCCGAGATCGTCATCCAAATTGTCGGTATGCCGGATGTACCGCAGCTTCACCTTCCTGGAAACGGTCAAACCGGCATACCCCTAAACCCGATCCTGGTCTGGCTGGAAACCACATACTCAATAGAATACCTCGTTGAGATAGCCACCGACCCGGCATTTTTGAACATTGTATCTTCCAACTTGCAAACGACGCTCGAATACCCCAGCCCGGAATTGATACCCAACCAACCGTATTATTGGCGCGTAACTGCCAAAAACCCATGCGGCGAAACGCTTTCTCAGGTATTCAGCTTTACTACCGATCTCTCGAACACCACGGAAAGCCTGAATAACAACGGGGTGGAAATATTCCCGAATCCCAGCAACGGAAAGCTTTTTATCCGCTTTGGCAAGCCGCCTTCCGATAAACTCCGTATCGAACTGTTCGCCTCAAACGGACAGCGCGTAAAGCTTCTCGATCACAATGGATTTGAAACTCAAGTTGAGATGGATCTGCAACAGTTTTCCAGCGGCGTTTACTGGCTGAGGCTGGTAGGCGATGGCGCTGTGATTAGCAGGAGGATTGTGTTGAGGAGGTAGGGATGTACTTCAAAAACATTATTCAAGAATTACAAAACTTTTGAAATTTTATTAAAGGCAACCTGAAAGTTTAAGCGTCCCGCTTAAACTGAATACGCTTTGGATCGACAGAACGGATTGGATTTATACCGCAAGCTTAAATCATCCGGGGCCAACAACACTCAGTTTTCTATAGAGAGAGACACAAACGGAAACCACAATCATCGCCACGACTGCCCGACGAAAGCATAAATCGATTCACTGTTTGACAATAGGGAACTTCTAAAAATTGCCTCATCTCCCGATTTGTCGGGATTTGCAATCTCAATCTAATGGAAAAACGTTTTTAATTCCTGATAATCAATCTCTTGCGATCTTTGCGAAAAACCTTCGCGATCTTTGCGGTTAAGATTTTTGAATTTTTAGAAGTCCCCAATATAAAGCTCTGTAGAAAAAATTTCCACCACGCAAGATCCGTCTATCGCCTGCAAAGGTATTTCAACAACTCCCTTTTCAATACGTTGGCCAGCATGGTTACGCCGTGTTCGGTAAAAACAAAGGGCAAGTATTTACTATGTTTCCCTTGACCACTTTCGTTTAAGGTCACAATTTGTGATCTTAAAGAATCAACTTCTTCCTATGTGAGTTCAAACATGAAATCATTAGGAAACCGGTCAATGTTACGCCGTACAGCCTGTTTCAACACCCTTGTTTCAACTTCATAAAGTTCTGCAAGGTCAAAGTCCAGCATAACCTTTTGCCCCCGCACTTCGTAAATTTTGTTTTGAATAGTTTGTAATTGCATTGTATTTGTTTCTTTTTCTTACCCCTACTTTGTTTTACTCATACGCTCCCAAATGTTTATGAATTTCGGTTTTCGGCATATAGGCATACCAGCCCTTTTTTATTCTGGGTATGTTTTCCCGTTTGATGAGGTTATGCAAGGCTGTTTCCGATATGCTGTACTTTTCCAGTATTTCGGAAATGGTGTAACAGGCTAAAGTGTTTAAGCGTGTTTTATAGTGTTCCATTTTGTAAACTTTGTAAACCAAACGAGGTACAAGATCAGTTAAAAAAAACAACCGTTTTAAAACGAGGTACAAATAGGGTACAAATCTAAACA
The DNA here is from genome assembly GCA_964551455.1 of uncultured Saprospiraceae bacterium. Lineage (GTDB taxonomy): Bacteria > Bacteroidota > Bacteroidia > Chitinophagales > Saprospiraceae > JAHDHW01. Next base: position 34,956 of record CAZKDA010000009.1, read on the forward strand.
AAAAACACCCATAACACCATAACGCCACAAAACAACAATTAAATTGAATCAATAAAAAAAAGCCCTGAAATCAAGGCTTTTTATACGTTTTTTAATGGTTTGTTATATGGTTGTTATGTGCCGGTCACTTTCCAATGCAAAACTTCGAAAAGATATTTCCCAGCAGGTCTTCCGTAGAAATTTCGCCGGTGATCTGGCCGAGGTGGTGCAGCGCCTGGCGGATGTCCATGGCGATGAAGTCGGAGGTGATGCCGGAGTTGAGCCCTTTCAGCACGGCGTTGAGGCTTTCGTGAGCTTTTTGGAGGGCTTCGAAATGGCGGGAGTTGGTGACGATGGTCTGGTCGATGAGTTGTGCATCTTCCACCACCAACCGGTACAGCATTTCTTTGAGTGTGTCGATATTTTGCCGGCTTTTCGCCGAGACGGTGACCAGGTTCTTTTCACTGATGAGATCGCCTATGTAATAGTCGGCGGGATTGGCATCGGGGTTCATATCGATTTTATTGGCAACAAAAATCCGTTTGCTTTTTGCGGTGAGTGCTTTGCTGCCCTGTAGAAATCGTTCGACATCTTCCCAGAGGTCTTTGGGTTTAGATTCTAAAACATCAAAAACGTAAATAACAACGGTAGATTTTGAAATTTTATCAATTGTTTTTTCAACGCCCATTTTTTCAATCTGATCCTGCGCCCGGCGGATCCCGGCAGTGTCGATCAGCCTGAAAGCGATACCGTTGATATTCAACACTTCTTCAATCGTATCGCGGGTGGTACCTTCGATTTCGCTCACAATGGCTCGTTCTTCGTTGAGCAAGGCATTGAGCAGGGTAGATTTTCCGGCATTGGGGCGGCCTGCGATCACGGTGGTTACGCCATTTTTGATGACATTGCCTAAATGGAAAGATTGCAGCAATTTTTTTATGATGGATTGAATTTTTTCTACCAGTATTTTCAGATCATTACGGTTGGCAAATTCAACATCTTCTTCACTAAAATCCAGCTCTAGTTCGATCAAACTGGCAAAATCAAGGAGTTGTTGCCGGAGGTTTTTTATTTCGTTCGAAAAGCCGCCCCGCATCTGGTTGATGGCAATATCATGGGAGGAAGCAGAACTACTGGCGATCAAGTCAGCAACAGCTTCGGCTTGCGAAAGATCCATTCGTCCATTCAAAAAAGCCCTTAAAGTAAACTCTCCGGGCTGCGCATTGCGTGCTCCTTTTTCAATAAACAACTGGATCAGTTGCTGGATAATGTAAGCAGAACCATGGCAGGATACTTCCACCACATTTTCACCGGTATAGGACCTTGGTTTGATAAAAAGAGAAACCAGCACCTCGTCAATGATGTGGCCGTTATGGTCTTTGATGGTGCCAAAATGAATGGTATGGCTTTTTTGTCTGAGCAGGTCTTTTCCTTCAAAAACGGCATTTACAATGTCAATAGCATCTTTCCCTGAAAGTCGGATGACCGCAATGGCTCCCGTTCCGGGCGGTGTGGAAAGCGCTACAATCGTATCGTTGAGGTTATGTTTTGAATAGCTCATAGTATTGCAAATATAGGGTAATTTAGCAGTTTTTAGCTGGGCAACTTAAATTAATAAAATGAATGTTATACTTGTTCACGGATAAACCCGCCTGACGGCAAGGACAGGTTTCGGATTTTTCTTTTCCCGAAATTTTCAGTGAACAGTTATACCGATCCCGACACGTCGGGAATTAATTTTTATAATCCGAAATCTATGCGGTGTCGTGTATAACGCAGGGTTTAATAATTTTTTCGATTATCTCCCAGGAATCACTTTGAGTTTATATCAATGAAGGCTGGCATTTGCCTGCGAACCAGGAATACACCACTTTTACACAATTTGATAAATTAAGCATTTTAGCAATATTCCTTACAATTGTAATAGTTTAACAGACCTCACTTCCTGATAAATTAGGATAGGTTATAAATTTTTTTCATTTTAGCGCAATTAATAATATTTAACCCTATTTAATGTAAACTTTTAATTATGAAAAAGAATATCTACAACCTTATTGCATCGTTGATTTTAATGACCTGTTTAACCACCAATACAGCGAATGCGCAATGTATGGATTGGCTTAATCCAACTCCCCCAGGAGGATGGAATGATTTTAACACTGCGTTTGGCGGAGCCCCCTGTGATGATGGAACCGGCTGTCCTTTCAATGAAATAACCGCATTTCAAGTGTACGCTGCCGAAGCTTATGCTATAAATAATTTTATGGCGGGCGGGGAATATGCCTTCAGTATTTGTAATGGCGTTGGAGGAAATAACTGGGTCGCTGATTTCACGATTATCGCACCAAGCGGTGCTGTTGATGCTTTCGGAGCCGGTGATGGCGATGGATGTACCATTACCTGGACAGCAAGCGAAAGCGGCACCTATTTAATTGTTATCAATGAAGAAGGACAATGTGGCGGTGGTACTAACACCAGCACAAATAATGGGTATCCTGCACTTACTTGTATTTCAGGCGCTCCTTGCGAACCAGTTGTCACTACTTGTAACGCAGGAACGCTTACAACAACCGGCACTGTTTCTATTTGTGATGCTGCCGGAACGTTCGATTTGACGACCGAAATGGATACGGTTCCAACGGGTGGGGGCTTTGGCTGGTTTTTTAGCCCTCAACTGGGCGGCACAGGTGGTTTGTCTGGCGAATTTATTGTTACAAACGCCGATACGGCAGTGACTTATAACAGTGACCTAAATGGCTTATTAAGTGGCGCTCCCAATCCTTATCCTGTCCTTTCCGGCCCCTGGGTGATGAAAGGAGCAACTTACAGCGACACATCAGATCCCTTTAACAGCATTTGTAGTACAACCAGCGACTCTTTGATCGTTTATTTCGGCACAGAAAGCCCAACTATTGATGATATTCAGGATATCGGTAATGCCTCTGCCATGGTAACGGTTTCAGGAGGTGTGCCTCCTTATACTTACCTTTGGTCAGATCCTGAAGCACAAACAACAGAAACCGCCGAAGACCTCGATCCGGGAACCTACTCTGTTACTGTTACCGATTCAAATGGTTGTACCGCTACTGATATGGTAGATATTACTTCAACTTCGGTTGATAATATTAAGTCCATTACTGCTTTACAGATTTCTCCGAATCCAACATCAGGTAACTTTTCCATCCAACTGGAATTAAATACTATTGAAGAAATTAGAATAAATGTAATGGATATAAGTGGAAAGCCTATATTCAGTAACGCTGAGACTTCTATTGGAAATAATTTTGAATTTGACTTAAGCGATAAACCCGTTGGCATCTATATTATTAAAATAATGGTGGGTGACCAATTTCTATCTCGCAAGTTGGTACTAACCAGGTAGTAGAAAACGCTGTTTTCAGGTTGATCAAATGTTCATTTGCTTTTGAAACAAGTGATATTTTCAACTAAAAAGCGATGCCGTTTTTATCTTGAATGATAAAAACGGCATCGCTTTTTTATGTCATGGGCATCGAATCCGGCAGTACCTTCGTCTGAAACGTCAACCAGTCTTATGACAACCGGATTTAAAGCCGAATGATTGATTTTGAATATTCGGGTTCATAGAATTTCATCCAATTTTCAATTCATGGAAAAACTATGCATCTCCTGGTGCATGGAATTGTAAAAAGTGAGCATGCTGATCTCCACTTCCAGGAATGGCGTGAGCGGCAGATCGGCGATCATGTCCATCACGTTCATCTCGGAGCTTGCATTGAAAATAGCCCAGATCTTGGAATTTTCAAGCGACAGAGCATAGTTGACGAGCTTGCCTTCCTTGAAAAAACGATCCACTGCTGCACGTTGAAAAGGGATTTGGTTCATGAAGTCTTCGGTGAGGACATCCGGTAGCGTAAAATCTACCATGAAATGATATGTAGTTTCCATGGAATAAGTTTAAAAATTTGTGCAAAACTAAGTTTAATGAATAAACCCGGAAATATAATCTCCGACTTTTGCATTCATTTAACAAAATTTTGAATGAATAATATTACAAAACGATCAGGAGGATTTGATCCGGTTTGAAATTCTTTTGATTATGGGGTGTGGTAAAGCGCGAATAAGCGCCGAAAAGACAGGGGGTTCAAACCATTTTTGTTTTTTTATAAAACCCGTTTTTGTCAAAACTTATGATTTTAATTTCAATTTACGGGCCATAATTATCGCAACAATACTCATCAATATAGCCACGTAACCGACGATGTGGTAATTGCTCAGGCTTCCGTCCGGATGACTCCCTACGATGGCACCCGCTATTGAAGTTGCGAGAAACAGCGCTACCTGGTTGGCACTGGCGCGAAAACTCATAAAACTTGCCCTACTCTTGGGTTCCACAACACTGGTGACCATCGTGGTCGCCGGGACATTCCTGCCGCTGGCCACCACAAAAAAGGAGGATGTGGCAAGCAGCGCTACCGGTATCGAAACCGCCGACAATGTAGTAATGGCGTAAATGGAAAACAACGCAAAAATGCTGGCTATGGTAAAAATGGTCACATGCCCGAACTGGTCGGAGAGTTTTCCGAAATAAGGCAATAAAAATGCTGAGAGCGCTCCGCCGGCCAGGTAAATATACGCGATCTGGAATTCCGTGAACCCAACGTTGAGTTGCATGTAGGGCGCAATGAAAGGAATGATCGTAAAATGCCCCAGCATCAGGATGATGGAAAAAGCAAGCGCCAAAACCTGGTTCCGGTCTTTGATCAGGTTTTTGATAACAGCCAGGGGATAGATCGGTTTTGTGTCTTCCTCAAGGTGCTTGTTGAGGGCAGGCATAAATCTCCGGATCAGCAAAATGGTGATAATGGAGATCGAACCGACGATAATGAACGGCATCCGCCAGGAAAATTGCGCCGCAAACCAAAGGCCGGTGGGTACCCCGGCAATCGAAGCTACCGAAAATGCGGTCATTATAATGCCCATTGCCTTCCCTCGCCGGTGGAGCGGAACCACATCGGCAACGATGGCTAACACCAGGGCGCTCAATATTCCCCCAAAGGCGCCGGTGAAACTTCTCGACAACAACAGGAAAACAAAATTCGGTGATGCTGCACAGGCCAATGTCCCGATGGTAAACCCGATGTAAATGAACAGCAGTACCTTTTTGCGGTCAAAGCGGTCGATATACAAGGCGCCAAACAGGCTGGTAACTCCGGCGGTCAGCGCATAAGACGAAACGATCAAAGTAAATTCGAACGGTGAAATATCGAGGATTTCCATGAGTTGCGCCCCCAACGGCATGATGATCATGAAATCCATGATGTCGCAAAACTGGACAACAGCCAGCAGGAACATTAATGTCTTTTCGTTTTTCATCGGGATTCTTTCGAGTGGCAAATGTACCTTTTCCCGATTCCAAAAAGTAGAGACAAGTAAATAAAAATCGGGGCATGGTTTAAAAGCAGAGCATGCCACAAACCTCCCTCCCGGATTTCATAGATTTTTTCCTGCATTTCATTGAAAAAGAAGCAGCCAATGATACTTTATGTGGATATTTGAGCCTCAAATCACATCGTATGAAAAACATCCTGTTTATCCTTGCCTTGACTGCCTTTGCGCTGAGTACCCATGCACAGTCTTTTTCCGTATCCGGTACCATTGTGGGCGAAAATGAGAACCTCCCGCTCATCAATGCTTTGGTAGTGCTGAAGACCGATTCTACAACGGTTGTAAATTCAGTGGTTTCGGACCATCAGGGAGTATTCCGATTGGAAGGGATCGCAAGGGGAAATTACCTGCTGGAGGTGAGCTATCTCGGTTATCAGTCCCTGACAACCAGCCTCGAAATTGTCAACCAAAACATCAGCCTCGGTTCGCTTTTTTTAAAAGAAGAATCTGAAATCCTCGATGAAGTGATCGTCAAAGACAAGCTCCCGCTGGCTGTGCAACGCGGTGATACCACAGCTTTTAATGCCGATGCCTTCAAAGTCAACCCCGATGCCAGCGCCGAAGACCTCGTGCGGAAAATGCCCGGAATGGCTATGGAAAACGGGAAAATGAAAGCACAAGGGGAAGAAGTGCGGGAGGTACTCGTGGATGGCAAACCGTTTTTTGGCAATGATCCTTCGGCAGCCCTGCGCAACCTGCCTGCTGAGGTGGTCGATAAAATTGAGGTGTTTGACAGAAGGAGCGATCAGTCGCAATTCACGGGCTTCGACGATGGCGAAACTACCAAAACGATCAACATCGTTACCCGTAGCAATATGAAAAACGGACAGTTTGGAAAAATCTACGGCGGCGGCGGTCTCGACAATGATGGCGACGGGCAGTACAACGCCGGCGGCATGATCAATTATTTCAACGGCGACACAAGGCTCTCGGTCATCGGGCAAACCAATAATATCAATATTCAAAATTTCGCCAGCGAAGACCTCGTCGGTGTCATGGGTAGCTCAGGTGGGCGCGGCGGCGGGCGTGGTGGCAGAGGCGGCGGCTGGGGGCGCGGGGGAAATGACTTCCAGGTGAGTTCTCAGGGGGGCATCACCACGACGCATGCGCTGGGCTTGAATTATTCGGATATGTGGGGTAAAAAAATGGAAGTGTCCGGCAGCTATTTTTTTAATAAAAGTGATAATAACAATGACAGGCTGCTCAACCGCGAATACGTCAATATCTCCGATGGAAGCCAGTTTTACAATGAAGACAACCAAAAATCAAGCACCAACCTGAACCACCGGCTCAATTTCAACATGGAATACCAGATCGACTCTTCCAACTCCATCGTTTTCCGGCCAAGGATCAGTTTCCAGCAAAACGACGGCTTTTCAAATATGCTGGCGCAGACTACAGAAAACAATAACCTCGTCAACCAGACTTCAAATCAATACCGCTCGGATCTCCAGGCGCTCAACTTTTCCGGAAGTCTGCTCTATCGCCATAAATTTGTCAAACCGAGGCGTACCTTTTCCATCAATCTAAATAGTAGTTACAATGACAAAGCCGGCGAAAGTTTTCTCCTTTCCGGCAATGACTACATCATTAAATCGGACACGCTGGATCAGTTCTCTGATCTCATGATCGAAGGATGGAGCCTTTCTTCGAATGTCGATTACACCGAGCCGGTTGGCAAAAACGGGATGCTGATGGCCAATTACCGCATCTCGGTGGAGGAGGAGGATTCCAACAAAGAAACCTTTGATTTCTTGGAAGCTTCTCAAAAATACGACTCATTCAACAGCGGGCTTTCCAACGTTTTTACTTCCGAAAAAACAACCAACCAGGGCGGCCTGGCTTATAATGTCCGCAAAGGAAAAGAAATGTTCATGGTGCGGCTGACCGCGCAAGCTACAACGTTGAAAAATGAACAAACTTTCCCGACAGGCCTGCAAACGCAACGGAATTTTTTCAACATCCTGCCGATGGTCATGTATAGCTACCGGCCTTCCAAAACCGACAACCTGCGGATTTTCTACCGTTCCAGAACCAATCTGCCTGCTATCGAACAATTGCAGAACGTCATCGACAACTCCAATCCCCTGCAACTCAGCGCCGGAAATCCTGACCTTAAACAGGCTGTGCAACACAGCTTGAATTTCAGGTTCTCAAAATCCAACACGGAGAAAGCATCGGTCTTTTTCCTGCTCTTGGGCGGCGAGTACGGCGATGATTATATCACCAAGGCGACCTATCTGCCGAATAGCAATCACCCGATTTATGATGATCTGGGTATTGAAAAAGGAGCACAGCTTGAAACTCCGGTCAACCTGGATGGGTACTGGAATGCACGGTCATTTCTAACCTACGGGTTTCCGGTCAAGAAGCTAAAATCCAACCTGAATCTCAATGTCTCGGCAAATTACAGCCGCATCCCCGGCCAGATCAATGACGACATCAACTTTTCCAACAATATCACTTCCGGGCTGGGCTTGACCCTGAGCAGCAATATCAGCGAAAAGGTAGATTTTACAATAGGTTCGAACTCCAATTACATCATCGTCAGAAACAGTCTGCAAACCACTTTGAATTCGCAGTATCTGAACCAGTCTTCGCAGCTTAAATTCAACTGGATCATCGGAAAAGGCATTGTTTTTCAAACGGATTTTCAGCACCAGCTCTACACCGGGCTGCTCGATGAAGCCGATCAGCATTTTGTACTGTGGAACCTTGGGGTCGGCAAAAAATTATTCAAGAATCAACGCGGTGACCTGCGGCTGACGGTGTTCGATATTTTAAACCAAAACCGAAGCATCCAGCGAAATGTCACCGATGTGTATATCGAAGATGTGGAAACCCAGGTGTTGCAACGCTTCGTCATGCTGACCTTTACCTACCAGCTCAGAAATTTTGTAAAGAAAGAACCCACACAAAAACCTGAAGAAGATGAGAGGAGAGGGTGGCGGTAGGGAAGGGAGTTGGGTTTTAACTGATACCCGTCTTTTTTAATCTAATGGATAGGATGTTTTGGTTATAATCTATGTTTTTTTAATTACCAAAAAACATTACCTTTACTATGGCCTGAACATTAAATAAAAAAAAGGCTCCCAGAGAAAATTGTATCTCTGAAAGCCTGATTTCTTTAACTTAGTTACGTTCTTTAACAAGAAGAGGCTTTACTAAGCATATCGCTGCAAATATACAAAAAATCCTCTAAAATTCAAATAATTTGAAATATAAAGACTTACAGCACTATGTATCTCAATCAAGGCTTGATAGGTTTTTTGCTGCTTGTGAAAATTCAAAAGATAGGACAAAACAATTGTACATTGCAAACCTCAAGCTATCTCAAGCATTTTATCCATTGCTAAACTTATTTGAAGTAACCTTAAGGAACGTAATACATTATCAAATGACTAAATATTTCAATAATAGTAATTGGATAAGAACGGAGAAAAGTAAATTTATGAGTGACAACTCTTTACAGCCATCTAATTATTATTTAAGGGAATCCGTTTCAAAGGCAGAAAGGCGAATACAAAGACAGAGACAGAGCGTTACGGTTGATAAAATTATAGCTGAGTTAACATTGAGTTTTTGGGTAGGTTTATTTGATGTACATCATTATAGATTAATAAAAGGTTCAGTAATACAGTCTTTTACAAACCTCCCTAACTCAATGGGAAGGAAGGCAATTTTTACAAGAATGAATTCAATTAAGGAATTTAGAAATAGGGTTTATCACAATGAACCAATTTGTTTTTCAGGTAATAAAAAAGACTTGTCGCGTGCTATAAATACAAAAAAAGAAATTTATAATATAATGCAATGGATTGATCCTAAAATAGAGTTGTATGCAAAATATTTTGACAGGATTGATGACAATATAAATATTGTGAAATTAATTTGATAATTACCCATAAGCTCTAAATCAAATATTCAATTTTACTTCTGAACCAGATATTGATTCGAGTACTTGTAATACCTTTGTTTTACTGTTTTTTTTTAACTCATCATCCTCCACCGATATTAAAAGAAACGCCAAGAAAATATCCCATTTTGTAGCCTGTTTTGGTAGGGACAGAAGAGAATTGCGGCATCACATCGCCGACTTTCACACCCTGCGACAGTTGTTCGGTTTTGCCGCCCATAATGCCTGTACTGAGCACTACGCGCTGTCCTTTTCCAAAGATAAAACTGGGGCCCAGAAAAAAAGACAATGAATTTCCAAACGACGAGGTGGACAGCGGGATGCCCACTCCAAAAGAACCTCCGATGGAAACATCGCCGGCGCTCTGCGGGTAAAAGTGAAAAAATGAAGTGATGACGGGAACGAAGCCATCGGCATCCTCGGAACGGATGATGGTATCTTGCAAAAAATAAGATTGCGGCCTTTCAAAGAATTGTGAGAAACTAAGCCCGATACTCACGTTTATTTTCATGCCGCCGTAAACGGGAACCCTGATCGGCACCAGCTCTTTTTTATTGATGGGGAGCACATTTCCCAAAGAGTCCCTCGCGGTAAATTTTATCCCAAGAACGGTACGGTCACCGGCAGCCTCGGTGCGATAGGTATATGAAAAATCATTGGCCTTCAGTCCTTCATATTCGTACCAAACGGCGGTCATTTTTTGTAAATTCTGCTTCCCGCTTTTTTCATACAAAGCGCCGATGATCTCCTGATGCTGATCGATTGTCTGCAACTCTTTTTCAGCTTTGTTATGAATTTCCTCAATTTTGGTTTGTAATAAAATCCATTCATCAAACTGAAAACTCAAATTTGAAATTTCTTCCGACAGCTTATCCAGTTTTTCAATGGTACGGCCATAATCCTTTTTAGTTGATTCGAGCTTTTTCAGGTTCTCTGCAAGCTTTTGCCGGTCGTCGCCTTTTTGGACGACGTAATCCAGCGTGATCTCTTCTTCGCTTTCAACTTCAAGTATTTTTTTGAGAAAATCATTTGACATCTTTTTGACCTGCTCCGGCGAAAGATCAGGGTTGTATTTTATCCTCCTGACTTCCGCAAGGCCGACAGCTCTGAACTCCTGTAATTGCTGAACTACCTCTACCTCTTTTTGGATTTTCAAAAATTCTCTTTCTTCTGCTACCAATTCATCCAAAATGGCCGAATACTGGTTGTTGTAAAGCATAAACATATTCATTGATTCATCATCCGCCGCATCTGCAAAGCCGAACCCTCCAGACTCAATATCAATATACCCGTCACCCGCTCCCGAACCGCTAAACCCCGGCATCATGATCCCGGCGAACTCAGACCCTCCGGACAACAAGCTCCCAATGCCGCTGCCCGGCGGAATTTGAAGCGCCTGGTTGTTGGCAACCACCTCAAGGGCATAGATGTAATTGTTGTAATTTTCCACATGCAAAAAGATATTCCCGTCTTTTTTGATTTTCGGGCGTTTGATCTCTTCACCGTCATAGATATATTTGATCGATGAGGTTTGTACATCTTAATGAATATGAAGGTCTTGAGCTATGGCATTTCCCAGCAGGAAAAGCAAAGCAAGAAGGATCGGGAGCGTTTTTTTCATTTTATATTTTTCTGATTCAGTTAGACTAAATTAAACTTTTATTTTGCTTTCTCCTGATAGGTTACCGTTTTAATTCTGAACTTTATAAAGATTCTTTCCTCTGCTAATATTCAATTGAAAATAAAAAAGTGTCCCGCTGATCTCGCTGATCGACGCAGAATTTGTGAGCTTTACCTTTCTGCGGTAATCAGCGAAATAAGGCTTGCATCGTTTACAAGTTCTGCGGGAAATAAAAAAGTGTCCCGCTGATCTCGCTGATCGACGCAGAACTTGTGAGTTTTACCTTTCTGTGGGATCCCGCCCGACCTTGTCATATAGGCTGGCTGCCGTAGGCGGGCGGGTCTGTGTATTCAGTGAGAAATTGAAAAAGGTAATAGAAACTGTTTATGAATTAAAAAAACTAGCTTCAAAGCAGTATTTTGTTTTTGACCATGAAATTAAAAATGCCCGGCATTATCAAAAAGCTCAGCCCCATGCAGTGATCGTGTTAATACTGATATGGGCTTTTATTTTCCTGGTGGATCTGGTCCGGGTGAACCTCCATTTCCTTGATCCTTTCAACAATGGACGAAAACCGTTCTTTTGGAACAGGAAAATTTCATTTACGATGCCTATCTTCGCTACCTGGAATTGCGGACGCAACAACCCGAAAATCTGCTATTCAAAAAACTGTTTGCAGCTTTCCTTGCACGGCAGGGATTGAGCATCGAAGCGGCGGAACAAATTGACTAACGATTATCCGGATTTTTTTAAAACCAATAAATTTACATTTTTCAAAACGCTTTTTATGGAAAAAACAACCTGTTTAATTACCCTCCTCTTTTTCAATATCTTTTATGCCATTGCCCAGGAATATGATTTCGATGGGCAAGTTGTTTCTCCCGCTGAGTTTGTGGTGTGGGCGGTCGAAGGCACTGCGGCTTACACGGACGACGGCAGTGATTCTGCGCAAAATCTCATCTCAGGAATGACGCTGAAAGAAAACGGTATTTTGGAGTTGAAAAAGAATGCTATGGTAAAACTTTCGTGGAAAGATCAGATCCTGGTTTTGAGTAAAAGGGGAACTTACAGCTTGAGAAATGAAGCTAAAAAGCTGGCAGATGCAAACCCGGATTTGCATGTCTCCGATTTTATGAAGGCAATAGGTGAGGCAAGTGATTTTGGTGAGCCTGGCAGTGGCAATGCAAATGAAGGTTCGGTAAAGAAGGATACAAACGAAGGTTCCGATCAAGTACTCGGCAAACAAATCAAAGCCATCATGCCCATCGGCGGGATGGTACCTTTAAAAACCATCACCTTTAGTTGGACGGGTGTCAACGATGTCCAGGCGTTCAGGATAAACATTTACCAATCCTCAAACCAGCCGCCCATTTTTTCGGCTTTGACCGAAAACAACAGCTTTACCATTGACGTGGCTCAATTGGCCATCGAAAAAGGGGAACCCTATTTCTGGCAAGTGGAAACCACTTCGACGCCGGAGACCAAATCGGAAATGATCCAACTGATATTCACAGGTAAAAACGAGGATTTGGATGTCATCCGGGGTTTACTCTCTGACCGGGAATACTCCTACGCGGCTCCCTGGCTCAAACTGCTCCAGGAAGCGCATGCCCTGGCAAAAGAGCAAATGCTCTACTCCGCCAATGAAAAATACAAACAAGGGCTGAAAGAATTCGGCACTATCCCGACGGTCCGTAAAATGTACGCCCGGTTTTTGACGAAACAGGGGCTGGAAGTCCTTGCCAGGGAGGTAATGGAGTAAATACTGGAGGTTGTGGGGTATTCAGTTGATTAGGTTGACGCTTCGACAGGCTCAGCCTGCCTGCCGAACG
>CAZKDA010000010.1:0-30379 GCA_964551455.1 uncultured Saprospiraceae bacterium
GCCTTCCGGCGAGGTAAACCCCGGTGTCTTTGCCTGGATGATCCTTTTTGAAGAGAATGGTAAGAAACGGGTGCTGGCGGGTGATGTGACAGTGCTGTGAGGAGGAGCATATCTTCTTTTTTTAAATTGCCCACGGCTGTTGAAACGGGAGATAGATAAAGAAAGTATGCAATGTAGCGCCGGCGATCTATCCACGCTGTCATGTCTTTCATGATTCTGGAGCAATGCGGGAGAAATTTGTGCGACTCCATCGGAGGCACACAAGGCTTCCTTCAGCTATTTGAACAAAACCAGCCGTGTTAAAGTAAAAAGGTCAGGGCGACAGCCTGAAAAAGGATCATTCCAATTCCAGCATATCGAATATCTCGTCGAGTTCATCAAAAGATTTAAACCCGACTTTTTCCTCTTCGCCGCCTTTTAGGTTCAATCCATAAATAGGTAAACTGTTGAGAATATCTTCTAACTCAATAGGTGTAAAATCAATCCCCAGCAAAATTTTAAATCTTCTGCACAAGTCTTTCAAAGCATTACTGTCGGGCGAAACCAGGCTCCAGGGAAGTTTATTTTTTGAATAATTCAACAAAAAAATATCGGCGCTGCGGACATCGGATTCGAGCCGTTTTGTAAGCTCGGCATAATCCAATCCCTGTTCGATCACTATTTCCTTTATGACCGGAATGCCCTTCTCAACAAATGGCGCCGTGTCGGAAAACATGCCGGTTTGAATGCCGTCGAGTTTCAAAAGCTCAATGGTTTGCAGCATTTCATTTTTATCCTGCAAACCGAATTCACCTACTATTTTAGGCCCTTCCACCCATTCCTGGATGGATTTGACCGTGAGCGGATGCACAAAGTTTTCAGTGCCGGGATCGAGGTTGAAACCCAGCCAATCCACTTCTCTTGCTGCGAAATAACGCGCATCGGTCAGGTTAGTGATCTGGCTTGCTTTTACCCGTGTTTTCAGCATCTTGCTCGAATTGAAATTTGCGATATAAAAATTGAGGCAAAAGTACTTAATTTTGGAAAAAATAAGTCACAGCAACAGTCATGAGCAAAGACAGCTATTTCGACCTGGTTTATGAAGTCACCCGGCAAATCCCATTCGGGCGGATCACAACTTACGGAGCCATTGCAGATTACCTGGCGCTCGGCTCAGCGAGGATGGTGGGCTGGGCGCTGAACAAAAGTTTTACCGGAGAAAATGTACCTGCTCACAGGGTTGTAAACCGCAAAGGAGAACTCTCCGGGAGAAACCATTTCCCCGCTCCCGGACTCATGCAGCAACTTTTGGAAAATGAAGGGTTGAAAGTGGTAGAAAATGTAGTTCAGGATTTTGATAAATTTTTCTGGGACCCGGCAAAAGAACTGGATGAATTTATTGAACGAACCAGGAGAAATTCATGATACAGACTTTTTTTTAGCCTGAAAATAATGAAACAGCAAAGCCGCCAAAGCAATTAAAAGTCCCAGAAATTCCCGCACTAATTCGACATGAGGAGATTCCGCTTTCATCGACCCGGTGATGGACGGCATGCCCAAACCGATCCACTCAAACAACGCAGGGAGCAATGTTGCCATCCATATCGCACATAAAAAAATCACAGCAAGAACAATGGTTTGATTGTATTTTCCAGCAGCTGCAAAACCGGAAATGACAGCGATCGCACCATAAAAAACGATCCACAAACCCGGGTCAGGATCATTGATTTGCAATGCCGCGAAGAGAATAAAAACAATGGTTAGAAATACATTGAAAATTTTCATGGAAAGGATCAGTTTTTAAATGCCTAAAACGCAAAACAAGTTTATGAAAAATTATCCAATAAGTCCGGTTTTATACTTCGAGCAGCCTGAAAAAATCCCACCAATGGCGGGTTGGGGATGGCAGGGGATGGGCGCTCACCCAATCGCGCGGGGAGGATTGTTGGAGATAACAGAGGGGATACAGAATCCCCTATCATCCCCGTTCCGGTAAAGCCGAAACTATCCCCCAGCATCCCCATCATGACGCAGGCGTGATTATCCCCCACTATCCCCGGATTCGAAAATCAATTCTTTTCTAAGAAAAGCTCAACTTCAGGACATAAAAATTACTATCTTTTCCACCAAAATAAAAACGACATGACAGGTTTAAAAAATAAAAATGTAACAGCGCAATACCTTCTTTTCTGCTTTGCGATACTACTCGTTGGTTGCGATACCGAAAATTCGGCCAGCGACCTACAAGGATCACCGACCACAGAAACCACCTTGCAATTCGATTCTGTCCGTGCTGCAAAATTGGGCGCAGATGATTACGGCATGAAGCGGTATGTTATGGCTTTTTTAAAACGAGGCCCCAACCGCGAAACGGATGAAAAAAAAGCAACTGAATTGCAGCGGGCGCACATGGAAAACATCAAACGCCTGGCTGAAGAAGGCAAGCTGATCCTGGCAGGCCCGTTTTTTGGCACCGGCGACCTGCGCGGCATCTATGTTTTTGATGTGGAAACTGTGGAAGAAGCAGAAGCTTTGACCAACACCGATCCGGCAATCCAAGCCGGAAGCCTCGAAATGGAATTGATACCCTGGTACGGTTCGGCAGCGCTGATGGAGGTGCAGGACATTCATACCAAAATTGCAAAAACGCAATATTAAAAAGAGGAGCGGTAGCTTAGAATGGGAATGATCCCCAATTGGTTTTTAACCACCAACTCACCTTTTTGAACATCGAAGTAGCTGAAGGCAGCATTTTCAGCATTGGTCAGGTTCTGAATGTCAAGGCCAAGCGTGCCGGAATATTTTGATTTGTTTAGTCTGTAATAAAGCCGCAGATCAATCCTGAAATAAGCATCCTGTTGAAGGCTGAAAGCGGCTTCTTCGTGGTAAACAGTTGTGCCGGCAGCGCTGGAAGCATCAACGTCGATAGGCGTTTCCCGCAGGCCGCCGCGATAAGAGATATGCGCATTGATACCATAAACTTTGTGTTTGTTGTTTTTTTCGCGGTGAAATTCTTTGCCGCCCGTCAGGTTGAAAATGTAATTGGCATTGAACCGGCTGTCTCTTTTGATCCCGTCGCCGCCCGTGTATTTTGATTCATAAAAAGTACCGTTTGCCAACAAAAAATAATCGTTTGTAAAATTTTTAGATAAGCTGATCTCAATGCCGTAATTCTCCGCGGTTCCTTCATTGACCAGGGTATCTGAAACAAAACCTTCCAGCAGATTTACAGCTGAAAAATTACTGTTTTCGTCATCGATTATGGGAACATCAAAAAGCCTTTGGTAATAAATTTCGCTCCGCAACTTAAAACTGTTTTTCAGGCTTTTTTCATAACCTAAAACAAAATGATGCGCCTTTGTAAATCCAAGATCCCGGTTGGGATTACCTCCTTCGATCTCCGCAAAATACAGCTGCGGTATTTGGAGTTTGCTGTGCAGGCCATAACCCAGGCTCAGGTTTTGATCGTGAGGCAGGTGAAAACTCAGAGAGGTTCTCGGCTCCAGCGAATGACTTTCATTGAAGGTAAAATATTGATAGCGTACTCCCAGGTTGATAGTCAAAAAGTGTTGCAATTTAGTTTCAACATTCACAAAAGGCTGAAGGAGTAGGCCGCTACCATTTCCACTGAGGGCATATCCCGGATCATTATTGTCTGTTCCCAAAATTTTATAATCCGGCTGGACAAAATTGAAGCCTGCCTCGATGCGATTATTTTTATCGAGCTTGTGGTTGAAATTCGTCGAAAAAGCCAGCTTTTGTTCTTGATAGCTATTGCTTTCAATGTTTTCTGGCATGAGTGCATCATTCAGCCGATTTCCGGTTCGTTGGTGTTCCAGCGCCGAAAATGCCAAAGAAGTTTTCCACACCGAAGCCGATCCGAGGGGAAGTGTGTGGGTAGCGCCGATCGCTCCCATTTTCGATTCGAAACTGATGTCAAAACGATCTTTGTCGAACTCCCACTCAGAAGAATCCCGCAATGCCTCGAAAATATTTTCACTTTTTCCGCCCATTCCGAAAAGACTGAATTTTCCAGCTTTCCGGGTTGGTAATGTCAGGTTGAATGAAAGGTCCTGAAAAGTGATGGCTTCGTCGCCCAGATCGAGGCCCATCGCAGAGAGCAAACCAACAGTGGAGTATCGGTAATTGATCAAAAAAGAAGGTGCATTGCGTTTATTGGACAAAGGGCCTTCGAGCGCCAGATCGATCCCGATCAATCCAAACTGCATCGTAAATTCATTGATCTCATTGTTGCCCTCACGAAGCCGCATATCCATTACCCCGGAGAGTGAATTGCCGTAATTTGCCGGAAAGGCAGAAGTTAAAAAATGCGAAGCGCCCAGCAGTTGAGCGCTCAGGATATTCACACCACCGCCGTTTTGAGTGGCGCGATCGCTGAAAGTACCGGAATTGCTAAGGTGATTGGGGTTGACGATTTCAACACCCTCTAGCATCCAGGTCATATTGTTCGGGCTGTTGCCCCGGATAGAAATTCCATTAGCCTGGTCATTGTCGTTGACAATACCGGCAAAAGCCATTGTCAGCCGGGCAGGATCGTAAAAGGTTGCCGGAAACCGGAGCGTTTCTTCGAGTGCAAGCGTATAGGCGCTGACCGGGCTGGCCGCTCTTGTTGAGGCTCGCTCCCCTTTTACCACAACTTCGGTAATCATGGATTCGGTTTGCTGGAGTGATATTTCCAAAACAGTCTCTCTCCCGGATTCTACGAGTATTTCTGTAAGGATAAGCGTTTTGTAACCCAAATAGCTGAACCTTAATTCATAACGCCCGACGTTAACATTTTCAAAACGGAAAGTTCCATTTTCATCAGTTGACGTACCCTGGAGCGGATCAGTTTTGAGGATTTCAACAGTAGCACCTGTCAGAGGAGTTTCTGTGTCGGCATCCAGTATTTTTCCACGGATCGTTTGGGTTGGTGTTTGTGTAAAACCATTTGTAAAAAAACAAACAAAGAAAAACATCGGGATGATTTTCAGGATCAAAACAAAACGGTTCAACAGGTAGCCATACTCGCTCATTCGCAATGATTTTTGGTTTACCACAAAGCTACAATCCGATGATCTTTTTATTCAATTTTTCATCGGGCTTACCGCCCGCAAAATCATCGAATGCCCGCTCTGTGACTTTTATGATATGGTCGCGGATGAAAATGGCTCCTTCCCGGGCGCCCTGTTCGCTGTCTTTGATACAACACTCCCATTCCAACACTGCCCAGCCATCGAAATCATATTGGGCAAGTTTGCTAAAAATGGTTTTAAAATCAACCTGTCCGTCGCCCAGAGAGCGGAACCGTCCGGGGCGGTCGATCCAATCCTGGTAACCGCCATAAACGCCGGATCGTCCGGTGGGGTTGAATTCCGCATCTTTTACATGGAACATTTTGATCCTTTCGTGGTAAATGTCGAGATGTTGTAAATAATCCAACTGTTGTAAAACAAAGTGGCTGGGATCGTAGAGCATGTGGCAGCGACTGTGATTGCCTGTTATTTCCAAAAATCTTTCAAAGGTGACGCCATCGTGCAGATCTTCGCCGGGGTGGATTTCGTAGCAAAGATCCACGCCTGCTTCATCGAAAGCATTCAGAATGGGCAACCACCTTTTCCCTAATTCTTTGAAAGCCGTTTCAACCAGGCCTTTCGGTCGTTGCGGCCAGGGATAAACGGTGTGCCAGATCAAAGCGCCCGAAAAAGTAACATGGGCTTTCAGGCCAAGATGCTGGCTCGCTTTGGCAGCCCACTTCAATTGCTGGACTGCCCAGGCCGTTCGCGCCTTTGGATTATTGCGGTGTTGCTCGGGAGCAAAGGCATCGAACAACTGATCGTAAGCCGGATTTACAGCCACGAGTTGTCCCTGGAGGTGCGTGGAAAGCTCCGTGATCTGCAACCCGAAACCTTCTACCTTCCCTTTTAATTCGTCACAATAGGTTTTGCTCGTGGCCGCTTTTTTGAGATCGATCAAACTTGTTTCCCAGGTTGGGATTTGGATACCGATATAACCCAGTTCGGCAGCCCATTTGCACATTCCTTCAAGGCTGTTGTAGGGAGGTTTGTTTTGTACAAATTGTGCTAAAAATATTGCAGGGCCTTTGATGTTCATCATGTTTGTTGATTTTGCGGATTTGGTATTCCCGATTTCATCGTCCCGTTTTTTCGAGAAAAAGCGGGATACGATATGGTTTTTTGGTTCCCTTTACTGTTTACTGTTTCCCGCCTGCCCCGACTGGCCCCGACCTGTCGGGGCTGGTCGGGGTTGCTAGTTCACTGTTCACTGTTTACTGTTTACCGTTCACCGTTCACTAACCATTCCCCCATCGGAGCGAAGCGTAGATCCCGATAAAATCGGGATCACCCCATTTTCATCTAAAATTTGATCCACTTTTGTTTGCTTTTCCCGGATTCAATGACTTTCTCAATGAACTGCATACCCCTGACGCCATCTTCCACGGTTGGAAAATCCTGATGAATTGCCTTTGGTTTTTTTCCGGCAAGGTGAGCGCGCAGGCACAATGCAAAATTTTTATAAATATTGGCAAAAGCTTCGAGGTATCCCTCCGGATGCCCGGCAGGGATGCGTGTGGCAGCCTGGGTTTCGGGGTACAATTTTCCAACCCCGGTGCGCATCACTTCCATGGGCTTGTCGAGCCATTTTATCAACAAGGTATTCGGTTCCTGCTGCGCCCATTCGAGGCCTGCTTTTTCACCGTAAACTCTTATTCTGAGGTTGTTTTCTTCACCTGCGGAGATCTGGCTGGCGTAGAGAATTCCCCTCGCGCCATTGTCGAACTCGAGCAACACATTACCATCGTCGTCGAGCAAACGGCCTTTCACCATTGTGTTGACATCGGCGCAGAGCCGTTTGATACGCAGGCCGGTGATGTATTCGGCGAGATTTTCGGCGTGGGTTCCAATGTCGCCGATTGCTCCTGCGGCTCCGGAGCGTTTGGGGTCGGTGCGCCATGCGGCCTGTTTTTGGCCACTATCTTCAAGTTTTGTAGAAAGCCAGCCCTGTGGGTATTCCACCACTACTTTTCTGACTGTTCCGATCTGTCCGTTGGCGACCATCATTTTGGCCTGCTTGACCATCGGATAACCCGTGTAATTGTGGGTAAGGGCAAATAATAGCCCTGTTTTATTTACCAGGGTTGAAAGTGCTTTTGCCTGTTTCAGGTCGAATGCCAGCGGCTTGTCGCAAACGACGTGGAAGCCATTTTGCAAAGCCATTTTTGCAGGAGCGAAATGTAAGTGATTGGGTGTTACGATCGAAACGAAATCCATTCGGATCCCTTCGGGCAGTAGTTTTTCTTTTTTTATCATTTCCTCATAGCTGCCATACACACGGTTGTCGGGCAGGAACAGATCTTTGCCGGACAGCTTTGACTTTTCGGGGTCACTGCTGAAAGCGCCGCAAACCAATTCGATCTCTCCATCCAGTGCGGCGGCCATCCTGTGAACCGCGCCGATAAATGCGCCGCGACCGCCACCGATCATTCCCATGCGTATTTTCCTGTTCATAAAATTCCTTTGTTTTTAATTGATAAAAAGCTGATCGCACCAGTTGCATACAAAATCACTCAAAGTCTCCGGATTTTTATATTCCTGAACCGAACCTCCTGGCCGTGATCCTGGATGCCGATGTGGCCGTTTTTGGTTTTCCCGTAATCCGGATATTCACTGAATTTGCTGGCTTTTACGAGGGCTTCCCATTCGGGAGTCCAGAGATCATAAGCTACAACTTTGTTGCCGTTGAGCCAGTGTTCGACATGACCGTTATTGACGATGATGCGGGCGGTGTTCCATTGTCCCATGTTGTTTTTAAAGTCATTTTCCGCAGGGTGCAAGTCGTAATTGGCGCCGGTGAAATGGATGTTTGTAACTCCCATGGTCGCATAGATCGCATCGTCGAGGATTTGATATTCCGGGGCATTATGCCAGATCGGCGTATCTTCAACTTCATTGACCATGTAGAAAATCCCGCTGTTTGCAGTATCTGTCAGCAAAAAGTCGATCATCAATTCAAAGTTTTCAAACTTCTCTTTTGTAATGATGTCGCCGCCATAACCCGATTCCTCGCTTCCGCTTTTTTTTACCACTAATGTTTTGTCAATGACTTTCCAGCCTTTTTTGGGAAAAGCCGATTTGTTGTAACCTCTCCACTTTCCTGTTGATTTTCCATCGAAAAGTAATTCCCAGCCTGCTTCTTTTTCAGTTTCGGAAAGGGTGTTGTGCGTAAAACCCGGCTCTGTTCCGGATGGGGTTTCGTCATTGGTCGGGCTTTGGCAAGCCAGCAAAAAACCGAGGAGAATGAGCAAATAATTTTTTAATAGAAATTGCATTGTTTTATTTGTTTTTTATAAACAGAACCACTAACCAGTTTCATTTCAACTTCATGTTGATCGGGTCCCAATGAATGATTTTATTGTCGAAATAACTATCGTTACAAAGCAAAGCGGGCGCAGCAGCACGGTAGCTGAAAGCTGCATCTTCCACAACTGATTTTCCAAATCTGACGCCATTGAAAAAATTTACAAAATGGTCGTAATGTGCCCCTTTGTAACCGGATTCTGCGGAGTAATGCGCTTCTTTTGGCGGCTGCATCTTTTTGCGTTCCCCGAATAGCTTATCTGCTTCTTTGGTTTTTTCCTGGAGAAACGGATCGATGGGATCGCTGACCAGATTTCTGCGGAGGTAAACATCATCCCAGGTGATGTCCATCGCGCCTTCGCTTCCCACCATGCGGAGGTAAGTCGTGCCGGAAGTGCCATCGACAAAATTGACCCGGAGAGATAAATTGAACGCAGGATGTGCTTTCGTTTCAGGATAATCGAACATACCGAGCAGAACATCAGGCACTTCGCGGCCATCTTTCCAGTAACGCAGGCCGCCGGTGGCCATGATCTTATTTGGCCCAACCGAACTGGTGATAAAATGCAGGCTGGAAAACAGATGAACGAACAGATCGCCGGATACGCCGGTGCCATAGTCGCGGTAATTTCTCCAGCGGAAAAACCGAAGCGGATCCCAGGGTCTTTTTGTGGTGTTGCTGATGTATCGCTGCCAATCGACCGTCTTTTCGGAGGCATCTTTTGGAATAGCGTATTGCCAGGCGCCTTCCGGAGAGTTGCGCGCCCAGAAGCCTTCCGCATAGACCAACTGGCCGATAGCGCCTGCTTCAAAAAGTTCTTTGGCTTTTTCATTGCCCAGAGAACTTACGCCCTGGCTACCCACCTGGAAGGTCTTGCCACTGGCTTTCTGGGCTTCGATAACCTCCTGCCCCTCGGTGATTGTGCGTACCATCGGTTTTTCACAATAAACACCTTTACCGCTTTGCAACGCATCGACCGAGATTTGTTTGTGCCAGTGGTCGGGGGTTCCGATGATCATAGCATCGACATCTGTGCGGTTCAGGATTTCGAGATAATCGCGGGTGGTAAAGAGATCGTTTCCCCAAAGTTTTCTAGCGCCTTCCAGCCGCCCGTCGTACAGGTCGCAGGCTGCCACGATCTTTACACCGGGGATTTCCAGGGCAGTTTTTGTGTCAGCAATGCCCATTCCGCCAGCGCCGATGACAGCGATCTGTATTTGGTCATTTTTGGCAAATTTGAATTGCTCCCGCAGCAACGATTTTTTTTGAATTTCTTTAGAGGAAAGCAATGCCGGTGCGCCGGTCAGCACAGTAGTTCCCAACATGGCTTTTTTTAAAAAAGAGCGCCTTGAGCCGGGGTTTTTCGTTTTTTTCATCATGTGTTTAGTGGTTTTTTCGATAGCTAATATTAGTAAATTTTTACTGAAATGGCCTAAAATAATTGGCACAGATTGATAAATGTCGTCAGGTATTGTAAGTCGCGGAAGGCCTAACCAGAGTTTTTCGGCAAAGGGATTTGACAACTAATAATCAGAACTAATGTACTTTCGATTGGATTATTTTTTCAAAACTTTCCATTTTCCCCTGGTTCCCCCAACTCGTTCAATTATTCCTTCTTCTTTCATTTTTTCCAGATGGTATTTAACCCCGTCCTCAGTAATATTACCCAATGATTCCGCAAGCCGTTTTCAGCTCATAGCCGGATGAAGCCTGAGCAGATCAAGAATTTTTTTTGAAATGATTTGGGTAGTCATTTGGGTAGTTTCATCTCCGGATTTTAAAGGAATAATCGTTCTGAAAACATCTTCTTCAATAAACTTTG
This sequence comes from uncultured Saprospiraceae bacterium, assembly GCA_964551455.1. Lineage (GTDB taxonomy): Bacteria > Bacteroidota > Bacteroidia > Chitinophagales > Saprospiraceae > JAHDHW01. The sequence continues at coordinate 10,181 of CAZKDA010000010.1, forward strand.
GGTTGGTTCCGAGGGTGTAAATACCGCAATACTTGAAAGTATTTCGAACACCCGAACCCAGTTCGTCCACCCGGCCGATTTCCAGTTTTCAGCCAGTAGGCGCAACCTTCCTCTTTTTCCGCATATAAAAATACAGCGCCCCAAATAGCACGATAAGGATTGCGGGCAACAAGGACATAATGCGTATGGTTTCCTGGCCGGTCATATTTTCATCCATCATTTTACCCATGATGGGCAGGACAACCGATACGGAAAGCATGCCCAATCCTCCCATGATGGATAAGCCCAGCGCACCGCTTTCGGGGATATTTTCGGCGATGAATGAAAGCATGGTAGGCCAGAAGAAAGTGATCCCGATGGCAAATACAGCCGCCGCAACAAATGTCATGGCTCCCGAAGCCTGAGTCAGCAAGGAAAGTCCGATGAACGAAAAAATTGCAGAAAACAACAGCATGCCCGAAGTACTGAGCCGGTGAGCAACCGGGCCGGCGAAGGCTCTGCCTAGCGCCATGATCCCGTTGATAAAAGCCAGCACCAGGAGTGCGTTGGTGCCGGAAGTTTTTAACAAGGTTTCTATCCGCTGGTTGGTTCCTAACTCGGTCGCGGCGGTGAGCAACATGCAAAATGCCATGAACAGGAACAAGGGCGACACGACACTTTGCCACATTTTCCCTGTACTGATCCCCAGCTCTACCCTTTCGGTAACCGGAAATTTTTGACCAAGAAATAAAAACGCATAAATAATCAGAGGGATGAACAAGGTCCCTACCATCAGTTGCCAACTTAGCCCCAGTTGATCCATGATGAGCCATCCCACCACCGAGCCGATCACAATGCCGCCGGGAAACCAGACGTGAAACCTATTCAGCATTTTTGTTTTTTCATTTGGATACATGCTCGCGACGAGCGGGTTGCAGGCTGCTTCTATCATTCCGTTGCCGATACCGACAAAAAGGGTTGCCGTAAACAGTGAGGTCATGTCGGAAGCGAATATGGTCAGAAGAATACCTGCGGTATGGGTGAAGAAAGCTACCCAGGTAATTTTTTTCATACCAAGCGCGTCAACCAGCGGGCCACCGATGATCATGGCCAGGGTAAAACCCCAGAAGGCCGGCGTGAATGCCCAACCGATTTGCTCCATGGTCAGGCCGATCCCGCCTTCCCCGGGGCCGAAGACAGTTTCCAGCCTTGCCCTGATGGCAAAGGTCATGGCAGTAGTAATCAGGGCGAAACAACTGGCATAAAAAAGTCGGTTGCGATTGATGGTTTCCATTGATATTGTTTTTCGTTTTGAAGAATATTTATTGAATGAGTAATGACCATTTCTTATCTATGAAAATCCGCAATAAATAAAAAAAGCTCACAGATTGCACAGAATGGCACAGAACGATTGAGTTGATTGAGGTATTGAGTTGATTAAGTTATTAGTCAACTTCCCGCCTCCCCAACTCAACATTTCCTAATTAACCTCCCCATCCAGCGCTCTGATCTTGATGTTGCGAAACCAGACGCGATCACCGTGATCCTGCAAAGCGATATGCCCATTCCGGGCAGCGCCAAATCCTGGCATATCTTTGAATTTACTGTTGGCGAACATCGTTTTCCACTCTTCCGTCCACATTTCCGTTTCGACCACTTTCCTGCCGTTGAGCCAGTGCTCGAGGTGGCCGTTATTGACGATGATGCGGACGTGATTCCATTGGCCTGCGGGTTTTACCGTTACGTATTTGCACTCGATGAGATCGTACAGGTCGCCGGCACGATGCTTTGCGATTTTGGCATCGGGGTGGCAACTATTGTCCAGCACTTGCATTTCGGGGCCGGTTTGCCAAACGTGATCGTAATCTTCATTTTCGACGACGTTGAAAAAAATGCCGCTGTTCCCACAAGGTCCGATTTTCCATTCAAGTGATAATTCGAAATTTTCAAAAGTTTCTTCTGTGATGATATCGCCACCGTCGTAACCCTTTCGGGCAGTGAGATGCAAAGCGCCATTGTCAACTACCCAGCCCGATCCGATACTTTGTTTTTTAAAATTTCTCCAGCCTTTTGTGGACTTTCCGTCAAAAAGGAGCTTCCAGCCTTCGGTTTTTTCAGCATCAGAAAGTGCGTTGGTTTGTAATGCCGGAGCGGAAAATTTTTCGCCGGGCAGATTTTCGGGGATTTGATTCATAGTGTACCAGGCTTCGGTAGCCCAGAGTTCATAGTCGTTTTCACTGACAAAGGCTTTTAACAATTTTACATAAATGACGTGGTTGGGTTTCATCCCCTGGAGTTCGAGGAATACCTTTTTTCGATCTTCAGAAACATTAGTCGAAAGGATTTTCAGGTCTTTCAGATCCAGCTTCGGGCCGCCGTATTCTACGGTTGGGAGATAATACCACTGTTTTATTTGAAAGTTGCTGATATCCCAACCGTCACCGTGTTTCAGGGGTTCGGTGAATTCGATCTCAATGCCATTGGATTTGGCGCGGACAGCCAGCATTTCGAAGGCAGACTGGCCGTTGTATTTCAATCGTTGGAGGCCATACCACAGTTTGCCGGTATGCACCCAGTTGCCGGTAGAGCCGATGCCTCCGGCGTAAAGCGCTCCGTCGGGACCCCAGGCGATCCTGTTTACTCCAGCTTCAAGACCCTGTATAAAACGGAACACGCAGCCCTGGTACTCGCCGTTGATCTTTTCAACAAAAACCCTTTTCACACCGCCGTTGGTGACTTCGCCGTGGATCATCTGGCCTTTGTAAGGGCCGTCATTGAGATACAAAGGCGTACTTGGGGAATTGCCGATTTCGTCTTGTGGTAGCCAAACCACGGGCAAAGTTTCCTTCAGGCTGGCCGTTCCTTCGAAGTCCACAGTACGCGAGCCGTAAAAAGCGTCTTTTTTTACATGAACAATTTTAGAAGAAGGGAGCCAATCACCCTGGTTGTCTGACACAAAGATTTCATTATCGACGCCAATGCCGATGCCGTTGGGTGTTCGCAGACCTTGGGCTACAAATTCAAAACTGCCGTCGTCTTTTGAAATTTTAATGACCTTTCCGCGGTCGGGGATTTGTGGTTCTGTGCTTGCTCCTCCGGGATTGATGGCGGTAGCCAGCGTTGCGTAAAAATAGCCGTCTTTGTAAACCAGCCCAAAAGCAAATTCGTGGAAATTGGAAGACACTTTCCAGCCATTGCAGACATTCAGGTACTCGTCGGCAATTTCGTCGCCATCGGTATCCACAAGTTTGGTCAGCTCTTGTTTTTGTAAAATATAGATTTCATCATCGACCACCTTCAGTCCCAGCGGTTCCGCAAATCCCTTAGCGATGGTTTTCACTTTGATCTTTGAAGGATCACCGCTTTGAACACCTTCCAGAATAAAAACAGAACCCGCAGGATCCCAAGTGCTGATGACCATGCGGCCATCGGAGAGAAAATCCATACCTCCTACTTTGGGCGTAAAATCATCAGGTCGAGCCTGGCTGAGATCGTAAGCGGGATGAACAGACATGAGGGGAGCGCCATCGCCCGGCACTTTGGTTTCAATGGAAAGCGCCATGGGTTTGAGTACTTCGGGTCTGTCTTTTTTATTGTGGGCAAAATTGGTTTCGGGGATCACAACATAATCTCCGGCACCAGCCGGTCGCCACTGGAGTGAGATATTTTTTCCGCCTTTGCACTGGAAAAACTCAACCCTGAAAGGATGATAACCTGCTTTGAGAGCGATGACGCCGTCTTTTTCTTCGGCGCCGTGCAGCCCGTCGTGATCGATCACTTCAGTGTCGCCGATGAACAATTTCGATCCGTCGTCGCTGATGAGCCGGAAAAAATAATTGCCTGGTTTATCGGCCTTTAAGTAACCTTCCACGATCATGGCGAAGTTGTCGGGCATTCCGCTGAAGCCGACATCGAGAATATGTATCCTGGATAAAATATCGACAAAAGCCGGAGGCTGTTTGGTGTTGACATCTGCAAGTTTTTGCAGGTCGTATTTATGAAAATAAACCCTCGCAATGGCTCCTGGTAACATTTCATCTTCCATGATGTTTTCCTGGGCATACACGTAGTCGGATTCTTCGGGAGCCGAAACAGTTTCGTTTGCAAGTTGCATTTCTTCATCTGCATCGAGTGAGAGAATATATGTTACCATTTGGCGAATATCTTCATCGGAATCATTCGGGTGGGCGCTCATCACATGGCTTCCCCAAACGCCATAGCCGCCGTGTTTTACTTTGTGGGAAAGCAGGGTGATGTTATCCTCGGTGGTGGAATATTTTTTTGCGATCTCCATGTACGCGGGACCGATAGTTTTTTTAAAAGTATTGTGGCAGGTTTTGCAATCGCTTTTTGCGATGAGGTTGAAACCTTCGGGGGTATCTTCGTTTTCATCATTTTCGAAAAGATCATTGTTGGGGTTTTCGATCATAGGGTTTTTTACAAACTGAACTGCAAAACGCGTTGGTGCATTGGAATTCATGATAAGCTTTCCCTTTATATCGATACCATTGATATTTCCGGATTCGCGGGGCAATTCTTCTGAGATCTGAAATTCTCCGTCGGTTTCGATGCTGCTCTTCAAAGCAATGGAACTCACGTTGGCCATCAAAGCGATTTGCGTGTTCTCCGGTACATTTTCGGTCGTAAAAATTCTTTCAAAACCAGTAAGTCCGTCGGTGGCCTCCAGGTATTCGGGTAGTTCAAAAACATTGACCTGGTGGCCGTTCCACTCCAATTGATACATCAACTCGACCTGGTTGTTTTTAAAACGATGCCCTTTGTACAAAACCTGTGGTTTTAATTCCTTTCCATCTTCGATCACCAGCCAGGGTTTTTCAAATTCATTGACAAAATACGCATCGCCGACCGACAGAGGTTGTGGCCCGTGGAGGGTGGTATAAACTGCGCCGTCGAAATTGACGTTACCTTTCCAAACTTTGTACAATGAGCCGTTTTGGGTGCTGTATGCCGCCCAGAGATTTTCGTGGAGCGCCAGCGTGATGATGCGCGGTTTCTCGTCGAGTACCGAGCGGAAAACCCAGGGATCATAAGGTCTTTCCGCAATGGAATTTTTTTTCGGATCGGAATTGCAGCTTACAACCAGGCATGCGGCAATGAGCCAAAGTCTCAAATATTTGTGTATGTTTTCCATAATTTCTGTTTGAGCATTAAAGTAAAAACTTCCGGTCGTTTTTTTAGGTGATGCGATGCTAAAAATGCGATTTAGTTTGAGATATCCCCATTGCGTAGCGGATGCCACCCAGAAGATGTTGTAAAAATAATGGTTCGGAAAAAGTTTCTTTGGTATGGCCGCCACCCGTGTAAAAAGCCCTTCCGCCATCGAATTCGTGGAACCAGGCGATAGGATGATAGTCGCCGTTTTCGCCTCCCTCGTAAGAAGTTTCATCCAACAGGATCAGCGGTGTAACTTCGGGGTTACGCCATTTGAAGTTGTACCATTCGTCGGTTCGCTCCCAGATTTCGGGGAGCATCGCGGTAGCGGGGTGGTTGTTTTCTACAACTTTCAGAGTTGCTTTGCAAACCGGCGGATGGTTTTTGAAAGTTGCACCGACAAGCTGCTGAAACCACGGCCAATCCGGCTCTGTGTCGGAGGCAGCGTGGATCCCTGTAAATCCGCCTCCTGATCGGATATACTGTTCGAAACTCAATTGCTGGGCACTATCCAGCACATCACCGGATGTGTTGAGAAAAATGACGGCGGCGTAACGGGTAAGGTTTTCTTTTGTAAAAATATCTGCATTTTCGGAGACATCGACGACAAAGCTGTTTTCTGCTCCGATTTTTTTGATGGCTTCGATGCCGGCTTCGATAGACTCATGGCGGTATCCGGCTGTTTTTGTAAAAACCAAAATCTCAGGTTTGTCGATCTCATTGCAACTCAAAGTGAGAAACATTGCAACAATTATTTTCAAAAAATGAAGACTCTGCGATATAAAATTCATTTTCCCGGTAAAGCGATTTTTATTTCCATTGAAAAATTTATCGTAAGGTAATCAATCTGCTTTTTAAATTTTTCAAAAAATTGGAACAAAAAACCCCGACCTTTAAGCCGGAACTGAACCGTTTTTTAAGCTATACAAATTAATAATATGACATCGCTACTGAATCTGCCGGAAGAGTTGAGGGCTTTTGAATCGACCATCAGATCGACGGCCAGGCCGTTTATCCGGATATTGCCTCAAAAAGCTGCCGGCGCACTTTGGTGGCAGAGCAAAATAGGAGGGTATCCGTATTTGCCCGTGGGTGCGGAATATCCGGTTGATATGGAAGGCAATCACTTGATGTTTTTGGCTCAGATCAATTTTGAAGAGGCTCCAGGGCTGCCACCTTTTCCCCAAAAGGGGATCCTTCAGTTTTTTATTTTCGATGATCCGTTTTACGGGGTGAATGTCAATGATTCGTTTTCACAAGACGGTTTCCGGGTTGTTTATTATGAAAACGTCATAAAAGATGAGCGACAATTAACCACTGATTTTTCATTTCTCCGGAGTTTTATGCCCGATCCGATCGATCCGAAAGTTACCTATCCTTTGCAGTTTCGGCTGGAAGAGGAATTTGTTCCGACGATTGATTTTGAGTTTGAAAAATGGTTTGGCGAGGATTTTTTCTATCAGTTTGGTGAAAAGGAATGGAGCCTTTTTGAGGATTATAATCGAAATATTTATAGTAATGGACACAAGCTCGGCGGCTATGCACATTTCACGCAGGAGGATCCGCGTGCATACCTGGATGAGCCGCTTCAATTGCTTTTTCAGCTTGATTCCGATCCGCAGATAAAATGTATTTGGGGAGATCAGGGCATTGCAAATTTTTTCATCGATCCGGAAAATTTGAAGTCACGGGATTTTTCGAGGATTTATTTCAACTGGGATTGCCTTTGACATATAAATTGATTTTTAATATTTTTTAAAAAATTTGCTATATTGTTTTCGCACAACAATGATCACAATTTGTTTGCTTTAGTTTTATTCCGGTTCATATCTTTTCAAACACAAAAACATGGTAACGGTACTTACATTTTCTGTTCTTTCGAAAATAATCATCATCGTCATTATCGGGGGCTTTATGCCGCTCACTGCCATAACTTTTTTAAAGGTGATGGTTGACCACAAAAAGGTAGAGTTCAAAAAAGCTTTGGACGAGATGAATATCCATACGAGTCGGAAAGTCGAGGATACTTATTCTGCTTCCAAGTTTTTTCTGCCCGTGTTGTTCGCCACCACGATTTGCCTGCTGGCTATTTCGTATTTTACTTTTGCAGATCAATTTGTGCAGGGCATGAACGATAACTTGCTACTGACCGGGGCATTTTTCGGGGAAGGCAACAAAGCCCTGATCTTCCAGAGCATTTCGGTATTGTCCATGTCATTTTTAGGCGGGTTTTTGTGGTCGGCCCAAAACATTATCCGGCGGCTGATCGCTTATGATCTTTCGCCCGATGTGTATTACAGCGCAGGTATTCGCATTATTTTGGCTTCGGTGATCGCATTGGTGTTGTCATTCATCATAGGCGCCGACAGCAGTACCAACATACTCAGTTTTAAAGCATCGTTGGGTGCCATTTCGTTTTTGACGGGCATGTTCCCGGAGCGCGTATTAAGCTATTTGGTCAATCTCTACAAACAATTTGTAAGTCCAGACAAACTCAACGATGAAGCCTTGTCTCTTTATAAAATTGAAGGGATGAGCATGCAGCACAAAGAACGGCTGAGCGAAATCGGAATTGATAATGTGCAAAATCTTGCGGAGACAAGCCTTACAAAATTATTGATTGAAACTCCTTTTGGGGCACGGCTCTTGTTAGATTGGATTGGGCAGGCAAAGCTCCTGTGTTATGTCAAAGAAGACATTGAAACTTTTCGAAAAGCGGGTATCCGTTCGGTTTTTGATTTGATCAAAGTAAAAAAGACAGAAGCACAATTGCAGGAAATAGCAGAAACTTCCGGGATCAAAATGTCTTTGGTTCAGTCCGTTTACGACCACATCGTTTTCGATCAGGATATTCAAAAGCTTTACAGTTTTCGTTTTGAGAGGGAACCGACAAAGGAGGACAACAAAAATGAATGGATAGCAGTAAAAGCAAATATTGAAAACCAGTAAATTAGAGACAAATAAATGCCAAGCACATACAGCCGGTTTTGTATTGAGCGTTAATTGTAAGGATCAGTTAAAAAATAAATGAAAGTTTCCGGTTTAATATTATTTTTTTTGTTGAACACCACTTTGGCTTTTTCACAAAAGACAACAAACACAGATTCTGATAACATCATCCCGAATCCGGGCTTTGAATGTTATTCAAGCACTCCCATAGGTTGGTTTTACAAAGGAAAGCATTACACCGATGTAATGAAATTCTGGAGTTCGGCTACTGCGGCATCACCCGATGTATTCGGTCCGAAAGTAAGAGTACCTTCTCACTGGGCCTCGAAGGGGTTTGGAGAGCAGAAACCGCACGGCGGTGAATCAATGTCGGGCATTACCGTTTACGGCTGCACCGAAGGAAAGCCGCATTGCCGCGAGTACATCCAGATACAGTTGTTGGAACCCTTGGTGATCAATCAAAAATATTATGCAGAATTTTGGGTGAGTCACCTTCCGCTTTCTATGCGTGTAAACGGGATAGGCATGTATTTTTCAAAAGAAAAACTGAATGTCAATACAGATGGCCCGCTCGACTTTCAACCTCATGTATTTGCCACTGAAATAGTATCCGCTCCGGATCATCGGTGGGTAAAAATATCGGGTCGTTTTAAAGCCACAACGGAAGCTGAATATTTGGTCATCGGCAATTTCTTGCAAGACAGCGTCACCAGCGTCAAGTCGGCAGGCCCGTCATCTCTAAGTTATGGCTATTATTATATAGATGATATTTTGTTAAAAAAAGAAAAGCCGATCATCGAAGTTCCGGTCAAGGAAGATGATCTCTGTTGCATTAAGATAGAAGAAGGCAAGATCGTCCAGTTGAACAATATTTTTTTCGATCACGATAAGGCCGAATTACTTCCTCGCTCTTATGCTGAGTTGAACAAGCTGCTCAAGCTGATGCTCGAAAATCCATCAATGGTTATTGAAGTCAGAGGCCATACGGACAGTGTGGGTGAAGACAATTACAATGTTTACCTTTCCAGAAAGCGTGCAAAAACGGTCGTCGAATATCTGAATGAAAAAGGAATCGATAAAAGCCGCACGCGATACGCCGGCTATGGCGACTCAAATCCCATTGCAAATAATTCCAACACCAAAGGCCGTCAACTGAACCGCAGGGTTGAGTTTCTTGTCGTTCGCAAATAACTTCTGATCATTTTGTGGGTTCATAAAAAGAAAAAGGATTTGTAAGTTTGTTGCAAATTGATCCTTCGATGCTTGCCGCGTACTTTAATCCTGACGAAATCGAAGCCGGATGCGATGAAGCCGGCAGGGGCTGCCTGGCCGGCCCGGTGTATGCCGCTGCTGTGATTTTACCACCTGATTTTTCCAATGAATTTTTAAACGATTCAAAACAGCTGTCTGAAAAACAGCGGATAGCATTGCGCCCGATCATTGAGCGGGAATCGATTGCCTGGGCGGTGGCCAGCGTTGAGCCGCAAGAGATTGATGCCATTAATATTCTCAATGCCTCTTTCCGCGCTATGCACCTGGCTATTAGCCGTTTGGCCAAAATACCAACTTCGTTGCTCATCGATGGCAACCGGTTTAAGCCTTACAAAAACATACCGCATCATTGTATGGTAAAGGGCGACGGCAAATTTCTGTCGATCGCGGCGGCATCCATTCTCGCCAAAACGTACCGCGACGAATACATGGAGGGGTTGGCTAAAAAGTTTCCGCGATACGGATGGGAAAAAAACAAGGGTTATCCAACCGGCTTTCACCGGGCGGCTATTGGACGTTTTGGCGCCACAGAACACCACAGACGTTCTTTCCGATTGTTGCCGGATGGCGCTCAGCAACAACTTTTCTAAACCAAAAATGGATTTGTTCGTTTCTCGAACCCAATGGAAGTTTCAGGGCCATGACCCGGATACACCACAACATCATCGTCCAGTACGAAAAGTTTGTCTTTGATACTTGAAATCAGGGTGTTGAAATCTCCGCCCGGCAAGTCGGTTCTACCGATGCCGTTATAAAAAAGCACATCGCCCGCAATGATAAAAGCGCTTTGTTTACAATAAAATGAAAGGCTTGCGGGAGAATGCCCGGGGGTAAACAAAGCGACCAGTTCGGTGTTGCCGAATTTTACCAGGTCATTTTCCCGGATAAAATTTTCGACTGTGGGCACCGGATCGTCGAAGGGGATGCCGTACATCATACTTACCTGTTTTACGCTATTCAAAACCGGCAATTCGCCTTCGTGGATTTCGAGTGGTAAGCCGTATTTTTCACTGATAAAATGATTGCCGAAGATGTGATCGATATGGCAATGGGTATTGATCAACCTCACGGGTTTCAGGTCATTTTGCAAGATGAATTGTGCCAGTTCCTGTTTTTCATGTTCATCAAAACAGCCGGGATCAATGATGATACACTCCTTTGAGTCATCGTAAAGAACATAAGTGTTTTCCTGGAAGGGATTGAAAGTGAATTTGGCAACACGGGTCATATTTTACCGTTAAAATTGTGTGTAAAGATCAAAAATGTTTGTAAGTTGAATGACGAAGTTTCATTCAAAGAAATTTTTTACAAAACTACCGATTGATTCCGAATGTTTGTAAAAAAGCACCAACTGTAATAACGGATCGCAGATCTTATAAAAAGCACCATTTTTTGCAACCTGGTTTTCAGTAAGGAATAAAAACAATATGAGATGAACGGAAAACCTGTAAAAACCTTCCATTAAAAGCCGGCTTATGCGCAATGTTACCTACCTGTCGTTGATTTTGCTTTCGCTCTTCAGCGTTACATTTTTGAATGCTCAGGGTACTCAGGTTGAATTTGGAAAAAACCGGGTACAATATCATGAAGATTTTAAAGAATGGCTCCAGTATGAAAGCGTCAATTTCATCACCTATTTTTATGGTGAAGGTCGGAATATTGCGCAGTCTGTCGTGCAAATAGCAGAGTTGGATCATGATGCCGTTCAGAATATTCTGGAACACCGCATGAGCGATAAGATTGAGATCATTGTTTACACGGATCTGACAGACCTGAAGCAAAGCAATATCGGCAGCGAAGAGGCATTTATCAACACGGGAGGCCAGACTAAAATAGTGGAAAACAAAATTTTTGTTTATTTCAATGGCGACCACAACCATCTGCGCACTCAGATCAGAGAAGGTATTGCAACCGTTTATTTGAATGCCATGCTCTTTGGCTCCAATCTCCAGGAAATTGTCCAGAATGCGGTAATGATGAACCTGCCCGAGTGGTTTAAGATCGGGTTGATATCCTACATTGGTGAAGAGTGGAATACGACGCTCGACGATCAGTTGAGGGATGTCATATTAAATGGGGAATATAAAGATTTTCAGGATTTTGCTGATGACAATCCCGAGTTGGCCGGGCATTCAATGTGGTATTTCATTGGCCAGAATTATGGGAAATCTACGGTTTCCAATCTTTTGTACCTCACAAGGATCTATCGAAGTATCGACAACGGATTTTTGTACGTGCTGGGATCTTCTTATGGAAAAACCACAACAAACTGGGAGGATTATTTTAAGCAGCGATACGGTTCGGAAGTAACGTCCATGGAAAAACCGGATGGAGATAATATAAAGGTGAAAAATAAAAGGAAGTTGCCGCTAACCAGGTTAAAGATCAGCCCGGACGGCAACAAAATAGCTTATGTATCCAATGACATCGGTAAATACAAAGTGTATATCCAGGATTTACAAAACGGCGAAAGGCGGGTGATCCACAAAGGTGGTTTTCGCAATTCATTTCAAGCCACCGATTACAATTATCCTATGATCGCCTGGAGTCCTAACAACATGGAAATCGCTGTGTTGTACGAAAAACACGATGTGCCGAAAATGATGATCTACGATCTCAACACCAAAGATAAAACCGTTGAAGATCTGGGCACAGAATACCAGCGCGTTTACAGCATGGATTTCATCAATGCCAGCCAAATGGTTTTTTCTGCAACCGTGAGAGGGTTTTCCGACATTTTTATCTACTATCTGAAAACGCGGCAAACCGAAAGGATCACCAATGACTTTTATGATGACCTGGATGCCTCCTTTGCCGCAATCGGAAAATATAAGGGAATTTTATTTGTGTCGAACCGGCAGGATTCGATGGCAACCCAGCTAAGGCTTGACAGCATCCTCCCGATCAACACTTTCGATGTTTATTTTTATAATCTGCAAACCAAATCAAAGGAACTGGTCAGAATAACCAACACTCCTCTGACCAATGAGCGCATGCCAGTTGCGGCGGATTCCAGCCATTTCTCATTCCTCAGCGACCAGAGCGGAATATATAATCGCCAGATCGGTTATCTCGAAGATTACATTGCCTTTTATGAACAGTTGATCATTTTAAACGATGGAACGGAAATAATTTTACACCGGGATTCTATGCTCGCTTCACTGGATTCCACGTTGATCGATACGATCATCATCCAGCCTGTCATCAAACAACGGGCTGTAAACCACAATACTACAAATTACGTTTCCAATATCGCGGGACAACATTTTTCTTCCAGGACGGGCAAGGGAGTGGAAAGCCTTTATCACAACGGGGAGTATAATTTTTATGTTATCCGACTCGATTCGATTGATGAAAAGACGCCTGCGTTTACCCGTTTTCAGCAACAGCGATTCAAAATACATAACAAAGCCCTTTCCTCATCTTCAAAACCAGAAAAAAATAACAAAACGACGACGCCAGCAAGAAAACATCTGGAAGAAGTGTCAGACCCCCCCACCGATATTTCAAAGGTGCCGCAGGAAAAACAGGATACCGGTAAAATTGATATTGACAACTACCTGTTTCAAAGTGAATTCGATGATGATGATGAAGAACCCGCCAAAGTCGTTGTGGAAGAAGATGAAGGCAAGATCGTTTTACAGCCACAACAAAAAGCGCAAACGATAACGCCATCCCAATCGACAGTTCAGCCCACAAAAAATAAAACCTACGAATTCAACCCTTCACGGATCATTCCTTATCGTTTAAAATTCAGGACAGACTACGTAACCACCCAATTGGACAACAGCCTGCTTTTCGGAGGCCTGGATAGTTATGCCACCAGCCAGGACAACTACAGCTATCCACCGCTGGGTATTTTGCTCAAAGCCAATTTTAAAGACCTTTTCGAAGATTATGAATTCAATATGGGAGTCAGAATCCCAACTACCTTCAATGGTGCAGAATATTTTATCGTTTTTGATGATAAAAAAAAGCGGCTGGATAAACGTTATGCCATTTATCGTCGCAACATGAAATACACCTTTGACAGAGGAAGTATTATTCCCGCAAAATCTAAAGAAACCGTCTTGCTGGGTCAAATGGAATTGCGGTATCCGCTGGATATTTTCAGGAGTTTTCGCCTGAGTGGAACCCTGCGTTTCGACAGAACATTTCTCATGGCAACCGAACTGGCTACGTTCGATACGCCTTCTTTGAATCAACAGCGTTTTGGTTTAAGGTTGGAATATGTGTTCGACAATACCCTCGACGTAGCCATCAATATCAAAAACGGAACTCGTTACAAGATTTTTGCAGAAGTAGTAAAAAAGGCCAATGTCGATCTGCTGGACAATGTAACTTTTAATTTCAAACGCGGATTTATGACGGTACTCGGGCTGGATGCAAGACATTATCAGCGGCTCGACAAGCACTCCATCTTTGCGATGCGCATAGCTGGGGCGACATCCTTCGGGTCGGAAAAAATACTTTATTTCCTGGGTGGTGTTGACAATTGGATGTTCCAACAATTCAATCATGAACTTGCAATTCCGATTTCTGATGATTTTGCATTCCAGACCCTTGCCAGCAATCTCAGAGGGTTCAAATACAATATTCGCAACGGCAATAATTACGCTTTGCTGAATAATGAATTGAGGGTTCCTGTTTTTAAATATTTTTCTAAAAACCTGAAATCGAGTTTTTTCCTCAATTTTCAACTGGTCGGGTTCTTTGATGTCGGAACGGCCTGGCAAGGCCCCACACCGTACGACAAAGATAGTCCTTTGAACACCGTGACGATTTCCAATCCAACAGTGAATGTCACTGTGAATTATTTCAGAGATCCGATAGTTGCAGGATACGGCTTCGGGGTGCGCAGCGTACTTTTTGGTTATTTCATCAGGTTTGATTACGCGTGGGGCATCGAAACCAGGGTGGTTCAGGATCCCATTTTCTATTTTTCGCTCGGAAAAGATTTTTAAACTTACCTCAAAAGTTTCAAATCAGGGATCAAAGTTAGCTATTCGCCGGCTTTCATTTTTTCGGCGCTTTCAGCAACCTGAAGGGCTTCGATGATTTCGTCGAGTTCGCCATCGAGAATTTTTTCCAAACTATAAAGTGTCAGATTGATGCGGTGATCGGTCACCCTGTTTTGAGGATAATTGTAGGTTCGGATTTTGCCGGAGCGGTCGCCTGTTCCTACCAACGATTTTCGGTTTGCAGCGATTTGATTTTCGTGTTTTTCTTTTTCTGCTTCATAAATTTTTTGATAAAGCCGTTGAATTGCAATTTCCCGGTTTTTGATCTGTGAACGGCCATCAGTGCTTTCGGCGACAATGCCTGTGGGGATGTGTGTAAAACGCACACCGGATTCGGTTTTATTCACGTGCTGTCCGCCTGCTCCGCTTGAGCGGAAAGTGTCAGTTTTCAGATCGGCTTTGTTAATATTTACGTCCTCCATTTCAAGTTTGGGCATTACCACAACGGTGGCAGCCGAAGTGTGCACTCTTCCCTGCGATTCTGTTTTCGGAACTCTTTGAACGCGATGGGCACCGGATTCGAATTTAAGTTTTCCGAAGACATCATGTCCGGATACTTCCAAAACAATTTTACTAAACCCGCCGGCAGTTCCTTCGTTGAGCATGAGGATTTCGACGTCAAAATTTTTACTTTCAAAATACTTCGAATACATCCTGTAAAGGTCGCCTGCGAAGATACTGGCTTCATCCCCTCCTGTGCCTGCGCGTATTTCAAAGATCACATCTTTGGAATCTTCCGGGTCTTTGGGTATTAAAAGCAATTTGATTTCTTCTTCCAAGTCCTGTTTTTGGGGCAGCAGTGTTTCAAGTTCCGATTTTGCCAACTGGCGCATTTCCGGATCTTCTTCGGTCAGCATTTCTTCCGAAGTTTCGATATTGCCGAGTAAATTTTTGTAGGATTTGGCCAGTTCAATGATCTCTTCCAGGCTTTTGTATTCCTTGCTGACCTTTTTGAATTTGTCCATATCGGCCACCACCTCCGGGTCTGAAAGCTGTTCTTCCAAATAATGGTAGCGTTCCATAATTGCTTCTAACTTATCTGACAACATTCTTCTTGATTTTTAAAAGTAAAGGGTTGGGTTTCAACAGTTATTCTAACATAAGGCAAGGCGCCTTTTGGAGACATGAAAGGTAGCTACATGAATTGAATTGAAACGAGAAGAAACATGGACGATCCTTTTGAATCTAATTGTTTTTTTGGCCGCTCAAAAGTACGATTTTATTTTTCAAACTTCAAAGACAGGTGATAAGGCATAACCATTTTGCGAATGTACACGCATTCGGTCATATCAAAAACATAAATGGCAACCGGGATGTGGGATTCCTCGAAGATTAAGGATTAATGCGGATTTTTTCTTTTATGGATTGGATAAGTGCCGGCGAAACCTTGCGGCGATGGACTTTGCTTTTGATAAATTCGCGGAACGACTGTTCTTTGTTCAAGACTTCAAAATAAGCCGGATTTTGTTTGATTTCCTGCAGTAGTTCTCTTTCGGCTTCTTTGCTTAGCTCATTGTCTAAATACATGTTGACTTTTTTGATAAGCTCCTGTTGAATTTTAAGATTCCCCATTGGTTAATTTTTTTTGTAACTGCTGATTTTGAAAGGTAATTATTAATTGTTTTTTGGAAAAAACTTTGCCAAACGAACTGAAGGTAATTCAATTGTGATTGCTTTTGAAATGGTCGTTGGCACGATCAAACAGCATGTTGTTAATTTGATTCTCGTTTGAATGGCAAATGCTGTTTGTTTACAAAATGACGATTCAGATTTAAAGACCGGGATCATTTACATTTTCGATTTAGTACCTGAAAAAATCAAGCAGTGCGGGTTAATGAATTACCGAGACCTTTTGTCTTTGTACCCGGCAGCCTCGGCGTAGTCTTTCAATTTTTCTTTTAACATATTTCTCGCACGGTGTAATCTTGAACGAACCGTGCCGATCGGTATATCAATGATTTTTGCGATTTCTTCATAAGTAAACCCTTCGATATCGCAAAGCAGGATCACAGACCTGAAATCGACGGGGAGCGAGTTGACGGCATTGGTCACCTCATCGCCGATCATAGCCTGGTAGATTTCCTGCCTTAGATCGATATATCCGGAATAATTGCTTTCATCTTCGTTTTGATAGCTGACGATCTCTTCAAAATCTACTTTCGAAGGTCGTTTGCTTTCTTTGCGATATTGATTGATAAAAGCGTTTTTGAGTATTTTGAACAGCCAGGCTTTAGCATTAGTTCCTGCGATATACTTGTCGATAAAGCGATAAGCCTTGAGGTAAGTTTCCTGCACCAGGTCGTTTGCGTCGGCTTCGTTGTAAGTAAGGTTAAAAGCAAAGTTGTACAATGCATCTGCATTGGGATAGAATTCCTCTTCGAAGATTCTTTCGTAATCCTTTACGTTCCTTTTTTCATCTGCCATGTGTATCATAAAGATAAAAATAATTGTGAGGAATACAACCTTTGCCTGTCAAGGAAGGGATTGATTTTTTTAACAATACCTAAAACTTCGTTTTACAAAAAAAAGTTTCTTTTGCCGGTTTTTTAACCTAACACAAAACGGATGGGAGAAAAGTTGAAACAAACCTTTGAGCAGGTTAGAATTTTACTACGTTAATCCGGTCAACGGTATTTTCAAACCAGTGCACGGGAGCCTGGATTTTGTCGCCGGTTTTGGTATCGCATACAAAGAAAAGATAAAACAATTGGATGTTTCCGTTGAGCTTATTGAGCATATCGTTCATTCTGGCGATGCCTTCTTCTTTTCTGTTGTACAAGTGCTGAAGCCTCCAGCAATAATACGCCTCATCGTGATATTCGATCACATCCAACACTTTTGGGTCAACGGAATAACCTTCCATGAATTTCCTTGCGAGCATTGAATGGTGGTTGGAGCGGTCAGGACCTTTGCCGATTTTCTCTTCGAGGTATTTAAAAGTATCGTGCGAATAGGCGATGGTTCGGAGTTGATTTCGGGTTTTTTCGTCGAGCTGCAAACGCTGAATATTGTCGAGCACTTCTTTGATATGATAAACGACCATGCCCTCCGGGTGGCCGAAACGGGGTTTTCCCCAAAACAATCCTTTCCGAAATTCAGCAACCCGCAATAATTGTTTTTCAAGTTGGGTTTCAGGTTGTAATAACTCGATGATATTTATCTCTTGGTAAGGAGAATTTTCAATGTTTGCAGTCATTACTTCGTTGTTGAAAATATAACCTAAGCGGTTAAAAATAAAGTGAAAAAGATCTCAGATTTTGAATTGAAAAGCCAGTATTTTGGGAATACTCTTCAAAAATAAAAATTGTTAACGAGATATTTATGAAATCGTTACTGTTAACACCAAGTTAAACCAAATATTGTCTTAAACAACGGTTTTTCAGCGGTGTTAATTTTGAACGATTTTGCGAATTTGGCCTTATTAAAAGTATAAAAAATAAAAATCGCATGAAAAAGTTATTGCCAATATTTATCGCCGGGGTTTTTGGAGGGTTGGTGGCTCTCGGTGGCGTTTATCTCCTTGATGACGCAAAACTTCAAACTAATCAAATCGATCAACCTGGTTTTGCTGTTCCGGTGAACCAATCCATTAACTCAAAACCAGACCTTGCTTCCGTGCCATTCGATTTTACAGAAGCGGCGGAAAAATCCATGCCGGTAGTTGTTCACATCAAAGCGGCGGAAAGTGAAGCGCTGGCTCAGCAAAGGCGACAAAAAAACCGTCGCCAGGATCCATTTCAGGACTTATTTGGCGACGATCTTTTCTTTGGAAATCCATTCTTGTTTCCCGATCCCATCAAACAGGGAACCGGTTCGGGAGTGATCATTTCTGACGACGGATATATTGTGACCAACAACCATGTGATCGAATTCGCCGACGAGGTAAAAGTGACGCTTTTTGACAATCGCCAGTTCCAGGCTGAAGTAGTAGGCACGGATGCAAAAACCGACTTGGCGGTATTAAAAATTGATGCTGAAAATCTCCCGGTTTTGAAATATGCAGATTCGAATAAAGCCAAAGTAGGCCAATGGGTACTTGCCGTTGGAAACCCTTTGGAACTGACCTCTACGGTCACAGCAGGGATCATTAGCGCAAAAGGGAGGAACATAAATATCATCAGCGGCCAGGATGCTATCGAAGCTTTTATCCAAACCGATGCGGCAGTCAATCCTGGCAATAGCGGCGGAGCTTTGGTAGATGCACAAGGGAATTTGCTGGGCATCAACACGGCTATTGCTACCAGAACCGGTTATTTTTCAGGGTATTCATTTGCGATTCCTGTAAATATCATGAAAAAAATTGTCAACGATATTATCGAATTTGGAAGCTATCAGAGAGGATATTTGGGTATAACCATCATGGACCTCGACGGAGATCTTTCCAAAGAATTGAACCTGAACATTACTCAGGGTGTTGTAATCCAGAATGTGTTGGAAGGCAGCGCAGCGCAATATGCCGGACTGTTGCCAAATGATGTGATCGTGAAAATTGATGACAGGGAGGTGAAAACTTCACCGGAGTTGCAGGAAATCGTTGGTAGTGCGAAAGTAGGGGATACTTTGGTTCTTACGGTTAACAGAAAAGGGAAATCCAAAGATTTTGCGGTGCAATTGAAAAACGGTAAAAATTAAAGCCGGAAGGTATTCTCATATTTTGTTTTTATGAAATTTTTAACACGTTCCTTGCAACAATTATTAACATTTTTTGGTTAGAGGATTAAGATAAAAGACTTGTTTAAAGTTGGTTTTTCGTTTTGTTTTGATGCGTCTGTCCAGTGTAAACCGGGCAGACGTTTTTTATTTTCAGGAAATATTCCTATTTTCCTAACATGAAATTTTTGAAGTACCTGCTTGACGGTTTTTTATCGTTGTTCTATCCGCAACTTTGCCTGTCGTGTGGGAAAAATATCACCCCCGAAGAGGATGCGATTTGCATTACCTGCCAATTCGAATTGCCCAAAACAGGCTTTCACCTCGAAAAGGAAAATTTGTTTACGGATCGTTTTTGGGGCCGTATCAATATTGAAAACGGAGCTGCGTTTTATTATTTTTCAAAAGGCGGGCGTGTGCAGCATCTGATACACAATTTGAAATACAACAGAAAAGCAGCCGTCGGTATTGAGTTGGGTAATCTCTATGGAAAAGCGCTGAAAAATTCTCCTTTATATCAAAATATCGACATTATCATTCCGGTGCCGCTTCACCCAAAAAAGGAAAGGAAAAGAGGCTACAATCAAAGCGACATGTTTGCAAAGGGTCTTGCAAGTTCATTGGAAGTAAAATGGGACAGGAACATTCTGGTTCGCACAAAAATGACTGATACGCAAACCAAAAAATCAAGACTTGAACGCCTGGAAAATGTTCAGGATGTTTTTAAAGTGAATAACAGCGACAGCTTAAAAAACAAGCATGTTTTGATCGTTGACGACGTATTGACCACAGGAGCAACACTCGAAGCCTGTGCGGTTAAGATCCTTGAAATCCCGGATACAAAAGTGAGCCTGGCAACCATTGCCTTTGCGAGTAATTTTTAAACATGCCCGGCAGGCAAGACTAACCTTCCACCAAGGTACCTATTCGTTCTCCGTTGATGATCTTCCTGAGATTTCCTTTTTCGTTGATATCAAAAACGATGATGGGCAGGTTGTTTTCGCGGCAAAGCGTAAAAGCAGTCATATCCATCACATTCAACCCCAGGCTGATCACCTGGGTAAATGACAACTGATCGAATCTTTTAGCGGTCGGATCCTTTTCGGGGTCAGCAGAATAGATGCCATCAACACGAGTACCTTTCAGGATCACATCG
>CAZKDA010000010.1:30389-46575 GCA_964551455.1 uncultured Saprospiraceae bacterium
TATTTCATTGGCGCGAAGCGCAGCGGCAGAATCTGTGGTGAAATAAGGGCTGCCCGTGCCCGCAGAAAAAATGACCACCCTGCCTTTTTCAAGATGCCGGATAGCACGACGCCGGATGTATGGTTCTGCCACTTCTTTCATTTCAATTGCGCTGATCAAACGGGTAAACAGGCCGATGCTTTCCATTGCGCTTTGGAGCGCCATTGCATTGATCACGGTTGCCAACATACCCATATAATCTCCCTGCACCCTTTCAATACCAGACTGGTCGGCTTGCAAACCTCTGAAAATATTACCGCCTCCAATCACAATGGCCACCTCAATGCCGCCATCTACCAGGGCTTTTATCTGATCGGCGTAATGCGAGAGCATTTTAGGGTCGATTCCGTAATTTTTATCTCCCATGAGCGATTCACCACTCAATTTTAGAAGCACTCGCTTGTATTTTTTGGACATACGATATTTTTAGTTTTGAAAGGTCATAAAAAAAGCGAATTATTCGATAATTCGCTTTTTATAAGTTTATTTTGAGATCAACCCAGCGCGATGTGCCGGAAGCCGGTTACCGTCAAATCGCTGTCGAGGCTCTTGAGGAATTCCCCGACTGTCTGTTTGTTTTCTTTTACGAAAGCCTGGTTGAGCAAAGTATTTTCTTTGAAGAATTTTTGCAACTTGCCTACTGCAATTTTTTCCAGCATGGCTTCGGGCTTACCCTCCTGTCGTGCCTGCTCTTTTCCAATCTCAATTTCTTTCTCAACAACGCTGGCATCTACACCGTCTTTGTCAACGGCTATAGGCTTCATGGCAGCAACCTGCATGGCAACGTCGCGACCAGCATCAAAATAATCGCCGGTTTTATTCAATCCGACCAACACGCCGGCTTTATAACCCATGTGGATGTATGGCGCAACAAGTGGTGCTTCCAACTTTTGATAATCCGCCAGTTCTATCTTTTCACCGATGACGCCAAGTTGCTCGGAAACTTTTTCGCCGACAGTGATCCCATCGAATGGTAGCGCCAGGAGATCTTCTTTGGTTTCCGGAAAATTTTTCAAAGCGATCTCGGCAAATTGTTGTACAAGGTTGATAAAGGCTTCATTTTTTGCAACGAAATCCGTTTCGCAACTAAGCCTTAAAACTACTCCTTTGTTGCGCTTATCATTTACGATGGCTACCACAACACCTTCCTTAGCGTCGCGATCAGCTCTTTTTATAGATAGCTTTTGGCCTTTTTTCCGGAGAATGTCAACAGCTTTTTCGAAATCTCCCCCTGCTTCTGTCAAAGCTTTTTTACAATCCATCATACCTGCTCCGGTTTGTTCGCGCAGTTTTTTGACGTCCGAAGCTGAAATGTTTACTATGTCCATATTTTTATTTTGTTATCGGGTTATTTTAAATAATAGATTTTTTCAGATCGATCAGTTGTTTTCGGCAGCTTCTTTCTCGGTGCTACTGCTTTTGCGTTCCTCAAGTCCTTCTTTGATGGCTTCCACCATATAATTTGTGATAATGGAAATTGATTTGGAAGCATCGTCATTTGCAGGAACCGGGAAGTCAACTGTGGTTGGATCGGAGTTGGTGTCCACCATAGCGATGGTGCGCATTCCAAGTTTTTGAGCTTCCGCCAGAGCAATGTGTTCGTGGGAAATATCCACGATAAAAACTGCTGCCGGGAGGCGGTTCAGATTGGCGATTCCACCTAGTACTCTTTCCAGTTTATTGCGTTCTCTGGAGAGGGTAAGCCGTTCCTTTTTTGTAACGCTGGTCAGGCTGCCGTCGGCGAGCATTCGGTCGATGTTGTTCATTTTTTTCACAGACTTTCGGATGGTGGAAAAGTTGGTCATCATGCCACCGAGCCAGCGTTCTGTCACATAAGGCATATTGACGCTTTTTGCCGCTTCCTCGACGATTTGCCTGGCCTGTTTTTTCGTTGCCACAAACATGATCTTGCGGCCTGATTTGGCAATATGCCGCATGGCATTGGCTGCCTTCTCCAGGCATTCCATTGAGCGATTCAGATCTATGATATGAATTCCTTTGCGTTCCATGAAAATATAGGGAGACATCTTGGGATTCCATTTTTTCTTCAAATGACCGAAATGAACACCTGCGTCCAAAAGTTCGTTATAGGTAGGTTTTGCCATTTTTTATTAAGAGGTTTGAATTTTTAAATTATTTAAAATAATGCCGGATATGATCCTGTGGCACAAAGCGAGCAGCCTGAAATGATTTACATTATCGCTTGCTGAACTGAAAGCTCTTTCTCGCCTTTGGTTTTCCGTATTTTTTGCGTTCGACTTTCCGCGAATCTCTTCGCAGGTATTTTTTGCTTTTCAAAGCAGAGCGGAAATCTTCGTTGAGTTTTACGAGTGCCCTGGCAATTGCCATGCGGATAGCTTCCGACTGGCCTTTAAATCCTCCGCCGTCAACGTTTACATTCACGTCATAAATATTTTCCACTTCTACTGCGGCAAAGGGGTCGGTGATGTTCGCCTGAACATGGATTTGCGGGAAATACTCTTTGTAATCTTTTCCATTGATGGTTACCGTTCCGCTTCCTTTGGTCAGGTAAACCCTTGCAACAGATGCTTTTCTTCTCCCGATGGCATTAATCATTTCCATATAAAAAATAGGTATTTAAAAAAGTAATTTTGAGTCTTTTTAAGAATTTATCATTTGGTTCATACGGGCAATTCTACCGGCTTTTGAGCAATATGCGGATGTTCATTTCCGGTATATACAAATAGTTTTTTGTACATGGCTCTGCCCAGTGTATTCTTTGGTAACATTCCTTTTACCGCTGCTTCGACGATCCTTTCCGGGTGTTTTGCCAACTGCTCTTCAGCAACGCGTCTTTTTTGGCCTCCCGGATATCCCGAGTAAGTAATGTACTCCTTTTGAGCCCATTTATTTCCCGTAAAACGCACCTTGTCGGCATTGATCACGATCACGTAATCTCCCGTATCCACGTGCGGGGTATAACTTGGCTTATGTTTTCCGCGCAGTACGGTAGCAATTTTGGAGCACAAGCGCCCAACGACCTGATTTTCAGCATCTACGATGTACCAGTTGCGTTCGATCTCTTCTTTTTTTGCCGACTTTGTTTTGTAACTTAGCGTATTCACCTGATATTAGTTTTTATCCCTGGTTGAGGATTTAAAATTATCCGCAACTTGAGTTTTTTAATTAAATTGAAATTTGAATGAAGTACATTTGTTTTTTGCGGATGCAAAGGTAATTTTCTTTGTTCCAATAAACAAGCATTTATGAAAAAATCTGAAAGTTCACCTTTGTAATTATCTGAAAATCAGTTAAAATTTCGCCCAAAAAATTTAAAGCGCTGTTTTTAAACCCATCCGGTTCTGCCTTTTTTGTTTTATTTTCACATAAACCATTCACCAATTCCTTTGTTTGAAAAGCAGCCTGAAATCGGGATTATCGCAATAATGATATAATTTCGTATTCGGCTCATTCAATCGCGCTGAATTCAAAGAACATTGAAAAACAAATTTTCAAATACCAATCAACTATCGGACAAGGACCCGACTGCGGTCTCCCGGAAGCAGGATCATATCCAACTGGCTTTTGACTCGCAGGTTGAAAAAGTTCAGATTGACAGCCGCTTTTACTACGAGCCTATGCTTTCCGCTCATCCGAAGGAAGGAGACCTCAAACCATTTTCCTTTTTAGGTAAAAAACTCAAAGTGCCGATCTGGGTTTCCTCCATGACCGGCGGAACAGAACTCGCCGGCGTCATCAACAGAAATTTAGCCAAGGCTTGCAATGAATTTGGAATGGGCATGGGGCTGGGGTCTTGCCGTGCTTTGCTGTACAGCGACGATATGCTATCCGACTTTGATATGCGCGGGATCATTGGAGATGAGCTCCCGCTGTATGCAAATTTGGGCATTGCTCAGTTGGAGAAACTAATCAAAGAGAATGAATTGTTTTTGGTTGATCAATTATTGAAAAAACTTAAAGCCGACGGATTGATCATTCATGTGAATCCTTTGCAGGAATGGCTGCAACCGGAGGGCGACCGGATTGAAAAAGCGCCGATAGACACCATCAGGACGCTGCTCGATCATGCAGGTTTTCCTGTTATTGTAAAAGAGGTAGGACAGGGCATAGGTTATGAAAGTTTGAAAGCACTATTTCAACTCCCCGTCGAAGCGATTGATTTTGCCGCAAATGGAGGCACGAATTTCTCAAAACTCGAATTGCTCAGGAGCGATCCGAAGAAAAAGGAAATCTTTGGTCAACTGGCTTTGGTGGGGCATACTGCCGAAGATATGATCGACATCGCCACCCAGGTCATCAATGAGCTTGGAACCGCCAGAAGGTGCAACCAGGTGATCATCTCAGGCGGTATTCGCAATTTTCTCGATGGGTATTATGTAATTAATAAATTACCTTTGTCCAGCGTTTATGGCCAGGCCACAGGCTTTTTAAAACACGCCAGAGGCTCGTATGAAGATCTGAAGGTGTATGTGGAAGCTCAGATCCAGGGGTTGCGGCTGGCAAACGCTTATTTAAAACTACGATAATTCACTGCCTTATAAGATATGAAAAAATCAATTTCGGGTTTTTCAAAATTATCGAAAAGAGGAAAGCTCCGCTGGATCGTTGAAAACTTTTTCGTGGACCCCGAAAATGTCATGCGGGAGTTGAAGAGCTATTGGCTTCAAAACGAAGCGCAGCAAAAAATACTCGACGGCTTCAGTGAAAATACCATCAGCAATTATCCGCTCCCTTATGGCGTAGCGCCCAATTTTGTCATCAACGACAAAACGTATTGCGTACCGATGGTCATTGAAGAAAGTTCGGTTGTAGCCGCAGCCTCAGCCTCAGCAAAATACTGGATGATGCGCGGTGGATTCAAAGCTAAAGTGATCTCTACCCGGAAAGTAGGGCAGGTTCATTTTACCTGGAACGGCGATTTTTCAAAGCTGGAAAGAAAATTTCCCGAACTTGAAATTTTACTTCGCAACAACGCAGCGCCCATCACCCAAAACATGGAAAGCCGCGGTGGTGGTGTGGTGGATATTCACCTCGTCGATATGTCTTATCTGGAGCCGGGGTATTTTCAGATCAAGGTTACTTTCGAAACTTGCAATTCCATGGGAGCCAACTTCATCAACTCCGTTTTGGAATCGTTTGCAAAAACTCTGGAGGATTTTATCATTCAGGATCACGAATTTTCAGATGCTGAAAAAGAGGTGATGGTCATCATGTCCATCCTCTCCAATTACACTCCGGAATGCCTCGTGCGTACTTGGGTGGAATGCCCGATTGATAAGCTGGGGAAATTTTCAAATGACATTGATGCGCAGACCTTTGCCGAAAAATTTTGCAAAGCCATTCGCATTGCTCATATCGATCCGCACCGCGCGACTACACACAACAAGGGCATTTTCAACGGAATTGACGCTGTTGCGCTGGCCACCGGCAATGATTTCCGGGCTATCGAAGCCTGTGGACACACCTTCGCCTCAAAAGACGGGCAATACCGAAGCCTGAGCCATTGCAGTATTGACGATGGCAATTTCCGCTTCTGGCTGGATATTCCGCTGGCTGTCGGAACCGTAGGCGGGCTGACCACCTTACACCCCATCGCAAAACGCTCTCTGGAATTGCTGGACAACCCCAACTCCGAAGAATTGATGATGATCATTGCCGCTACCGGCTTGGCGCAAAACTTTGCAGCGATCCGCTCATTGATCACTACGGGCATTCAGCAGGGGCACATGAAAATGCACCTTTTGAATATTCTCTACCACCTCGAAGCTTCGCAAAATGAAGTCGATCTCGCGCTCGAATATTTTCAATGCAAAGTGGTTTCTTTCAATGCTGTTCGCGACTTTCTCAATAGCCAGCGCCCTCCCGAAAAGCAACTAAGCAAAGCCTTTGTTTATAAAAAAGATAACAGTCCTTCAATTTGACAAAACCGACCGGATCAGTTCTTTTGCATCCCCTTCGCCAGTTATTTGCATTTCGATACCTTTTTGAAAAGGCAGCAGTTTTAAACTGATCTCAAAAAACGGACAGCATTTCCGCTCCGCCACGATCCATTCCGTTAGTTTGGCATCGAGACCCTCGCGTTCTCTAAATTTCAAAAGCAGGCCGTCTTCCAGGTCTTCGATTTCTGTGATGGCGCCTTTTATTTCGCTTTTGAGAAAGGCTATTCTTTTTCTAAACGCTTCATCCGTTAGCGAGCAGTAAATCCCGGATACTGAAAACTTTTTTTCTTTTTCTTTCATACACCATTTAGCTTTAACCCAAATATGCACATTGGAGCATACTCCAGGGTCAAGTTTTATAGTGATAAAAAATTAAGAGATCATGTTGATAGGACAACTAGCCAGCCTGACCGGCTTTTCAAAAGATACCATACGATATTATGAAAAAATCGGGTTGCTGGGCAAAGGAGATCATAACCGGAGTGATAAAAACTACCGGAAATATAACCATTCGGCTATGGAAAAATTAAAGTGGATCAAAAAAGTGAAATCGCTTGGATTCACACTGAATGAGATCAAATACCTGTTCCTGCTCGAAAAACACAGGCTGCTGCGTTGCGACAAATTGAATGTTGTAATTTCGCAGAAAATCGAAACGATCGGGCGACAGATCACAGAGTTGCAACAAACCCGCGACAGGTTAGAAATGTTGCAAAACAATTGCGATGGCCGCTGCAAAACGGCGATTGAAAATGTATTGACCTAAATTTTATACTGACGCGATGACAGGCAATTTTTACGCTCATGGCAAGCTGCTTTTAACGGCAGAGTACTTCGTGCTCGACGGAGCGAAAGCGCTGGCATTGCCTTGCAAATTGGGACAGTCGATGACTGTTCGAGCGCTTGAGATTCCCGAGCCGGTATTGAAATGGAAGAGCCTGGATCATGAAAACAAAGTATGGTTTGAGGCGGATTTTGATCGTAAAAGTTTAGCCTGTTTACATACTTCCGAGCAATCAACTGCTATTTTTTTACAAAAAATTTTACAAGCTGCCCGTCGTCAAAACCCCATGTTTTTAAGCGGCGAAGGTGCGATCATAGTTGAAACTAAGTTGGAATTTCCAAGGCTTTGGGGCCTGGGGAGCAGTTCCACCCTGATCTACAACATCGCCCTTTGGAGTAAAACCGATCCTTACAAACTGCTTTCGGATACCTTCGGTGGCTCCGGTTACGATATAGCCTGTGCCAGTGCTTCCGGGCCGGTTGTCTATCAACTCAAGGATGATCTGCCGGTGGTGACGCCATGCGATTTTCATCCGGTATTTCGCGAACAGCTACATTTTATTTACCTTGGAAAAAAGCAAAACAGCCGCGATGGGATAGCGCATTACCGAAAAAATATAAAAGATCATGCTCAGGTAGTCGAAACTTTGAACGCAATTACTGAAAAAATTTTGGAAACATACGATCTGGATGAATTCATTCTCCTGCTGGCAGAACATGAAAATTTGATTTCCACTACATTGCAAATACCCCGGGTGCAGGATCGGTATTTTCCGGACTTCCGGGGGGTAGTAAAATCTCTGGGTGCCTGGGGTGGAGATTTTGTGTTGGTTGCAAGCCCGGACGAGGAAACAAAAACAAAGAAATATTTCAACGAAAAGGGATTTGACGTGTTTTTCAGGTATGATGAGTTAATTCTCTGACGAGTCAATTTTTTTATACAAGACAAATAAATCACAAACCACCGAATATGCCCTGGAAATGGTACGACGGAAAAGTCGTCAAAATAGAAGATCAAACGCCGGTAACTAAACGATTTTGGGTTGAACTGCCAAAGGAAGACGAACTCGAATTCACTGCCGGGCAGTTCGTTACGATGGATTTGCCGATCAGTGGCAAACGATTGAAGCGATGGCGCAGTTATTCGATTGCCAATGCGCCGAATGGGAGTAACATGCTGGAGTTTTGCATTGTCAATATGGAAGGTGGCGCAGCTACGGAATATCTTTTCAATACACTCAAAATAGGCGAACAAATCCGTTTTAAAGGCCCCGATGGCGCTTTCGTTTTGCCCGACCCGGTGGAGAAAGACCTGGTGATGATCTGCACGGGAACTGGAGTAGCGCCGTTCAGAAGTATGCTCTTCGACCTCCACAAAAACAAAAACAAAAAGAAGCATAAAAATATCCATCTCATTTTCGGAACGCGATACGAGAGCGGCATTTTGTACCGCGATGAATTTGAAAAACTGGAAAAAGAGATGCCCGGATTTAAATACACGATCACCTTATCGCGCGACGAAAACTGGAAGGGCCTCAAAGGTTATGTCCACCAGGTGTATCTGGAAGATTATAAAGTCGTCCGGCCCGATGTCCATTTTTACATCTGCGGTTGGAGCAATATGATTGACGATGCGGTGGCCAACCTGATCTTAAAGTTGGGATACGACAAATCGCAGGTGCATTATGAATTGTATGGTTGAGAAAAAGGACAGCTTCAACTCAAAGTTATTGGTAGTATTTTTATCTTAATAAAGTTATATCACCTTTGAAGAATTCGGATTCATTACATACAGCATTAAATCTTTCAATTACCCACACATAAACTCCAGGATTCAAATATTTACCTTTCAGTTTTCCATCCCAGCATTCATTTATATTTGAAGTTTCAAAAATATGACCGCCCCATCTGCTGAATATGGAAAATTTATATTGAGTATATTCAAAATTAGTTGGAAAAAAGGGTTTTAAACAATCATTAGTGCCATCTCCATTTGGAGAAAAAACATTAGGTACATATACAGGTACTTCGTTAGATTTAAACGCTATATTTATTGTATCAGAGTTTATACAACCAAATGAATCGAGATAGATTGCATAATAGATTCCCGACGTAGCCACAGTAATAGAACCTGAAATCGTTCCATCACTCCACAAAGTATTTTCATCTGGGCTAAATAAAGAATATTGTTCATCGCAAATGATTAAATCGTCACCTAAAAAGTTATTATTTGCGGGATAGGCTTCAACAGTAACAGTTACGATAGAATCGCAGCCTTCGGCACTTGAGAATGTAAATGCAGTAATAGAATTCGGGGATAAAAAAGTGCCGTTATATTCAATTTGTTGGCCTTCACAGGTGGTTAAATTTAATTCTTCGGTTAAAATCAAAGTTGGCAATATTTCAATTGTTACAATGGAATCACAATTATTAGAATTATTAAAAACAAAAGAAGTAATACTTCCCGGTTCTAATTCTTCGCCATTATAAATTACAGTAGAATTTGGGCAGGTTTCAATTTGTATATACTCCGAATTCGTAGGTATCACTGAAATGGAATATTCATAAATTGTATCACATCCGACGTCGGCGCTAATGGTATCGAAATAAACACCTTCGTTGAAATAGGCGATATTATTCAATATAATGGTGTCGCCTTCACAAATTGAATATTCGTTTGAAAAAAAGGGAGAATTTAATAGCTCCAGGGTAATTGTGTCAGAATTTATACAACCAAATGAATCAATAAACATTGCATGATAGATTCCGGACGAATCCACGGTAATAGAACCTGCAATCGTTCCATCACTCCACAAAGTATTTTCATCTGGGCTAAATAAAGAATATTGCTCATCGCAAATGATTAAATCGTCACCTAAAAAGTTATTATTTGCGGGATAGGCTTCAACAGTAACAGTTACGATAGAATCGCAGCCTTCGGCACTTGAGAATGTAAATGCAGTAATAGAATTCGGGGATAAAAAAGTGCCGTTATATTCAATTTGTTGGCCTTCACAGGTGGTTAAATTTAATTCTTCGGTTAAAATCAAAGTTGGCAATATTTCAATTGTTACAATGGAATCACAATTATTAGAATTATTAAAAACAAAAGAAGTAATACTTCCCGGTTCTAATTCTTCGCCATTATAAATTACAGTAGAATTTGGGCAGGTTTCAATTTGTATATACTCCGAATTCGTAGGTATCACTGAAATGGAATATTCATAAATTGTATCACATCCGACGTCGGCGCTAATGGTATCGAAATAAACACCTTCGTTGAAATAGGCGATATTATTCAATATAATGGTGTCGCCTTCACAAATTGAATATTCGTTTGAAAAAAAGGGAGAATTTAATAGCTCCAGGGTAATCGTGTCGCTATAAAATTTACAAAGCTCAGTTTCGACAGTAACAAAGTATGTCCCGGAGTTTGAAGCTATTATCGAGTTCCCTGTATATCCATTGTTCCATAATACACTTTTATAATTCCCTGGAGCAATTGAAATGGAAACAAAATCTTCACATGAAAAAATATCATCTCCCAGATCTATGATATTTTCAGCATAATCCAGGTGGTGAGTAATATATGGAGAATGAGTAGTAAACCCAGTTGGTATAGCGTTTAATGAGTTACCGAGGGATGAATGATTTTGTAAAGTTAATGAAACTCCCTGACCAGAATCTTCCATGTTTAAATACAGAATTAAACCAGGTTCATTTCCAACTAAAGGAATTTCTTTTCTTTGCTGAATCAGTGTTTCTGTCAATTCAACGTTCCAGACTCTGATCTCATCAACTAGACCGCTATAAAAGTTATTAATATTGCCATTTATATCTCGGTAAGCGCCAATCCGGAAGGGTTCCGAACTATTATTAATTGGCCCAAAATCTCCTTGAACCTGCTCCGACCCAACTTCATTGCCATCAATGAATAGTTTGATTTCATTTTGGTTATGAACTACCGCTACGTGTGTGAATTGATGAGGCAGGATTTCCAGATCGACCGTTTGATATGTATTAGGTGAAGTGCAGAAACTATTTATTGAATAGGACCAAAATAGCCTTCCATTATTAACAGAAAGGTAGTACCCATATTCTCCCTGGCAATATTGCTTTGATAAAATCATCCTATTTCCATCGTCGCAATTAGGTGCTATCCAACATTCTATGCTTAATACTTGGTTATAATCAAGAAGATCGTTTTCCGGCACTTCAAAATAATTTGTACAACCATCAAGCACTAAGGAATTTCCAATCTGTGCATTTGCCAAATTGACATAAAATAGAAAAAGAAATAAGTATAGGTACTTCAATAGTTTTATAATGCTTGCCATAATTCTTTATTGTAATTTAACTCAAAGTTATACTAAACATCACTGTACGACCAATTTTTCTGTTCTGATTTTTTGTCAATTTTCATACAGGATATCTTTAAAATCAAATACTTTTAATTTCCAATTTTAACTCAAGTTTCATTGAAATGATAAATCTTCGGGAAAGCAGGTCTTTTTTTAACTGTGAATGGTTGAGCGAACAACTTATGAAAGTCCAAAACGAATTGATCTAACCCTGGAAACGATTGAGATTATATAATTTTCACCATCAAATAATCAACTGTTAAGGCGCTAATCTGTTGGAAGGAGGTAAATTCTGTTATAAAAAATCAAATTATGCTAAAGCAATTATTCATCTTAACATTGTTACTTTCAATTGCCGCCACCGGCTGTAGCCAGAAAGATGGGAAAACCGCAAAAACATCCAAAAAAGGAACTCTCTCCATTTCAGAATACCTGTCGGATAAGGATTACAGTAATTATGCGGTAGCCACATTTGCAGGAGGTTGTTTTTGGTGTACTGAAGCTGGTTTCGAGCGCATCGAAGGTGTGATCGATGTGATCAGCGGCTACTCCGGCGGCAAAACACAAAGGCCAACGTACAAAGAAGTGGGTAGTGGAACAACCGGTCATGCCGAAGCCATCATGATCTATTACGATCCTGAAAAAGTAAATTATGAAACCTTGCTGGATGTGTTTTTCGTAGCGCACGACCCCACACAACTCAACCGCCAGGGACCCGACGTCGGCACGGCTTATCGCTCTGCGATTTTTTATCACAGCCAGACACAAAAGGAATTAGCCGAAAAAGCCATTAAAAAAATTGACGAATCGGGTAAATATGCTAATCCTGTCGTCACGGAAGTAAATCCTTACAGCGAGTTTTGGGTGGCAGAAAACTATCACCAGGATTATTACGAACACCATCCTGAAAACCCTTATGTTCAGAACGTCAGCAAGCCGAAAGTTGAAAAGGTCAAAAAAGTTTTTGTAGATATTCTGAAAGAGGAATACAAAGGCAAGGATTAATGCTAATCGATTTTTCAGGCTCCTGAAAAACATAGCTTTGAAATTAATGTTACCTTTGTAGAATTAATCTAAATAACCACAGGTTGCGGGTAGTCCGATTGAAAATTATCCGCAATCTGAATATATAAAAAAGAGAAAATGGAAAATAATACGACAACCAAAAATCCGGTAATGCTTTACACAGAGCAAACGCCTAACCCGGAATCTTTAAAATTCGTCACCAACCGCATGATCTACAAGGGTACTGCGGACTTCAGAGAGGAAGAGCTGGCAAAAGAATGGTCGCCGATGGGGGCTTCACTCTTTGCCTTGCCTTATGTGAAAGGCGTTTACATTTGTAACAACTTCGTGACCATCACCAAAGAATTCAACTACGCCTGGGAAGACATTATGCTCCAGGCCAAAGATTTTATCAAAAAATACATCGAAGACGGAAAGCCCATCATCAATGACGGTTTTGAAGAGGCGATGGAAGCGCTGGAAGCTGAGCGGGGAGCAAGTTACGAATACACCGGCGAAGAAGCCGAACTGGTAAAAAAGATCAAAGACCTGATCGATACCTACGTCAAACCTGCCGTTGAAATGGATGGCGGAAATATCGAGTTTAAAAATTTTGATAAAGGAAAAGTCGTAGTGATCCTTCAAGGGAGTTGCAGCGGTTGCCCTTCATCGACTGTAACACTCAAAGCAGGTATCGAAGGTATGCTCAAAAGGATGGTTCCTGAGGTGACCGAAGTCGTGGCCGAGATGGGCTAAGTTGAATATTGTTAGTGAATTATTAGTTCATAATATGGCTGAAACCAGAAATTTGGTTTCAGCCTTTTCTTTTTCCAGAAATGAATGTCCATTTTTGTACCTAAAATCCATCCAATGACACCAACCGAACTGGAAATCCTTTGCCAAAAGAGCTGTGCTATTGTCAACGAAACCGGAATGTTCATCAGGCAGGAATTAGGCAAAGTTTCTGCCCAATCCATTGAAGTTAAAAGCCTGAACAGCCTTGTCAGCTACGTCGATAAAAATGCGGAATTGCAACTTGTGAAAGGGCTTGGCGACCTTATTCCCCAGGCCACATTCCTTACGGAAGAAGAAACGGTAGAACAAAAATCCGGGCAGTTTCAATGGATCATTGATCCGCTCGACGGCACGACCAATTTTTTACATCAACTGCCTTTTTTCGCCATCAGCGTGGCTTTGCAAATACATGGTGAAATAGTTTTGGGAATCGTTCTGGAAGTCAACCGCGAGGAGTGTTTTTATGCCTGGAAAGGCGGCGGTGCTTTTTTGAATGGCAAAAAGATCAGCGTGAGCGTTACAAAAAATCTCGGCGATTCGCTCATTGCCACGGGATTTCCATATTATGATTATGACCGCATCGGCGGGTTTTTTAAAACACTGGATTTTTTTATGAACCATACCAGGGGTGTCCGTCGCTTTGGGTCGGCAGCGCTGGATATGGCTTACGTGGCCTGCGGCCGTTTCGATGCTTTTTACGAATACAGCCTCAACGCCTGGGATGTGGCCGGCGGCGCCATCATCGTGGAAGAAGCCGGGGGAAAGGTCATGGATTTTAGAGGTGGATCGGATTATCTTTTCGGGCAGGAACTTATCGCCGTCAATCCAAATATCTGCGATGATTTTCTTTTGCAGATCAAAAGCGCGTTCTACCCCTGATGAAATAAAACCGGTCTGTTAAAGCATTCTTTTTATCCAATAGCTGTCGGATTTCCAACCGATTCTATTAATTTTAACTCAAGTTGCGGATAATTTTATTTTTAAAAACGAAGGGAAGAGTTTTTAGCTTTACGCGCGGTAATTTTTTTAAAATGTGAAGTTTCCAAAAAACCGTTTGCAACAGAACCACAGATGAATATCAAAGAAAATATAAAAGTAGCGCTCGAATCGGTCAGGTCAAACCTGCTGCGTGCCATCCTCACGATCCTGATCATCGCCTTTGGCATCATGGCATTGGTGGGGATACTCACGGCAATTGATGCTGCGCTTTACTCTCTCCAGGACAATCTGATCCGGATGGGCGCCAATTCGTTTGAAATAGAACCGAAAAGAGACCGTGTGGCCGGCAACCGCGGTGGCATCCAGTTTAAACAGGCAGAAGTCATTACTTTTAACGAGGCTATGGAATTCAAAGAAAAGTTCGATTTTCCGGCGAGGGTTTCGGTCAGGGTTTTTGGAACTGATCTGGCTACTGCTAAATATCTCGATGAAAAAACCAACCCCAACGTGCGTTTCATGGGAATCGATGAGAATTTCCTGGATGTAAAAGGTTATGAAATCGAGTATGGCCGGAATCTGTCGATGACCGAAGTGGAAAGCGGCAGCAACAAAGTCATCATCGGGATGGATATTGTAAAAGCGCTGTTTGACAACAACCCGGAAAAGGCGATCAACAAAACCATCTCTGTCAGCAACATCAAATACAAAGTAATTGGCATTTTAAAATCAAAAGGCTCCAGCCTCAACGCGAACGAAGACCGGGTGATCTTTGCGCCATTGCTGAACGTAAAACGCTATTACGGCTCTCAAAACCGGAATTACAACATTGCCGTAGCGACCTTCAAACCCGAAGATATGGAAGCTGCCGAAGCCATGACCATCGGAACCTTTCGAAATATCCGAGGGCTGAAAGCCTCCCAGGAAAACGATTTTGAATTGTTCAAAAGCGACAGTTTCATCAATATCCTGAAAGAAAATACGGTTAAATTCCGTATGGCAGCCATTGCTATCGGCCTGATTACCTTGCTTGGTGCAGCGATTGGCCTGATGAATATTATGCTCGTGTCCGTTACCGAACGAACACAGGAAATTGGCATCCGAAAAGCAATCGGCGCTAACCGTGTGAATGTGATGGTGCAATTTCTGACCGAAGCAGTTGTCATTTGCCAACTCGGCGGGATCATGGGCATCCTGCTGGGTATATTGATCGGCAACCTCGTGACTTTTGCCATGGGTGGCAGTTTTCTGATCCCCTGGGCCTGGATGCTCCTCGGTGTCGTGGTTTGTATGATCGTCGGCTTGGTTTCGGGACTTTATCCGGCGCTCAAAGCTTCTCGGCTTGATCCGATAGAGGCTTTGCGATATGAGTAAGGGGGTTGGCGTGATCGGGGATATTGAAATGGAACGCGGATTAAGCTGATAAGGCGGATTTTCACGGAACTTGTGACTATTAAAAAAATCAGCGGAGATTCGCCCGATCCGCGTTATCCGTGTTCCATTGCGCCAAAAGAAGTCTCTCGCATGTTAAAAAACAAAAATGTTTCGTGAAAAACTTTGAGTAGCAAGTTTTTTTTTTTGCATTTTGTAGCCGAAACAAAATGAAAAGCTAGTGAAAGTATGAATACTGCTCCTTTTCACATTTTTTTATCGACTGCTTTTTTTTGATCCCATCGTGCATTTAGTTAGTATTTTAAAGTTGTTTTCTTTGCCGAAAACCACCCGTTTTTATAACAATAAAAATATCCACATTATGAAAAAGATATTCCCTCTTTTATTGCTTCTTTGGGTCAGTTTTACTCCATCTT
This sequence comes from uncultured Saprospiraceae bacterium, assembly GCA_964551455.1. Lineage (GTDB taxonomy): Bacteria > Bacteroidota > Bacteroidia > Chitinophagales > Saprospiraceae > JAHDHW01. The sequence continues at coordinate 46,038 of CAZKDA010000010.1, forward strand.
GTTTCAAGGTAGATATGAAACCAGACGAGCCGAAAATGCCGCCGCTCACTACCGAGGGACGCAATACCTTCGGCTGTTATATCAATGGTGAGCCTTGGGTGGCTGAAGTGCCTTTTGGGGCCGGGTTTTCGGGGATCAGGAAAATTGAAGCACGCTTAAATCCGTTGACCGGATATTTTGGAATTAGTGCAAAGAAGACAAATAGTAACCGTTCGATTGATCAAAACATGGTAGTGGCAATAGCTAATATTGAAGGAGAAAATGTATATCAAAGCTATCCTATAAAGCTGAACTGGGATGAAAACTATAACTGTGATTATATTTTTTTCCAATTAGATACAAATTTTATCCATGATATAGACATCGTAAAATTTGACACGATTTCAAAAATCGCATCTGGCACCTTCGCGTATACTCTCATTAACCAGGAATGCAATGACACATTGAAAGTAACCGATGGAAGGTTCGATGTACGTTTTGCCATAGTGGAATAAAAAAAAGCAGCGGCTGCCACCGCTGCTCCGCAAAAATTTTATAA
>CAZKDA010000011.1:0-2602 GCA_964551455.1 uncultured Saprospiraceae bacterium
AAAGAAACTGTCCTTGCATACATTCCATCACCATTCGGCACATAGAAGTAATTGCCATAGGCCCAACTATGTGGCTCGTTTTCCCCTTCCCAATTGCCTGCTGCGGGCAATATAGACGTGGTTGCTCCATTTTCTTTGGCAAACGTAGTATCGGATATAAAAAACTGGAAACTCTGACTGTTATTGTCCATTACCATATCTACCGAATCGGCAGTAACTGTATATGTTCCGGTATAAGACTTATTGGGAACCGCAGGAGGTGTAAATCCTTCTCCATCAAATTCATCATTTTCTGCCAAAGAATCAACGACAATGGTTCCGTAGAATTTGTCTTCGGTATAAACAGTATCGGAATTGCTGTCATCAACGATGGTAATATTGAGATTGACATTGGTTTGATCCATCGAACCGACATTTTCAATATCTGCTAAAAAGCCAAAAGTTTCGATTTGGCTGACTGGAGTTAATGCATTGGGCGCTATGGCATAGAAGTTATCATTGACGCGCATATCATGAGGAGGACGTGGATTTGCATCATAAAGTTGTAAATCATCTAGCAACCAATAGTATTCCCAGTTGCCTGTCCAGGAAAATTGCAAATATACTGTAGCCTCTCCTGCCGCGACAGCACTAATATCAATAACAGATATTTCCGGATTATCTGACCAGCGGTCGGCAAGTGATATTTCAAATATGTTGAAATCTGTCCAGTCTGTCCCGTTTGTGCTTACGCGAAGCAGTGCATTGTTTGTGGCAGGTACACCAAAAACTCCGATCAGGCTTTCAAATCTAGCCCAAACTTCAGGTTGTCCGGAACAGTCAATCGCGTCGGTGGTCAATCGAACAATGTGGTTAGGATTGACTTCACTTAGAATATCAGAATCCATAAACACGAAGCCATTGGATACCGAGTTAGCGAAAAAGTCATTTGAGTGCTGGTTAGAATATTGCGCCCAATTGGGGATACAAGTAGTTATTTGGTCCATGTTTGCACACCAGGCCCATACTCCGTCCCCACCGGAAGCGTCTTCGGTAGTCCAGCCGGCTGGCAGTCCCATCGTAGTTGAGAAGTCTTCTTCCCAGAATAGATTCTGGGCATTTGTCATGTAAAATCCAAATACCAGTAAGTAAAAAGTGAATAGTTTTTTAGTGAGTTGTTTCATCATTATTTTTAATTTTTATGTGAGTAGATGATTAAATTTATTAAAAAAATAGAACCTTCGTAGCATAAATCTCTACAAAGGTTCTACATTTTACAAATTCTGTTTTTAGCGTTGCACGATAAACTTTTCAATTCTCACGCCATTTTCCGTAATAAAATCTAAGAAGTATGCTCCGGTTGCAAAGTTGCTGATATCTATCTCCTTCACTTCGTTTTGCACATCGTTGTAGGATTGTTCTGTAATCAGTCTTCCATTGATATCGAGGATTCTGAGCGTTACCCGCTGCCTTTCGATCAGGTCGAAACTTATATTGATCCTGCTATTTGCAGGATTTGGTGATATCCTGATGTCGTTTACGGCATCCAGTTGTTCCTTTGTATCCACGACTGCCGCAATGTTCAGCCTGACCACAGGGACGACATGCCAGCCAAAACCCAATGTGCCGAATGCTGCATCGGATATCGGGTCATTGGTTGCGGTCAGTCCCGAATACCTTGCAGTTGCAAGGCTGGTACCATCCAATCTGGAGCGGTGAATCATTGCCCCATAATCAAAATCGAGGTTGGTAGAATTTCTCATCAGGAAATCAACCTGATCGTTGGTTGAGTATTCTACCATTACTGCATAAGCCTGATTTGATTCTATATCAATCGGGCCGGGGTCGACGCCTGGGGGATAGAAAAGCGGAACGGTGATCAGATCATCTGGCGCTTCAGTTCCTTCAATCGAATAATATGCTACGCCTACTTCCTCTCTTTCTCCAGGGTCTATACTGGCATTGTCGTTTGTATCTGCAATCCACTTATACAATGAAATCTTTAGCAGACGACCTGCAAGCTCCGGGTTAGATACATTTCCTACTGCGAATGTAACCGAAGATGCGTCCCAGTTGTCTCCATCAACGATATAAAAAAAGTTGCCGTAAGCTGCGCTATGCGCTTCGTCAGTCTCCCAGTTGGTCGCAGCAGGATTGTAATTATTATTTCCTCCAAATTCCTTTGCAAAGACCGTGTCGGAGGTCATAAATGTATAGGACTGAACATTATTTGTCGGATTGGCATCAACACTATCGGAGGTGATCTCATAAGTAGCGGTATAACTGGTAGGAATAGAACCATCCGGAGTGAAATAACCCGGCATTGGCAAGTTTTGTACTGTAGAATCACCGGGGATTGGCAGATATTGCAAGTTATCCGTGAAGACTACATCAGAGGTATTATTATCTACGATAGTAACATTCAAATTGACATTGGTTTGTTCTACTGCTCCTCCATTGTATATGTCAGCAAGGTGGCTAAAGGGTTCGACCTGACTCACAGGAGTGACGGCATTGGGAGCCACTGCATACCAATTGTTTGGAGCAGTTTGAAGGTCGTTCGCTGGGGTTTCGATCAATCGAACATCGTCAATGATCCAGTAATAAAAATTGGCAACATACC
>CAZKDA010000011.1:2612-46441 GCA_964551455.1 uncultured Saprospiraceae bacterium
TTAATTCTAAAATTGGTAGCATTCAGATCTGCATCCTTTAGGAATACCTGTTTATAATCATTGATAATGGCGCTATTCACTATTAGCTCTTCGTTGATCTCTCTGTCGATCCAGGTCACCCCGTCGTCATTGCTGTATGATACGAAATAAGTACTATTATACTGACGGGTAGTTTGATAAAATTTAACAGACACCCCTGCTATATCAAAGCCGGAGAGGTCGATGGGAGGGGATATTAGTTCACCGGTTTGCGGAGCAGAACATGGGCCGCCGCCGCCGCCACAAGGACCGCCGCCACTGTCGTAGGCATCAGAATTAAAAACCATGCCTCCATTGCAATAAGTTGGGGATGAGCTTGTTGAATTGCCGCAGGAATTTCCAATGGATGCCGCTATGGGAGCCCATCTCCACAAATCGAAATCGGCTCCACAATGCAAAGTGTCATTCGATATTGCCCAGCCATTTAAACCACCATCGAAATCACCTTCACCGGGATTGTCTCCCCACAATATATTATCATTATCTATCGGAGGAGGGGGAGGGGGAGGTGCATTAAATACACACAAACGAAGTGTTCCCGAATTATCATTGACTCCAGGAGCCGACCAAATCCGAACATAATAGGTATGATCAGGCAACAAATCACAACCATAAGGTTCTATGGTATTCCTTCCGGGAGAATCTGAAAAACAAACCAAAGGAATTGCATCGGCATCACAACTCTCATACAGCGCCATACCGACTTGAATAATGTCGCCTGGTTCAGTTCCAAAAAGCGCTTTAATGGTGTAGCCGTCGTCAGGAACAGTCGATCCTGACGTAAATGAAAACCAGATGTCATCTCCAAACCAGGAGCCTGAGCAAACATTGGATGGAATGGCGGAAGGTGTTCCGTCAACTGTACTTCCTTCAACAGGTACGCATGAGGCTTCGTCTATTCCGATGGTTACGGCAAGGGCATTGACGCAATTATCATTTGTGGGTTGTGCATATAAATATGTAGAAAATAATAGTGCAACCATAGTGGGAATGGCCGCCAACTTTCGTAAAGTTATTTTTGCCTTCATGATTGTTAGTTTAGGAAATTGTGATTAAAAATTTATCATACAGAGTAAATATAATAGAAAAATAATATTTGCAGGTAGTATTTGTTTTAAATTGAGACGAAAGAAAGCTTACTAAAAAAGCCTTTCAGGATTACTCCCGAAAGGCTTTTCAAGTTCTATTATAAAAAAAATCAGCGTTGCACGATAAACCGTACAGAACGACTACCTTTTTCCGAAGTATATCTCAGGAAATATGCTCCGTTGGTAAAGTTGCTGACATCAAAGTTGAGCATTTCATTTTGTAAATCATCATACTGCCTTTCCAGCATCAATCGTCCGTTGATATCGAATATTCTGATGTTGGCACTCTCGTGGGTTTCCACGAGGTCAATTTTCACATTGATATTCAGGGCAGCCGGATTTGGTGAAATTTCAACGATATTGTTTTCGTCAAGCGGCTGCTTGACGTTGGTAAGCTGTGTAATGTTCAATCTTACAACCGGGGCAATCGGATTGTTGAAACCTGCGCTGGTGTATCCTACATCACCGAGGTCTCCATTGATGCCAAGCATATACCCAAACCTGGTAGCATCGAGGCCATCCATATTCGACCGGAGCACCATTGGAAAATAATCATATTCGGCTCCGGCCATCAAAAAATTAACTTCATCGTTGGTCGTGTATTCCACCATTAAGACATAGGTAGCATTATCTTCGAGCGGAATAGGACCTGGATCACCGTTTGGTGGGATGAGTAATGGAATAGTAATAAGATCGGTGCTCACTTCGTCACCCGTGATTTCATATATATTAAAACCGACTCTATTTCTTTCACTCGGATCCATGATGCCATCTTGGTTGGTATCTGCTACCCAGCGATACAAAGAAACGGTGATCAGACGGCTAACCAATTCGGGTGCAGGAGTGCCAATGGCAAAAGTGGCGGTACTGGCATACCAATCAGGGCTTCCGTTGACGACAAAGAAAGAATTTCCGAAAGCCCAACTGTGTGGTTCACCATCTTCCCACCCATTGTCGGCAGGTCTGACAGAGGTAGTTGCGCCAACCTCCTTGGCAAAGGTAGAATCCGAGGTTTCGAAGTCAAAATATCGGAAATTATCGGATTCATCGAAATCGACGCTATCCGAATAAATTTGATAGCTGCCGCGATAGGTAGTTAACGAACCGTCAGGAGTAAAATAAGTAGAGAAGGCTATAGAATCTTGCGATGCCACAGGCATTGCGCCATACGATATGACTTCCTCGAATACGGACTGAGTTGTCGTATTATCAATTATGGAAACACTCACCATTGTATTTGGCTGTTCAACAGCACCGAGGTTTTCAATACCTGCCAGGAAGCTGAATGGTTCGACCTGGCTGTAAGGAGTCATGACATTCGGCGCAATGGCATAAAAGTTATCCATCACGGCGAGGTTGTTTCTTTCCGGCTCGATGAGTTGAACATCGTCGAGGATAAAGAAATAATAGTCGCCGTTAAACGTGAATTTAATCTGTACATTGGGTTCTCCAGCCAGTTCAGGAATGAAATAGCGTTTTATTTCCGTTCCTACGAGGTTGGTTTCATCGGCAGTGAATACATTTTCTGTAGTAATGGTAACAAGATCACTCCAGGTGTTTCCGCCATCAATACTATAGGAATAAAAAGTATTGCCATTAAGCCGCAGGTTATGGGTGTAAAACTTCAGGGAAACAAATTCGAAGGCTGAGCAATCGATGATCGGTGAGATCAGTTCTCCGGCAAATTGCGGGTATGGCTGGCCAGTTGTACCTGCATTTGTCTGGTAAACATTGGCGTCAAAGATAGCTGCGCCGTTACAAACAGTCGGAGAATGAACAATATTTCCATTGTCGCTTCGGCCATCGGGCGTCCAGTTCCAAATGGCAGTGTCGGGAGAAAGTGCGTTAGTTGTCCATCCGCCCAAGCCGCCGTCAAACTGGCCGCCATCCCACAACACTACGTCATCAGAAGGCACTATCGGCTCCCAATATACGGTAGCAGTAACACCGGGAACTTCAGCGCGGATGACGTCGCAGTCAGCCTGGCTGATCATCAGGGCAGGTATGGTCACCTGGTTGCCCACCGCACCGGCGCCCATCGTAATAATGTCATCAGTTGTGTTGTTGCAAACAATAACCATCATGGCTCCCTCATTTTCTGCATTCAGACATTTTACGCCGAATTCACAGGTACCTCTGTCGATCAAAGCGATCTTACCGGTCAGGTCATTCTGGATGGCTTCGCAACCATCGGTTACAGGCGCCACGCCATCGTCAACGATGATAAGTTCTCCACTGATCGGAGTCATATCAGCACAACCCGGTAGAGGGCCTCCGAAGCCGGCAGCCGCCATATCGTAAATGCCTGAAATACCTGCTGGAGAGGTAATTTCAAAAAAGGTTTGACCCTGAGCATTGTTGTAAAGCAATGCAAGGCCAAAACTGAGTAAAATTGAAATCTTTGAGAATGTAGATTTGAGTTTCATAATCCTTGTTTTTAATTGAAAAATGATTTGAAGTGAAAATAAAATAAACTTTTAAAATAAGGAATAAAAAATGAAAAAATGAAAGTCTTCTGCAAAACAAAACAGCAAATAAAAAAACTTGGCGAAAACGACCTTCGCCAAGCCTTTTTATTTTTTTAGGATAAATTAATTTATCAAATATCAATGCTGAACAATAAAGCGCTCTGTCCTTACGCCTTTTTCCGTAATGAAATTGAGGAAATAAACGCCTGATGGAAAGTCGCTTACAGTGAATTCCAGTGTTTGGCTGAGCATATTATTGTGGATTTGCTCCTGAATCATCCTTCCATTTACATCAAGTATCCTGATATTTACTTTATCATGTGTTTCAACTAAATCAACTCTAACATTCATTTTTTTATCCGCTGGATTTGGAGAAATTGTAATGATATTTGCATCATCTAAGGTTTCTTTTACATTACTCACCGGTGGAGCAATATTCAACCGGACAACAGGTACGATATCCCAACCAAAACCAAGGCTGCTGTATGGTTCGTCCTCAAGGGTACCTGCAACACCGAGCATTGCTGCATATCGGGTGTTTGGGGTAGGAGTCGTACCGTTTTCCAATTCACGATAAATCATTGCGCCATAGTCATAAGCTTCACTTGCCAACAAAGCAAAGTCCACTTGATCATTCGTTTGGTATTCTACCATCAAAACGTAAGCTGAATTGGATTCGAGTGCAAGCGAACTACCCGGGTTGGCTGTGAGCGGAACAGTGATAAGGCTAGAGCCTTCATTTCCTAAGATTTCATAAGTGTGAAAACCGATTTTGGTACGTTCAATAGGATCCATTTGCCCATCTAAATTTGCATCTTCCTCCCATTTATAAAGCTGGATGTTTATCAAACGGTTGGGAATTCCCGGATCATTGGGATTGCCTAACCCAAAGGTAGCAGAACTGGCATTCCAGTCTTCTCCGTCAACTACATAGAAGTAATTGCCATAAGCCCAGCTATGCGCTTCTTCGGGACCGTAATTAGAAGCGGCAGGTAGCACTGTTCGGGTCATTCCAGTTTCTTTGGCAAAAGTTGTATCCGAGGTTGAAAAGGTAAATTCTATAGTATTGTTCGATAGGTCAATGTCAGCGCTGTCCGAACTAACAAAGTAGATGCCAGTATAATTATCAGTTGCAGCGTTGTCTGGTGTAAAGTAATCGTTAAACGGCACATTCTGAATATCATCGCCGCAAACAATTGGCAAGTAGGGAAGGTCATCGCTGAATACCTCTCCTCCTGAACCGTCTTCAATTGTTACATTCAGGTTGATCCCGGTTTGAGTGTTAGCGCCAATATTATAAACATCTGTCATAAAACTAAACGGCTCAACCTGGCTTCTCGGAGTGACGGCATTCGGTGCAATAGCAAACCAATCGTCTCCTAATCTAAGGTCATTACCAGAGCCTGGAGGAGATTCGATCAACTGAACATTATCAACAATCCAATAGTAGTAATTTGCAGTATAAATAAATTTGATCCTGAAATTAGAAGAGTTTGGATCAGCACAAGACAACTTGACTGTCCTTGTTTCGTTCAGGTGTGGGCTGTTGAGTATGATATCCGTATTGATCTGAATGGTATCATCCCATACCGTTCCGCCATCATTGCTATATGCCACGTAATAATCACTATCGAATTGTCGGGTTGCCTGATGGAACCTTAGCGTTACCCCCTCTACGTCGTTACCCGCAACACTGGCAAGATCGATAATCGGAGATATCAATTCTCCATTCTGTGGAGCCGGGCAGTCGCCATTCCCCAAGTTGCCACCATCACCGTTGTTATCATAAAAATCAGAATCGAAAGCCATCGCTCCGTTGCATGCAGAAGCAGATTGGCTTATTCCGCCACCCGTAGAAAACGCACCATCGGTAGCTGTTGCATCATCGCTCCATCTCCAAAGGTCGAAACCAGGGCAAGCGCCGTCATTCACGGTCGTCCAACCATTTAATCCGCCTTTAAAGTCGCCTTGCCCCGTAAAATTCCCCCAAAGGATATTGGCTGTTCCGGGATATGGGTTATACTTGTAATTGATATAAACCTCTGCGCCGGGTATCTCTGCCCTGATCGTATTACTAGCTGTCATTCCGAGCATCAAACTCGGTATGGTCACCTGGTCGCCAACCGAACCTTCGTCCATAGCGATCGGATCGTCAGAAACATTACTACACACAATCACGGCAATGGCACCTGCCATTTGGGCATTTAAGCATTGTTCTCCAAATTCGCATGTGCTTTGGTCTATCAAAGCTATTTTTCCGGTCAAATCACCCAAAGCCTGGCAACCATCAGTAGTTGAACCTGTGCCGCCTTCATCATCGCCGTCATCACCAATCGCCAGTTCTCCGCTGATAGCTGGCACGTTGTTACACAATCCTGGGAAACTTCCACCAAATTCAGCGGCAGCCATTGTATATTCTCCCGAAATATTTGAAGGAGAACTAACACTAAATACTACCTGCTGGGCATTTGTACTTTGCACAACAATAAACGCTCCCAGCATAATAAATAATGAGATCTTTTTAAATGTAGATGCTTTTTTCATTGTAAAATTTTTTAAATAGTTTTTATTTAATGGTTTCAAAAAAACGGATAAATCCGCTTGTGAACTGTCCATCCAATCGGAAAATTTATGTTTTTAGCAAAACAAGGAACAAATATTATTAAAACACCGGGCAAAGATAATTTTTCCGGCCAAGAAAACTAATTCTTGTCAGGTGATTTGCAAAACATAGCTTTTTTTTGGAAACTGTACTTAACGCTGGATGATAAACCGCTCGGTTTTGATCGCCTTTGCTGAAATGAACTGAAGAAAATATGCGCCGGAGGTCAATCCGCTTACATCAAAATTGAGCGTTTGTGAAAGCAGGTTTTCAATCGGTCTTTCCATCATTAGCCTTCCGTTCAGATCGTAAATTTTGATGGCAGCTTCGCGAAAAGCTTCCTGCGTCTTTATATCTACCCTCAATTGACCGTTTGCAGGATTTGGCGAAAGGATCAAAGACAGATCGTTGGAAACAACTTCTTTTGTGCCGATCGTGCTATCCAAAAGATGCAATCTGACTACTGGTACGTTGTTCAAACCAGGACTGGCGCTTTGGTAAGCCGTGGTATCGAGGCTGCCGTTTGCTCCGAACATGGCTGCATATCTGGGCGTGCCGTTTTGTATGGAAAGAGCTACCTGAGCCGAATAATTGTAAGCGGTGCTTACTACAAATTCGATGTCGGTAGTTGTGGTGGTCGAATATTCGAGCATCAACACATAATCCCGGTTGGATTCCAGAACCACAGGCTCCGGGTTTTCGGGGTCGCCATCGGGATAGCTTATCAAAGGAAGCGTGATGAGGTCTAAAGGCTTTTCATTGCCGACGATGGTGTAATCGGCATAAGCAATTTTTGTTCTTTCTTCGGGGTCCATATTCCCGTCGTTGTTGGAGTCATCATTCCACTTGTAAAGGATCAGGTTTAGAACCTTCCCCGCTACGTTGTTGTCACCTGCGTTTCCGATAGAAAAAGTCCCTGATCTTGCAAATACCTCCGGTTCCCCGCCTTCTGAGCCTTTCACGATATGAAAGAAATTGCCAAAAGCCCAGCTATGTGGCTCGCCAATATCCCATGCAAAAAATCCCGGATTGAAGGTTGTGGTTCCGCCGGTTTCTTTGGCAAAGACAGTTTCGGTGACGTTGAAATCAAATGTGGCGAAATTGGTTTCCGGGCTATGATCCGTGCTATCGGAATCCACCGAATAAACTCCGGAATAGGCAGCAATGCTGTTTTCAGGTGTAAAACATCCTTCAATGACCTGGTTTTCCAGTGTGGTTTGCGGAGCGATATTACCCAGATTTTCTGATTCTTCATACACCTGGTCGCTGGTGGCCTGATCGGAAATATTGATGTTAAAACTGACATTGGGCTGCGTGGCCGCGCCGAGATTCGAAACATTCCCCTGGAACCCGAAACACTCTAACTGACTGACCGGCCACTGGGCATTTGGGGCAATAGCCACCGATCTTTTTGTCAACTCGAGGTCGTTGTTTTCCAGCAAGACCAGTTGTACATCATCGATGATCCAACTGTAAAAATTGCCGCTAAAAATGAATTTAAACCTGAATTGTGACTGCCCAGCTGCAGCCGGCAAAGGTATCCGCAAAAAACTAGGGCTGTAAGTTCTTTCCGTTGGGCCGATGTCTTTGTTCACTTCAATAGGATCTTCCCAGGAAGTGCCGCCGTCGGTGCTGTAAGCAATATAGGTTGCACTGGTCACAGCAGCGTAAGATTGATAAAATTTCAAAGCTACTGCCGGGAAAGCAGAGCAGTCGATAATTGGCGACCACAACTCCCCCGTTTGTTGCACGATCAGCGGCGGAGGATCGTTGCTCAGGCAACAGTTCAGTGAATCAGCATCGAAGATCATAGCGCCATTGTGCGCGGTGGGTGAACTCAACACCGAGTGATCCAGTTCACCTGCAGAGCAGGAGCAGCCTGTCCATCGCCAATGAGCCGTATCCGGTGGCGAAATGGCAACGGATGTCCAACCATTCATACCGCCATCGAAATCGCCTTCCCCCGGATCATCTCCCCACAGCACCACATCGTCGGAGGGCGCTTGACGGAAAGCGCAGATGCGGAAAGTGCCCGAATTTTCATTCATTCCCGGAGTGGACCACACGCGAACGTAATAGGTTTGGTCTGGTATCAAAGAGCCGGAAAACAAGACGATCTCGTTTCTTTCCGGATCGGCAGTGGAAAAGCAATCGAGCGGCTGTGCGCTGAAATTGCAACTCTCGTAAACCGCCATCCCGACGGAGGGTACATCAGCAAAAGGTTCTGAAAAATAACAACGGATGATCACTGCTCCTTCCGCAACCGGAGATCCGGTAGTAAAGGAAAACCAAACGTCATCAGCAAATGAAATCCCGGAGCAAACATTATTCGGAAAAGCCGAAGGTGTAGCATTGACCGTAGTAGCCGAAATAAGCTGGCAGGAAGCCTCGTCAGGGGCGATCTGTAGATGAAAGGCATTCTGGCAATTGTCATTTGACGGTTGACCAATCGCAACGGCGCTGAAAAAAACCATCCCTGACAATAATAGTATTCTGTAGTGTAGCGACTGTAACATCTCAATTTTTTTTTTAAACGATCAATGGTGTACGATGAAGCGCCCGGTGCTGACCCCGGCTTGCGAAACAAATTGTAAAAAATAAGTTCCGCTTGCAAATTTACTCAACTCAAAATTAGTTTTTTCATATTTTATGTTTTCAAAAGTTCTTTCTTCCAACACCCTGCCATTCAGGTCGAGGATTCAAGCTACATGTTTTTTCTGAATAGTAAAGGTAACACAACAATCACTTTTCAGTCGTTTTTTGTCGCATTTTAGCAAAAGGTGGGATTAATGAAAGTTTGAAGTTGCTGGTGTCAGGTGTCAAGTTTCAGGTTGCTAACCTCTAACTTCTAACCTCTATTTTCCACACGCTCGATCAGGTGGAGGGCAGCCAGCTTGATGCTGTTCATTTCGGTTGATGCGGCTTCCTTGCTGATGGTCGCTTTTCGCAGGTTATTTGAAATATTAGACAGCCGCGACTTTAAAAGGATAATTTCCTGCACGGCTTCAGGGTCGTTTGTTTTAAAATAAAGGTCAAGTACATTCAGGGCTTCTCTCACTTTATCTTCCTCGATCAGTGCAACAGCGCCCTCCAGCGGATTGGTTTTAACCAACTGGTCCAGATCGTTTTGCGCATCCACGGCTTTTTTCTTTTTAAACACTAACCACATCACCACGATGAGCAGCAAGCCAATGATGCCTCCGGCGATGAACTGTATCTTGTAGGTTTCAAAAAGCGACCGTGAAAGTATGGTGACCTCGCTGTCATAAACCGGAAGAACCGCCTGCTTTTCAACACCATTTTTGATGGTGACGATCTCGATGGTGAAATGCAAGGGATGCCGCCCGGTTTTCAAAGGCGTTACGTTCCATTCCCACACCGTCGATTTGTCGGAATACAGATCAACCTCCCGTTCATTGCTTTCACCGAACAGATGAATGTGAAAATTGCGGTTTCCTTCTTGGCTGCTTTCTTCGAGTTTTGCCCGCATGGTTTTGCCGATCTGGATGATCTCTGTGGTCAATTCTTCCGGTTGCTCCGAAAATTCTTCAACGGTGGCGATCAGTTTTTCAATAAAATGAGAAGTGGTATCGGCGCTGATCTCCAGCCTGACACGGTAGGTCAACCCAACAATCATGGTATCTTCGATGTGATAGACCAACCGCCCCATGACCTCGCTTTCCGTCGATCTCCGGATGTGTGCATTCAATGAATCCGAAATAGACCGGATTGCTTGCTGTGCTTCCTCGGCGTGGTCACCCTTGGGAAATGATTTGATGTATTCGTTGAATGCGTCGATCTTGTTTGTGCTTTTTATTTTTCGCCATTCGCGTTGTTCATTTTTTAAAATGACAGGCTCCTGGGTAGTGATCAATGACGGCTGTGAAACAGTTGGCGGGTTGGCGATCAGTTCCCGTTGAAATGTTCTGGCTTTCCGCACCGATTTTCCGTCCGGAAATCTTTCGATATAAGTTTTGTAAGCGTTTACAGAGTTCAGTTTGGTAGCTATATTCCAAAGTTCATCGTCAGAAGCATCCTCCGGAAATACTGGTGGCGGTATAATATTTAAAAGCAATTGTAACTCATTGTTTTTCAACTTGTAACGCTTTCCATCGATCACCAGCGCTGCAAATGTAAATTTCATCGCTCCGGTCAATACCGTGTCAGCGGGTGAAATTTCATAAGTGTAATTTCTTTGTTCACCCGTTTTAAAAGGTTGGTACAAAGGCTGTGCTTTATGTTCAAATCCTTTCGGGGATGAAGGCGAATTGATTTCTAACGAAAGTCTTCTTTTCAGCCTGGCAGGGGCTTCAAATTCCAGGTTGGAGAACTCAACCACCAGCGCTGGTTTTTTGTATTTCGAAACATTGGCTTTGATCTTATTATTGGAAAAGAAGAGCGGATTGTTTATGGCAGCCCGGTCTGAATCCACGATCTTTACCTCAATATCGACCTGCCCCTTGAGGCGGACGCCGGCATAGTTCAGTTCAAATTTTTGAACGATCTGCGCAAGCCCATTCCGGTTTGGCACAAAAAACAGTATTGCCAAAACAGAACAGGTCAAAAATCTTTTTATAAATCTAAATTTTCCCATATTTACACAAAGTAAGGTATTTCGAATTTTACGAAGCTTCCGGGAGCAAAATTTCAAATATAACGTTTTTCTTTTATCTATAAACAGAAATGAAAACCGGAGAGGTTGCAGATTGAAACCCTGCTATTTTCAATATTCCATTTCCACAAAACAAAACCAGGCTTTTTACACATGCTCGAAAAAATAAAACAACTGGAATCCGAAGCGCGAATGCTGGAGCCTAGCCGGATTCAAAGAGATGACTGGAACGGCGCAGTTCAGGCTTATGCAAATGAATTTCTGGATAAGATCGAAGAGTTGAAAGCATTCCAGGTCGATGATGAGAAAGGTAAAAAACTGCTCGATTTCCCAATCTCCGAAGCTCCGAAATCAATAGAAACACTTTTGGACATTATAGAAAAAAACGTCGATTATCCGGCGCTCAACCCGGCTTCGGGAGGGCATTTGGCTTATATTCCCGGCGGCGGCATTTTCCCTACGGCTTTGGGAGATTACCTGGCTGATGTAACCAATAGATATTCGGGCATTTTTTTCGCAAGCCCCGGCGCTGTCAGGATGGAAAATATGCTGCTCCGCTGGATGTGCAATATCGTAGGTTTTCCCAAAACAGCTCTGGGCAACCTCACCTCCGGCGGTTCGATCGCCAATCTTATGGCCATCACTACGGCCAGAGATTCCATGAAAATTAAATCAAGGGACATCGAAAACGCTGTTATTTACCTGACACATCAGGCGCACCATTCCATACAAAAAGCGGTGAGAATAGCAGGGTTGAGCGAAGCGAAGCTGAGTTATATTCCCGTTGACAACCATTTCCGGATGGATGCTGCGGCTTTGGAAAATGCCATCGAAAATGATCTGAAAAATGGTTTCAAACCCTTTTTGCTCATTGCTTCTGCCGGCACCACTGATACCGGAGCCATCGATCCGCTCGATGACCTGGCGAAAGTGGCTGAGCGTTTTGGCCTGTGGTATCATATCGATGCGGCTTATGGCGGTTTTTTTGTACTCGCCGATGAGGTCAAAGATGCTTTTAAAGGTTTGGAAAAAGCGGATTCCATCACCATCGATCCGCACAAAGGCTTGTTTTTAGCTTATGGCACAGGAGCAGTTTTGATCAAAAATGTCGAAGCCCTTCAGTTCACGAATAATTACCAGGCCAGCTACATGCAGGATGTGATCGTCGAAGCAGATGAACCTTCTCCGGCAAACCTGTCGCCCGAACTCACCAAGCATTTTCGCGGCCTGCGTATGTGGTTGCCATTGCAGCTTTTTGGTTTAAAACCGTTCAGGGCTGCAATCCGGGAGAAGCTCTGCCTCTGTCGTTATTTTTATACTGAGATTCAGAAAATGGGCTTTGAAGTAGGCCCGGAACCTGAGTTATCTGTGGCGATTTACAGGTATATCCCGGAAAATGGAAATGCCAATGAATTCAATGCAAGGCTGGTGGAATTGGTCAGGCAGGATGGCAGGGTATTTCTTTCTTCCACAACAATCGATGGAGTTTATTGGATAAGGTTAGCAGTGTTGTGTTTCCGAACGCATTTAAGTACGATTGACCTTTGTTTGCAAATTTTGAAAGAAAAAGTAAAATATTTACAAGACAGCGCTGTTTTTCAAACCTGATTTTCTAAAGCTGATAAGAAATCATGTTGGGATGGTATTATAATGATCCCCGTATATATTTACAAATCAACATAACTTGTCCCAGCCTGCGTGCCTCGGCAGGCAGGACGCAAGGCGTGATCAGCAAACGTGTGACCCCGACATGAATGTAGGGGTTATCAGCAAATCAACAAATTAGCAAATCAACAAATTAACACATCACCACATTAACACATTAACACATTAACACATCACCACAAAATGCGTTTTCTTTCCCTTTGAAACGATGATGAATTTCTGATGCAACAGATCGTGGTTTCCGAGTTCGTAATTTTTCGAAATTTTGACTTTGTTGATAGCAACGGCATTTTGGTCCAAAGCTCTCGTGGCTTCGCTTTTTGATGGATATATCCGGTTTCCTGTGGCCGTTGTTAAAAAGTCAAGGAGGTTAATTTCGCTGAGATCGAAGGGGCTGTCCAACTCAATTTGATGAAAAGATTGCACCGCAGCGGTAAATGCGTTTTCATCCATTGCTGCCAGTTCGGTTTTGCCAATGTTTTTATCAAACATGATATTGTTGTCGAGGCCGAGCGCAGCAAATTCCTGTTCGCCATGAACCCTCACAGTAATATCTTTTGCGAGGTTTTTTTGCAACAACTTTTTTCCCGGATCCTTTCCATGTTCTTTTTCCAGATTTTCAATTTCTGTTTTTGAAAACAGTGTAAAAATGCGGATGTAATTGGAGGCATCTTCATCGGAGGCATTGAGCCAGTATTGGTAAAAATCCCTCACCGAGGTTCTGTTTTTGTCGAGCCAGATATTGCCGCCTTCGGTTTTTCCGAATTTGGTACCATCTGCTTTTTTGATTAAAGGGGTGGTTAAACCAAAAGCTTCTCCGCCGTCCTTCCTGCGGATCAGTTCGGTGCCGGTCAGGATATTGCCCCATTGATCCGAGCCGCCCATCTGGATTTTGCAGTTTTTATGTTTGAAAAGCCAGAAATAATCGTAACCCTGAACCAGTTGGTAAGAAAATTCTGTAAATGAAATCCCGGTTTCCAGCCTCAGCTTGACCGACTCTTTGGCCATCATATAATTTACAGTGATGTGTTTTCCTACATCGCGGATAAAATCGAGAAAGTTCATATTTTCAAACCAGTCATAATTGTTGACCATTTCTGCGGAAGTATCACCGGAATCGAAATCGAGGAATCGCATCAACTGGTTTTTGATCCCTTCGACATTCCGGTTGAGGGTTTCGGTGTCGAGCAAATTTCTTTCTGCCGACTTGCCGCTGGGATCGCCTACCATCCCGGTGGCTCCCCCCACGAGGGCAAAAGGTTTGTGGCCTGCCCGCTGAAAATGCACCAAAGTCATGATCTGAACCAGGCTGCCGATATGCAACGAATCAGAGGTCGGATCGAAACCGATGTATCCGGAGATGGGTTTACTTTCAAGCAAAGTTTCGGTGCCAGGCATAAAATCATGGATCATCCCTCTCCACCGAAGTTCTTCAACAAAATTCATAAGTTTGTCAATTTTTAAAATCCCAAAGGTATCAAAAAACGGGATTGTGAAAAATATGTTTTTTTGATTGCGGGAATGGAGTATTGAAAGTTCCGGGTAAGTTTATATTTTGTGGCGTCAGGTTGCTGGTGTCCGGTATCCGGTATCCGGTTGCTAGTTGCTGTGATCCGTTCACTGTTCACTGTTCACTTTAGCGCCTTTGCACCTTTGCGTGATATCTTTTGGCGTCTAAAGTCTGAAGTCTGACATCTAAAATCTGAAATCTAATTTTGAATCTTGATTATTTCATAGCGCGGAAGGTAGCCGGATCAGGGCAGCGATCGTTTTCGAGGCTGATCATCCGGATTGCAATAGTGGCAGTTGCGATTAGTGTGTCGGTAATGATCGTTGCCACATCATTGATCCGCGGTTTTAAAAACGAGATCAGCAGCAAAATTTTCGGATTTTGGGGACATATTCACATTATGGATACCGGTGTGAATAATACTATGGAAGCTTTTCCTGTCAACATCGATCAGGACTTCTACCCATCGCTGGGCACAATTTCGCACGTAAATTATTTAGATCATCCGAAATTTCTTGGAATTACTTTTTACGACAGGCTTGTAGAAAAACAAACTGAAGGAGGCATCAATCACATCCAGGTTTTCGCCACCCTGCCGGGAATTATCCGCACAAAAGATGAGATCGAAGGGATCATTTTAAAAGGGATCGGTAAAGACTACAACTGGAAAAACCTGAAAGCTTATTTGAAGGAGGGAAAAGAGCTGACCTTGGCTGATACTGTTTCTCGAGACATTTTGATTTCGAGGCAAACCGCCGACAGATTAAACCTTGGAGTGGGCGACCGGCTCGTGGTGCATTTTATTAAAGACAATGATCAGGTCCAAAAGCGATTTGATGTTTCGGGGATTTATAAAACCGGCCTGGAGGAATACGATCAGAAATTTGCCATAGTTGACATCCGTGTGTTGCAGCAGATACTCAATTGGGAGGAAAACCAGGTAGGCGGCTTCGAAGTGTTTATCGACCACATCGGCGACCTGAACCCCATCAACGAATATATTTACATGGAGGAGATCCCCAACGATCTTTACTCCCAAACCATTCGCGAAAAATCGCCCAGCATTTTTGAATGGCTTGAATTGCAGGACATTAACGAGATCGTGATCCTTGCGCTGATGATCATCGTTTCGATCATCAATATGGTCACCGCGCTGATGATCCTCATCCTCGAACGAACCAACATGATCGGGACCCTCAAGGCGCTGGGATATACCAATTGGGGCATTCGCAAAATATTTCTTTATTACGCGGCTTACATTATCTGTATCGGCTTGTTTTGGGGCAATCTCATTGGGCTTTCGATTTGTTTTATCCAGGATCATTTTGAGTTGATCAAGCTTTCCGAAGCGGATTATTACCTTTCAGTCGCTCCAATAGAACTCAATTGGTTGTCTGTCATCGCGCTCAACCTGGGTACTTTAATCATTACGCTCATATTTTTGATTATCCCTTCTTATCTGGTCACCCGCATTTCTCCGGTGAAGGCTATCCGGTTTAAGTAAGAGATTGGTGCTGATTTGCTGATTTGCTAATTTGCTGATTTGCTAATTTGATTTCACCATTTGCTCCGGATTTCACCGGGATATTCGACGCGGAGTTGAGGTTTTGACCTTGTGGAAACTATGTGGAAAACTTTACATCTTCCCCACCCCATTTTACCTTACATTTGTAAGCGGTTTCTTCTAAAAATCAGACAACTGCTTGTGAAATCCTGTAGCTATCCATTTTGTAAGACATACTGTTTGGTTTGAATCTTTTTTGGTTTCGGAAAAGAAAAAATATTGTAAGTTTGTAGTGGAATCTGGAAAAATGATGCTGAAACCAGTGTTTTTAATTTTCATTTTTGTCAATTAATTAATTATTTCAAGTTGCGGAATTTTTTAAATCCGCTCCTTGGTTTAAATTATCTCAAATGAAATCATCCGGCAATGATTCGATTTTACACAAAAGTGAAAGGACAACTGATTGCATTGCAGAATCCGGAACCCGCCTGCTGGATAAACATTTCGCCTCCATTTAGCAATGAAGAACTGGAAGCCTTCGCCCAGCAATTCGATATTCCGCTCGACTTCCTCACCGACTCTTTGGACATTGACGAGCGCTCCAGGTACGAGGTGGAAGAAGACGTCAGGCTGATCGTACTCAACACACCCATTCTCAACGAAACCAGCGAGCAAAACGAGGCAATTTACCTCACTGTGCCTATCGGGATCATACTGACACCGGATCATATCATTACGATAGCCTCTTTTGAAAACCCCGTTTTAGAGTTGTTTTTGAATGATAAAGTTAAAAACTTCAACCCCTCCGATGAGAAATTGTTCGTATTGCAGATCATGGAACAAAACGTTTATCGTTTTCTGAACTGCCTGAAAAAACTGAACCTGAAACGCAACCTCATCGAAAAGGAATTGTACGATTCAAGCCGGAATAAAGAGCTTCGGCAGTTGCTCAATATTGAAAAAAGTTTGGTTTATTTCGTAAACACCTTGAGTTCCAACGAGTTGCTAAAATTGAAAATCAAAAGAACCGATTTTTTGCAACTCAGAACTGATGAAATGAACACTGACCTTTTCGAAGACATCATCATCGACAATAGCCAGGCACTCGAAATGGCAAATGTTTACACCAATATCCTCAACGGGACGATGGAAGCTTACGCCTCTATCATTTCAAACAATTTGAATATGGTTATCCAGCGCTGGACCCTCGTCACCATCATTTTGATGGTGCCCACCCTGTTTGCCAGCTTGTACGGCATGAACGTGAGTTTACCTTTTGAGAAAAACGAAAACTCCTTCTATTTTATCTTGCTTTTTTCCATTGCCGTCAGTTCATTATTGGCAATGTGGTTTAGGAGAAAAAGACTATTTTGAAAGGTTAATTTCCTGAATTTCATCGACTTGAACCAGCGCCGAAATGTTTTCCACATAAAAGTTATCCACATTGTGGATAACTTACGACAAACAGCCAACCTTTGCAAATCAATCAGTTAGATTATTTATCCACACGATGTTGGTAACTTGTCCTTCGTTTTTCTCCTTATGTTCGTATTTTGTGTATCCAAAATGGAAGCTACTTTGAGTGAAACACTATAACCCGTCTTTTTGCTCCGCAAGGCTAAAAAACAAGGAAGGGAAGTCACCACTCAGATATTAGAATTTACCAACACCCAGATCAGTTGACCAATCAACTGCATCCTGTTTTTTGTGTCTTTGATTAGAGAAACTATGCAAATGGCACTTGCCCGACCAATCATTTTTCATTGATCCGGAAGGCAGGCGAGGAGAAACAAATTATTTCAAAATCTTAAAACAATTTAGTTATGAGTGTAGTTAATGAACCCATTTTGCAAGACAATCCTAACCGGTTTGTACTCTTTCCAATCGAACATAACGATATTTGGGCCTGGTATAAAAAATCGGAAGCCTGCTTCTGGACAGCAGAGGAGATCGATTTGTCGCAAGACCTTGTTGACTGGGACAGATTGAATGATGACGAACGCCATTTTATAAAACACGTTCTCGCGTTTTTTGCGGCAAGCGACGGCATCGTCAACGAAAACCTCGCGGAAAACTTTGTGAGCGAAGTGCAATATACCGAAGCCAAATTCTTCTATGGTTTCCAGATCATGATGGAAAATATCCATTCGGAAACCTACTCCCTCCTGATCGACACTTACATCAAAGACCCCAAAGAGAAAGACTATCTTTTTCATGCCATTGAAAACCTCGATTGCGTAAAAAAGAAAGCCGATTGGGCTTTGCGTTGGATCAACAACGGCAGCTTCCAGGAGCGGCTGATCGCTTTCGCAGCGGTGGAAGGCATTTTCTTCTCCGGTTCGTTTTGCTCCATCTTCTGGTTGAAAAAACGAGGCCTGATGCCCGGGCTTTCCTTCTCCAACGAGTTGATCTCACGGGATGAAGGAATGCACTGCGATTTTGCCTGCGACCTTTACAACAACCACGTCGTCAATAAACTTCCCAAGCAAACGATCAAGGAGATCATCACCGATGCCGTAACCATTGAAAAGGAATTCGTCTCCGACGCTATTCCCGTAAAATTGATCGGCATGAACGCGGATATGATGTGTCAATATATCGAATTTGTCGCCGACAGGCTCCTCGTGGCTTTGGGTAACGAAAAGGTTTATAAATCCGAAAATCCTTTCCCTTGGATGGATATGATCTCGCTGCAAGGAAAAACCAATTTCTTCGAGAAACGCGTCGGCGATTACCAGAAATCCGGCGTTATGACCGATCGCGAGAAACAGGTATTCTCGCTGGATGAGGATTTTTAAAAAAAGTGGTTAGTGGTTAGTGATTAGTGGTTAGTGGTTAGAAACCAGAAACTACGAACTAGAAACTAGAAATCCCGACACGCGTGCCACTGCCATCGGCGTGGTCGGGAAAACTAGAAACTTTGAACCAGAAACCAGAAACTAATTAATGAGAAAGCAACGCGATTTTTTTAAGCAAAATTTTTAATCCCTAAACTCGAAATCTCTTATGCAAGTAATCAAACGAAGCGGCAAGCGCGAAAACGTAAGTTTTGACAAGATCACCGCGCGTGTCAAAAAGCTCTGCTACGGCCTCTCGCAGGAGTACGTCGATTCCATTGAGATTGCCAAAAAGGTAATCCAAGGATTGTACGATGGCGTCAGCACCACCGAGCTGGATAACCTCGCGGCTGAAACTGCGGCAACAATGGCAACCCAACACCCCGATTACGCCCTGTTGGCTGCAAGGATCGCCGTATCGAATCTCCACAAAAACACCAACAAGTCTTTCAGCAAAACCATGAAAGATCTTTACAATTACATCGATCCGAAAACCGGCGACAAAGCTGGTCTCATCAGCGATGAAACCTATGAGTTGATTAAAAAACACAAGGACACCCTCGACTCAGCCATCATCTACGACCGGGATTATAGTTTTGACTATTTCGGATTTAAAACCCTTGAACGGTCATACCTTTTGAGAATGGACGGCAAAGTAGTGGAAAGACCACAACACATGCTCATGCGCGCCGCACTCGGTATCCACGGAGAAGATATCGAATCGGCAGTAGAAACCTACCGCCTGATGTCTGAAAAATGGTTTATTCATGCTACCCCCACACTATTCAACGCTGGAACACCGAAGCCTCAATTATCCTCCTGTTTTTTGCTGAGTATGACCGAAGACAGCATTTCCGGTATTTTTGAAACACTGACCCGCTGCGCAAAAATCTCTCAATCTGCCGGAGGCATTGGCCTCAGCATCCACAATATCCGCGCAAAAGGCAGTTATATCAAAGGTACCGGCGGCACTTCCAATGGCATCATCCCGATGCTCAAGGTGTACAACGATACAGCCCGGTATGTCGATCAGGGTGGCGGAAAACGCAAGGGCGCTTTCGCAGTTTACATCGAACCCTGGCACGCCGACATCCTCGATTTTCTGGAACTAAAGAAAAATCACGGCAAAGAAGAAATGCGGGCGCGCGACTTGTTTTACGCCATGTGGATACCCGATCTTTTTATGGAGCGCGTTAAAAACGACGGCGATTGGTCTTTGTTCTGCCCCAACGAAGCCCCGGGCCTCGACGAATGTTACGGCGGTGAATTTGAAGCCCTTTATCACAAATACGAAAAGGAAGGCAGAGCCAGAAAAGTTGTAAAAGCCCAGGACATCTGGTTTTCCATTTTGGAATCGCAAATCGAAACCGGAACGCCGTATATTTTATACAAAGATGCCGCAAACAGAAAATCAAACCAGAAAAATCTGGGATTGATCCGTTCCAGTAACCTTTGTACGGAGATTTTGGAATATACCTCGAAAGATGAAGTCGCCGTTTGCAACCTGGCTTCAATTAACCTAGCCAAATTTGTAGAAAACAAAACTTTTGATTTCGATAAACTCTACGAAATTGGAAGAGTAGTGACTAAAAACCTGAACCGGGTGATCGACGTCAATTATTACCCGATCCCGGAGGCTTACAATTCCAATATGCGGCATCGCCCGATTGGCATTGGCGTGCAGGGGCTGGCGGATGCTTTCATCCTGATGGGATATCCATTTGACAGCCCCGAAGCACGGCGGCTGAACAAAGAAATTTTCGAAACCCTGTATTTTGCCGGGCTTAGCGAATCCAATGCAATCGCTGCCAAAGACGGCCACTATGAATCTTACGAGGGTTCCCCGATCAGCAAAGGAGAATTCCAGTTTGATTTATGGGGCGTTACACCGACCGACCGTTGGGATTGGGACGGGTTGCGAAAAAACATCAAAAAACATGGTATCCGCAACAGCTTGTTGCTGGCTCCGATGCCTACTGCCTCCACTTCGCAAATACTGGGCAACAACGAATGTTTCGAACCTTATACTTCTAATATTTATACCCGGCGGACACTTTCCGGTGAATATATTATTGTCAACAAACATTTGCTCAAAGACCTCATCAGCCTGGGGATTTGGAATGAACAAATGAAACAGCAACTGATGGCTGCCAACGGCTCGGTGCAAAATATCCAGGGCATTCCGCAGGAGTTGAAAGACCTTTACAAAACCGCCTATGAACTCAGCCAGAAAGTGATCATCGACCTGGCCGCCGACCGCGGCGCTTTTATCTGCCAAAGCCAGAGCCTCAATTTATTTGTTGAAAATCCGAACTTCGGCAAACTGTCTTCCATGCACTTTTACGGCTGGCAAAAAGGCCTGAAAACGGGGATGTACTACCTACGTTCAAAAGCCGCAGTCGATCCGATCAAGTTTACCCTCGACGAACAACATCAACGGGTGGTAACCAAATCTGCCGACGGTACCACAAAATCAAACTCCGGCATCGACGGCAGACCCTCAACTACTCATACTACTTCCGCCACTGACCCGCAAATTGAACTGGAAGCTGCACAGGGGCAGGTCTGCAATCTGGACGATCCCGATTGCATCATGTGTGGCAGCTAACTACAAGGATTCCCAAGTTAATTTTAAAGCAAAGTCGGATCGGCGAAAGCCGGTCCGACTTTTTTTATTCCTTATTCAAAATCTTCTTTTTTATAATTGAAAAATGGTGATACCAAAACCTTTGATGGTTTTAAATAAATTCTGATGGCTTCGGGTTCGAGAACAACTTCGATGAAATCATCGTCAACGAGTTTTTGGAATATCTTCGAGCGAAGCGATCCGGTCGGATTCCCGGAGTTTATAAATATCAACCTGCTGCGACGAGCAAAACTAATTTTGCCTTATTTATCCTACCTTTGCGCTGATTCAATCAAAAACTATGGAGGCAAAGCATTTTCAGATCATCTCGGATCAACTTTCAATTGCTTATAAAAAAGTGCAAAACACTGCTGAATTACTCGGTGAAGGCGCTACCATTCCTTTTATAGCCCGTTACAGAAAAGAAGCCACCGGCTCTTTGGACGAAGTGCAGATCAGCGAAATTCAAACCCTTATACACAAACTGGAGGAACTGGAAAAGCGCCGGTTGAGCATTCTGAACTCCATCGAAGAGCAGGGAAAACTAACCGATGAACTCCGCCGGAAAATAGTGTCAACTTACAACCTGACGGAACTCGAAGACCTTTACCTTCCTTACAAAAAAAAGCGCAAAACCCGTGCGTCCGCTGCCAAAGAAAAAGGCCTCGAACCCCTTGCAAATGCAATCTTTGAACAGAGAAATCAAAACATTGAAAACCTGGCTGCCGGCTTCCTGACCGATGAGGTTCCGACGCTTGAGGAAGCATTGCAAGGCGCCCGCGACATCATTGCAGAGTGGATCAATGAAGACGAAAAAGCGAGAAATACTGCACGGATTTCCTTTAATCGCGGCGCAGTGATCCGTTCTAAAATCGCCAAAGGGAAAGAAAAAGATGGTGCGAAATACAGCGATTATTTTGAGTTTGAAGAGCCTTTAAAAAAGTGCCCTTCCCATCGTTTGCTGGCTATCCGGCGCGGTGAAGAAGAAGGGATTTTAAGGGTCAGCGTCGCTCCTGACGAAGAAGAAGCGATTTATCATTTGGAAAAACTTTACCTGAAAGGCCAGGGAAAAGCAACCGATCAGGTCAAAGAAGCGGTGACGGATAGTTATAAAAGGTTGCTTTCTTCCTCGATTGAAAATGAGTTTAGAAATCTTTCCAAAGAAAAAGCAGATAAGGAGGCCATTGATGTTTTTGCAGAAAATCTGCGGCAATTGTTGCTGGCGGCGCCCTTGGGACAGAAAAGGGTTTTGGCAATTGATCCGGGATTCCGGACTGGTTGCAAAATAGTTTGTCTTGATGAAAGCGGTGCACTTTTGCATTATACCACCATTTTTCCGCATCCCCCGCAGGCGCAGGAATACGAATCCATCCAAAAGCTGGAATCACTGGCTGATCAATTTCAGGTCGAAGCCGTTGTAATCGGCAATGGAACGGCAGGCAGAGAAACGCTGTCGGTTTGTAAAAAATGTAATTTTAAAAAGCCCGTTGAATTGTTTTTGGTCAACGAAAGCGGCGCTTCGATTTACTCCGCTTCGGAAGTTGCGCGCGAAGAATTTCCGGATTTGGATCTGACCGTCAGGGGGGCGATTTCGATTGGAAGGCGATTGATGGACCCCCTAGCCGAGTTGGTTAAAATCGATCCAAAATCCATTGGCGTAGGCCAGTACCAGCACGATGTCAACCAAAATCAATTGAAAAATAGCCTCGATCGCGTGGTGGAAAGCTGTGTCAATTCCGTTGGCATCAACCTCAATACGGCGAGCAAACACCTTTTAAATTATGTTTCAGGGCTTGGCCCCATGCTGGCACAAAATATTGTGACTTATCGTACTGAAAATGGCGCTTTTAAATCCCGGAACGAACTTAAAAAAGTACCGCGGATGGGAGAAAAAGCCTTTGAACAAAGCGCCGGATTCCTTCGCATCAGCGCTTCCAAAAATCCGCTGGACAACACTGCGGTACATCCGGAAAGTTATCACATCGTGCAGCAAATGGCTGATGATCTGAATGCTTCGGTTAAAGAACTGATTGAAAATGCGGCATTGCGCAAAAAGATCAATTTGCAAAATTACATTTCTGAAAAGATTGGGTTGCCAACGTTAAAAGACATTTTGGCTGAACTGGAAAAACCCGGGCTTGATCCTCGCGGAGAAGCGAAAGCCTTTGAATTTGCCAGCATCAGCAGTATTGACGATCTCGAAGTGGGAATGGTTTTGCCAGGTATTGTTAACAACATCACCAATTTTGGCGCTTTCGTTGACATCGGCATCAAAGAAAGCGGAATGGTGCACATCTCGCAGATTACCAATAAATTCATCAAATCTCCGGCGGATGTGCTGAGTTTGCAACAAGAGGTAAAAGTGAAGGTGTTGGAAATTGATAAAGTCAGAAAAAGGGTGAGTTTGTCAATGAAGCAGGTTTGACAGGAAGAACTGAAAAGTGTCAATCGGCCAGGCCTGATCTTGGTTTCAAAAAAAATGATCTGTCAAGCTTAGCGGAAAAGATTCCCTCACACGATCTCTTCAAAATCATCCCCTTCGATTTCCGGTGAATTGCGTTGCATGGCTTTGTTTTTCAGGCTGTTCATGTTTTTGAAAATTTCGAGAACCGAATCGATGAAATCGTCGTCCACGAGTCGTTGAATATCTTCGAGCGAAGCGATCCGGTCGGATTCCCGGAATTTATAAGTTTGTTCAAACAGGTTGCTCTCAAATTTTACGGAAAATTTATTGTCTGTTTTGAAGACGGTGATCTTGAGAATGGAATGGCCGATATGCCCGATAATTCGCATGACTGAAATATAGATTTGACATTACAAAACTAATAAATCCTCCCAAAATAGCGGTTGATATAAAAAATGATACCCCCCCGGCCAAAGTAGCCGGAAGGGGTATATCCTGGGTTAGGATCTTGTAATTAATTGCTGAAAAAAAATAAACGACACCCACCAAGAAGCTGCAAGGCAAAGAATACATCCAAAAACAATTGTTGATGCGCTTTACAGCTTTTTGGTTTGGCTTAACTTCCGCTGACCACAGTTTTTGGGATGGGATCAAAATCGCATTGAAAAAATACCGGCTTACACCAGTTTCATGCTTATGGTATCAAACAGACAACATTTGTCCGCTTGTGATCCTGGCCTTTGAAGAATAATTGATGAAGTGCGGCAGCGTGATAAGGATTTATATAAAATGTTCTAACGTTTCAACGCTGCCAAGTTAGCCTCCTAATTCCTCACAAGTATTACACTCAAAGGCCTTACACGCTTTGTAACAAATCAAATATCGACGGTTGTTAAGCTTTTGGTCACCCCACAATTGCCGGGTTAAAATAGTATAAAAAGAATCCGTCTTGAAACAAGATGCTGTTTTATACTTCCTGACTTCTCTCTTCCCTTTAAAAAAGAAGTTCAGATAGTGTGTAGTGAAAAGTTATGATTAAAATGAACAAAAAAGGTTAAACAATATTTTGAAGCCGTAGCATAAAATACTTCAGTAAAAAAACGACGCAGGTCAACTGTCACCTGAGCATCTCATAAAAAATATAAGCGGAGGAAATTGTATTGCGACTGATAGGTAAATTGAAAGCCCTAAATAAATAAAATTATTCGAGATGACCAAATTTTGGATTGATACTTTTTGAAAATGCCAAATAAAGCGCACGGTATTCGGGGAATTTTTCCAAAAATTCGAGATGTCGTTTGATGGTATTCTCATCGCTGCGGATTGCCGGGCCAGTTTGGTTTTCGGTGGGAGAATGGTGTTTCAACTTCGCTGCGGTTTCCAGGATGAGCGGGTGGAGTAACTCGAAAGGCAGGTTTTCCTTTTCAAGTATATCCGCTGCAATGGTAAAAAGATGATTCCCAAAGTTATTGACAAAGACTGCTGCTACATGCAAAACCGCCCTTTGCTGATCGTCGATCCGGTGAACTTTGGAGCTAATTTTTTTAGCTAGCTTCCGAAGTTTTTTCAACACCTTGTCATCTGAGGCATCGATACAAACCGGCAATGTACGGAAGTCAGGCTTGCTGTTGATGCGTATGGTTTGCAAAGGATACAAAACCCCGAATTTTTCAAAATAAGGTTTCAATGTCTTTGAAGGCGTAGCCCCGGAGGTATGCACCACAACTGCATTTTCGGGAATAATACTGGACAATTGCTCCGCAACTGAGGCAATCGCATTATCGCTGACCGGTATGATATACAGATCAGCGTCGGGTTGTATTTCGGCAAATTTGGTGGTATATTTTGCGGAGGTATTTTTTGCCAGTTTTTTAGCATCCTTTTCTTTCCTGCTGAAAACCTGTGTTATCTCAAATCCCTTTTCATACAGCCGCACTCCCAAATGATAGCCAACATTTCCGGCACCGATCATCACTATTTTTTTAAATGCAGACATGGGGGATAGCAGTGGTTAGTGATTAATGTGTTAGTGGTTAGTTTGATAGTGGTTCACATTTTTCCTGCCCGCCTCCTGCCTCCGGTTTCCCGTTTACCGTTTACTGCCTCCTTTCCTACGGTTCCACATGCTGAGGCCAAAGGCAAACATCATCAGGATCGTGCCGAACCAAAAGAAATTGATGCCCGGAAAAACGATGGCTTCCAAAACGATGTAATCCGAGCGCATGGCATTTTCAGCGATTTCAACGGGAATTTTTACATCGCTTTCATCTTCTGAAGCTACGCTGATCTTAATGGTTTTTTTATTGGGATCGATCTCGGTAAAGCGGAAATACAGGCCAAGTTCATTGATCTGATCGATCATGTTGAAGGGCTGGTTATCCCTGATAAGGTAAATGGGTTGTACCTCATAAGTTTGAGATTTATCAGCAGAACTGACCTTCAAAACCGCACTCACGGCAATATCTCCAGTCTCCGGAATATATGCCGGATTATCAGGTTTTGTATTAAATCCTTCAAAGGTAATAGCCATGCCATTGTATGAAAATTGGTCGCCTTCTTTGAGCACGAAATCGCTGAAATGCAGCTTGTCGTGTTCAAAAAATCGCTCGAAGATCTTTTCGGGAAGCCGTAATCTCATCGACAATTCAGGGATGATCGCCGGATAGCTGAAAAGCATATTCTTACGGACTACCAGCACGGGGTTCACCTGCCAGGAAGTATCTGCATCCAGTTTGTGAACAGACAGTTTCACACCAACGGCAAGGTCGCCTTTTTCTTTTTCATAGTCAGGATGAAAAGGCTCCGCTTCAATATCCTCAATGATAGCATAATGCGCTTTTGTAAATAAAGTATCGCCGATAAAAGCCTCGTAAAGCTCATAGTTGAGGCTGTCTTCATATTTTCTTTTTTCTTCAATATCCGCTTCCGTTCTCGGCAGGATGAACAGCGTAAAAATGTCCTTGTCGGGGTATCGTTTGGTATCGGGATTGTAAGCCGCAACTTTTGTCACCTGGTTGTTGTATGTCGCGGAAGGGTAAACATCGAAACTTTCGGAATCATCTTCTTTTTTAAAATTAACCCTGAATTTTCGCAGGTTGCCCACAAGGGTATCGCTGACATAAGTTACTTCATAACCACTCATATACATCGGAATACCTTTCAACAACAAAACATTGGAACTAAGCATATCCTCACTCAGCAAACCTCGTTGTGCAAATGGATTGGTGGAAATGTGTTTTTTGTTCAAACCGGAGGCAATGATCCCTACGATCATCAACCCAAAACCAATGTGCCCAAAGGCTGAACTCGCAACTTTTAAATTTCCTTTTAGAAAATTAATGATATAGTCCGTATTGGCAACGACGGTGAAAATCCCCGCAAAGAGCAACAGTAAATACTGCCAGGCCACGACCTTGATCCAAAGCGAGGTGAGAAAAGTCAAACCTCCTGCGATGAGGATCGAGATCGCCGCATGTTTTGAAAATTTACGAAAATGATTTTTCCAGTTGAATTCTTTGAAACGGAGAAATTGTGCAAATCCGCTCAACAGGCAGATCAAAACACCGATCCAAAGCTGGTACTTGTTGTGATGCTGCTCCTGGTCTTTTATCGTGATCGATTCATGGGCCGGATTGAAAATTTCCACTATTTTATTATACACCGGCAAGGAGGTTGACACGGTGATCAGTATGGCAGAAAACATCAAAACCAAAGCCCCGATAAACATCCAGAATTCTTTTGACGACCCTGCCTCTTCTTTCTTGGGAGCGGGTATATTTTTTCGTTTTAAAAAATAAGACACAATGGCGATGCCGGAAAATAACAGGATGAAAAATATCAGTTGATTTTCCAATCCCATTTCCGTAAAGGCATGCACGGAAGTATCTCCCAGTATCCCGCTTCGTGTCAGGAATGTCGAATAAACCACCAGGATAAAAGCCAGCAAATAGAAAATATAGGTGCTTTTGATGGAATACTCTGTATTCTTTGCGATGAGGTTGGTGTGTATTCCGGCGATCAGGATCAGCCAGGGCACCAGCGAAGTATTTTCTACGGGATCCCAGGCCCAGTAACCGCCAAAGCTCAAGGCCTCATAAGCCCAGGCACTTCCCATCAGGATACCGATGCCAAGTACGGCTGCCGAAAACGAAGCCCAGGGCATAACCGGTTTGAGCCATTCCCGATGTTGGTTGGTCCACAACCCTGCCAGCGCATAAGCAAAAGGAACCACCACAGATCCAAATCCTAAAAACAGTGTAGGCGGGTGGATGGTCATCCAGTAGTTTTGCAACAGCGGATTCATGCCGTTGCCTGTGATCTGGCGCAGATAATCGGCGGTTGCAAAGATCGGCGCATCAATTTCATCGCGAAGTAAGACAAACGGGTTGCTGCCGATTTTTATCTCTTCGCCGCCCCAGCCAAGATAAACGCCCAGGATCATTGAATTGATAATAAATTGAACCAGCGAAACCGTAACCATTACAGGCGATTCCCAGGACTTTGCCGTGAACATCAGCACAAAACCCAAAACGGCATGCCAGAACATCCAGAGCAGGAAACTGCCTTCCTGGCCTTCCCAAAATGCCGAAAAGATGTACTTCATGGGAAGGTCTTCACTCACATGCGACCACACATAATGGTACTCGTAATAGTGGTTGGTCATGAGATAAAATATCGTTCCGATAACGATAAATATGCTGACCCCATGGATGACAAAGCCTGCCCTACCGATCCGCTTCCAGCCAATGGATTCAGGCATCTGTCGGCGGGAAGTGGCAAATATGTAAGCAACCGCTGCCAGCAAACTGGTCATAAAACTGAGCAGCAGGAAAAAATGTCCGACCTTACCGGGCAAAAGGTGTTCACCTACATATTCCATATATTGGAGGGCTGGGAGGGTTTTGTAATTAGTTAAAAAAAATAGTCAGGTGTCCGGTATCAGGTTTCCGGTTCACCGTTCACCGTTCACCTTAGCGACTTACATGACAAACTCTGAACTCTATAGTCTGAACTCTAAAGTCTGAACTCTGAAGTCTTTCTAATATTCTTTCTGTTCTTTCCTCAATTGTATTTCTTCGTCTTTGTACTTTGAAGGGCATTTCAAAAGAATATCGTTGGCAACAAATTCGTCGTTTTGCATCTTCCCCGTAATGACGATAGATTCTGACATTTCAATGTCTTGTGGTTTTGCTCTAAGCAGTACCACTTTTTTCTCGACATTGTTTTCGTCTTTGGCAAAAAAAGTAAACCGGTTGGGATCTTCTACCGGATCATAAACCATCTCTTTGTCTTTGGAGAGCTGGCAGACCACTTTTACACGGCCTCCGTCTTCCACCGCTTTCTCGAATGTGGCGTAGGTGCTTACTTCGCCGCTGATCGACATGAGAACCGCTATAGCTATGGCAATGACAAAGATTCCTATGAGGTGGATTTTTTTCATTTTTCTCAGTTTATTTAACCCCGCAAAATTACATTTTTTTAACGGGCATTTATAATAAGTTATAGTCAGGCCTTTTCCCTTTTACAAATTTCTTACAAAAATTGTTATTGTGATATCCGGGTTTTGACTGCTTTGCCATGCTTTCATTCAGCATTGTAAATCTTCCGGTTATTTACTCGTTGAAAAAGATAATTTGTAAATTTGATCTCACAATAAACTACCAACCGATGCAGGAAAACAAAGTGGTCGATTTACAAAACGTTTCGATATATCAAAAAGATCATTTGGTGCTGAAAGATATCAGCCTTTCCATTGAAAAAGGAGAGTTTGTTTACCTTATCGGAAAGACAGGGAGCGGGAAAAGCAGTTTGCTCAAAACCATTTATGCCGCTTTGCCGCTAAAAACCGGGACCGCTACCGTTGCCGGCTTCAACCTCAGCAAACTGAACAGGAGAACGATACCATTGCTGCGCCGAAAATTGGGGATGGTGTTCCAGGAGTTTAACCTGTTACACGACCGTACGGTTTTTGACAACCTGCTTTTTGTGTTGAAAGCCACCGGCTGGAAAAAGCCCAAAGCCATGGAAACGCAGATCGCCAACGTACTGGCCAAAGCCGGTTTGTCGGTAAAACGCTCCAAAATGCCCCATGAACTTTCGGGCGGCGAGCAGCAAAGACTCGTAATTGCTCGTGCGCTCATCAACAACCCGCAACTCATCATCGCCGACGAGCCTACCGGTAATATCGATCCCGAAACCGCCAACGGTATTGTAAAACTGCTGAAAGACCTCACCAAAGAAAATGGCGCCGCTGTATTGTTTGCCACCCACGACTACCGGATCATCCAGGATTTCCCGGCCCGCATCATCCGCTGCACCAAAGGAAGTATCATCGAGGAGGAGAATTTCGTGGCTTAACGCTTCGACAGGATTAGGGGATGTTTGGGGATTTTGGTGTTTTGGTGTATTAGTGTTTTGGTGTCAGGTATCAGGTATCAGGTATCAGGTGTCGGGTATCGGGTGTCGGGTATCGGGATTTCCTGCCTCCTGTTTCCCGTTTCCCGTTTCCCGTTTCCCGCTTTCCGCCTTCCCAACTTAACAAATTAGCAAATTAGCAAATTAGCAAATCAACACATCCCCGCTACTGCATCAAAGTAAGCGCTTTGGCTACTTCTGTGACCGGGAGTTTGCAAACCTTATTCTGGCAGACGTAGATCATGGTCTCTCCCTCTTGCAGCTTATCTTTCAGGAGTTCGAGGGTTCCTTCGTTTTTGCCACCAAGGAGCAGCGCATTGGGCAGATAGTTTTGCATAAGGTCGTTGCGGAGTTTCTCCGAGTTGTCGCCGACGATGGCCACTTCATACGGAGGATTGACGAGGTTGGCGTATAAAATACACCAGTTGGAATAAAAGTTTGGCTGGCCTGATTGTGTGATGGAAACCGCAATGTTTTTCATCATTTGTTCGGCCATGTCGATGTAATCATTTTTATAAAGATAGGTACCCAAAATAAACAGGCTACGGGCGAAGGCAGAATTTGAGCCGGGAATCACGTTGTCGGAAAGCTCTTTCTTCCGGGCGACAAGCGGCGGATCGATATCAGAGGTGTAATGGAACATGCCGGATTTTTCATCGAAAAAATGACCGATGGCGTATTCGGCCAGGTCGTTGGCTTTGTACAGCCATTTTTCATCAAAAGTCACTTCGTAAAGCGCAACAAAAGCCTGGATCGTGAAGGCATAGTCATCGAGGAAAGCATTGATCGAAGTTTTTCCGTCTTTGAAATTCCTGTCCAGGCGATTGTCTTTTTGGATCATCTCACGGAGGAGGAAGTCTCCATTTTTCAGGGCAGCGTCGAGGTATTCGGATTTACCGAGCGCTTTGTAGGCATCCACGTATCCACTGAGCATCAATGCGTTCCAGCTTGTCAGTATCTTATCGTCGAGCGCCGGACGGACGCGCTTTGAACGCGCTTTGAACAGCTTCTCTTTTGCATCGCCGATGGTTTGTTTCAACTCGTCAACTGAAACCTTGTGTTTCTCAGCAATTTTTTCATCATTTTTCTTTCGGTGGAGGATGTTTTTGTGTTCCTCCCAATTTCCCTTTTTGCTTACTACGTAATAGTCGTTGAATATTTCCCGTGCCTTTTCATCGGTGAGTACGGCTTCGATCTCTTCGGCAGTCCAGACATAAAATTTCCCTTCTTCCCCTTCGGTGTCAGCATCAAGAGAAGAATAAAAACCCCCTGATTTGTGGGTCATTTCACGGGCAATGAATTCAAGCGTTTCCTCTACTCTCTGCTTATAAAGCGGTTTTTTTGTATGTTGATAAGCCTTAGAATACAAACTGACCAACTGTCCGTTGTCATAAAGCATTTTTTCAAAGTGTGGTATTTGCCATTTCTCATCGACGGCGTAGCGGGCAAAGCCACCGCCGAGGTGGTCGTAGATCCCGCCGTTTGCAATATTGTCAAGAGTGACTATTACGGCTTCCATTGCCTTTTCATCATCAAAGCGATGCGCATAGCTCAACAGGAATTCATAATTGTTGGGCATGGGGAACTTCGGGCTTCCGCGACGGCCTCCGTTTTTAAAATCGACATTTGCCAGGAAGTCATTTCCGATCTTCAGCAGGGTATCTTTTTTAAACTCCGTTTCGATCGGGTTGAGCATCATCTCTTCGCCTGCGGTAATACTGCCGGTGAGTTGTGCGGCAAATTCTTCGAGTTTTTCGGGTTCCTCATTTCTGACTTTTATAAAATATTCCATGACCTTGATCCATTCTTTTTTCGGGAAATAAGTCCCCGCCCAAACGGGACGGCCATCCGGCAGCGCAAAAGCATTGAGCGGCCATCCGCAACTGTTACCTGTTGCGATGTGGCAGGCTGTCATGTAAACATCATCGATATCGGGGCGTTCTTCGCGATCTACTTTTATGCTGATAAAATTTTCGTTCATCACCTGGCTGACCAGCGAATCTTCAAACGATTCGTGCTCCATCACGTGGCACCAGTGGCAAGCCGCATAACCGATGCTGACCAAAATCATTTTATTTTCAGCTTTTGCCTTATTCAGCGCTTCTTCTCCCCAAGGGTACCAATCAACGGGGTTATTGGCGTGTTGCAACAGATACGGGCTGCTCTCATTGGCCAGGTGGTTAGTAAACTTCGGCTTTCCGGTTTGAGAGCTGCAGCCTGCCGTAGAAATGAAAATGAACAATAAAATCAAAGATCGATATAGGAACATAATTTTGAATTTTTGCAAAAATAGAATTTGATTGACCTAACGAGACTTGCATTGTAAAGTTTAACAATTGAATGGATTAATTCAGCGGGCTAAAACAAAAACAAAGTCCATTGCTTTGAATAGACTTTGTTGCATGAAAATATAAAACTAAATAGGAATTTTCACTCAGGAAGCGTTCGACAAAAACCTGGAAATGACGCTGTGCAACTCGCCGGGATTAAAAGGTTTGGTGACAAATTCATCCATCCCGACGTGCAGCGCTTTTGTCCGGTAATCCGAAATCGCAGAAGCAGAAAGTGCGATGATCGGCAGCTTTTTGTACTTTGGAAGTTGCAATTCCCTGATCTTCCGGGTAGCCGTGTAACCGTCCATCACCGGCATTTCGAGGTCCATTAACACCAGTTTATAATCTTCGTTCTGCACCATTTCCAAAGCAATTTCGCCATTTTCGGCTGTGTCGATATTGAGCTGCCATTTGTTTAAAAACTTTTTGGCAACCAGCACATTGATCTGGTTGTCTTCTACGAGCAGTATCTTGGAACCGTTGAAACTTTCAAAGTTGCTGGCCGGTGTTTCCACTTTTATGGCGGGTTGCAATTCCGTAGCCGTTTTAAAAGTCAGATCAAAAAAGAATGTAGAACCTTTGCCCAATTCGCTTTCCAGTTTGATGTCGCTGTTTTGCAGGTTGAGCAGCTTTTTGGTGATAGACAATCCAAGTCCCGTGCCGCCAAATTTTCGCGTGGTATCGGTATCCGCCTGCGAAAAACTCTGGAAAATTGTCTCAAATTTATCCTTCGGTATTCCGATGCCCGTATCTTTTACCGCAAAGCGGATGGTGATCTCTTTTTCATTTTTTTCAAGCAAATGCAAATCAATGAGGACTTCCCCTTGATTGGTAAATTTGATGGCATTCGCCGTAAGGTTTGTCAATATCTGACTGAGCCGCACCTGGTCGCCGTTGACCATTGCGGGGATTTCGGGATCGATTGAGGTTTCAAATCTGAGGTTCTTTTCTTCCGCTTTGGATCGCATGGCGTTGCGAATATTGTTGATGAGCAGATGCAAATCGAAATCATAGCTTTCGATGCTGATCTTTCCGGCTTCGATTTTACTGTAATCGAGAATATCATTGATGAGGGACAACAAGAGATCGGCGGAAAACTTGAGTGTGTTCAGATTTTCAGACTGATCGGGGCGCGGATTTTCCTGGAGCAGGATATTTGTCAAACCAATGACGGCATTCATAGGCGTCCGGATTTCGTGGCTCATGGTAGAAAGGAATTTTGCTTTCACCAGCGCCATTTGTTCCGCTTTCCTTCTGGCCTTCATAATGTGAACTACACGGTTGAGGAATTTATTCAGAAAAAGCGCCATGATAATAATGACCGCAACAGACACGGTAACATTTTTCAACAACAAGCCGGCTGCCATGCCTCCCATTCCGTTGTCGAAATGATCCACGAGTACGGCTCCCACCACTTTTCCATTGCCGTTCCTGATGGGTTCCATCGCCGAGAACCATTTCCCGCGCCCGCTTTCCTTACCTTCAATGAAGCCGCCTTCATCGTAGTTTTTTATCAATCGTTGCGGAGCGGTGTGATAAGTGTTTTGGAAAACCGGCTGGTCCTTGGAACTGGGGCCGTAAAAGAGACCTTTGTTGTTTTCATACTTTGATACTGTGTAAATGGGGTAATTGATCTCAAATTTCGACTGCACGGTTTTTAGTACTTTTTGTAAATGGAGAAAATCCGGGTCTTTATCTTCGTAAATATAAGTGCCTTTTTGCTGGTAAGCCCCGATCACCCGCTCGAAGCCATCGCCGTCGATCAGTGAAGCAACGGATTTTGCCACAATGCGAAGGTTGTGCGATTGAGCATTCCGCTCCTGCTTCAGGGCATTGAGGTAAGCA
Source organism: uncultured Saprospiraceae bacterium (assembly GCA_964551455.1). GTDB lineage: Bacteria > Bacteroidota > Bacteroidia > Chitinophagales > Saprospiraceae > JAHDHW01. Next base: position 36,560 of record CAZKDA010000011.1, read on the forward strand.
TTGATGTTGAGGAACAAAGCAAGAAAGATAAGACTGCCGAGGGTAATCCAACCAATGCGTTTGGTGAGGTTGTTCTTCAATGGTGTTTGGCCTTCTTCTGTCATCGTGTTTATTAAATAGTGTGTGAATAGGTTGTCCAAATGATGAATGCCTGTTGTACAATCATAACCGGAAAAAAAATCGTGCTAACTTTTCAGATCGTACTCCGGAGTTGAGCCTGAGATATAAATTTTGATACGTAAGGGCATCAAAAATAGTTGTGCTGACAACCAAAATGGTTTTTAAGGAGGTTTAAACTTCCATCAATCCCGCTGGTTGCGGGACAGGTCGGCTACAAGAGTCAAATTCAAATATTCACTATAATCGGTTGAATTCGTTTTTTATAAAAAAAATTAACTGCCCGAATGGAACTCTACCCGGAAAGTGCAATGTTGATTGATTTGTGGCTGCCCGGAATTGCTACATTTTTTTTGGATTCGGAGTGGCATTTGGGCAATTGAATACATAACTTGAATAAAAATCGGACCTTCTTTGATCCCGACACAATGTGTATGTGTCGGGATCAAAGAATCAAATTGTACTGTATGAAATGGCGAAGGTTTAACGGGCAGCGCATTGAGCTGCCGATCAAAGAAGTTGTCGAGGCAACAATAATCAAAGAAATGGACGCGGGGCACAAACTGAAATTGTGCATCGGTACCGACTCACAAGTCAGAGGAGACGTTGTTGAATTTGCAACGGTCATCGTCTTTTTGCGGGAGAAAAAAGGCGGATTCATGTTTATCAACAACGTGAAAATGAACAAAACCATGGGCATCCGCGAACGCATGATCCTGGAAGTGGCCAAATCTGTCGAAGTCGCTTACGATCTTTGCGACATCCTCGACGCTTACGATGTTGCACTCGAAGTACACGCCGACATCAACACCGATCCGCACTTCAAATCCAACACTGCATTAAAGGAAGCTATGGGTTACATCCTGGGGATGGGCTTCGTTTTCAAAGCCAAACCCGATGCTTTTGCCAGCAGCAGTTGTGCGGATAAGGTGGTGTGATCCGTTTTTGCCTATTATTTTCTCACCATTGGATTCCTTTCCAAAAGATGCGATGGTATCACCTGTCGCAAAATACCTTTCAAATTTTGTTCGTATCAGAACAACTTAATAAAAACCACATTCCTTTCACATTTGTGGATTTTTTTTGCTCAACTTCCTTTTGTTAAACTTTTATTTTTAGAAAATCAAATGATACTTGCAATTCAACAAAAAAAGTAACTTTGCCATTTTCATTTAACCTTTTAAAACTTAAAACTTATGAAAAGGAATGTTTTACTCTTCGCTATCGTAATCTCTTGTTTTACAATGGCACAAGCACAAGTTGGTCCCGGATTATTCCTGGGTGGCGGCATCGGATTGTCAACCCAAAATTCTAAAGAAACCATAGGATCAATGACCGAGGATGGTCCGAAAACAACCAACTTCTCCATCGGCCCGGCAGTTGGTTATTATTTTACTGAAAATGTAGGTGTCGGACTAAGAGTTGGTTTTGGAAGCAGCAATACCAAGCAGAGTTTTGGCGCCCAGGATTTTGAATCGTCAACAACTTTGATTAGCGCCGAGTTATTTGGCCGCTATGCTTCTACTATTGGTGAGGGCAATAATTTCGCATGGTTTGCAGAAGTTAATGCCGGCTATTCGAACTTTACAATCGAAACAACCGTTGGCAATACCACTACAGAAGGCGACCCAATCTCTACCATTTACTTTGGGATTGCTCCCGGTTTGATCTTCTTCCCGTCTCCACAGTTTGGGATTGAGGCCACTTTGGGTAATATCTTCGGCTATTCAAGCATTACCATTGAAGATGCTGATGATAGCAGAAACAAAGAGGTGATCAATGATTTAAGTATCTTGAATTTTAGTACAATGAGCCTCAATTTTGGCTTCTACTACTATTTCAACAGATAAGTTAGTCTTGCATTGACTACCTTTGGAATAACAATATCCCGGTAATTTTTCAGCGTTTTGAGAAAAATTACCGGGATGTTTTTTTTACAAACAAAACGAAATCCGACAAAATGAACCTGTGGAGAAAACTAAGCCGCGAGGAAATCAAAACCAAAGTTTTTCAGGCCCTTGCAGAAAATGTAAATTATTACGAAGAAAACATCCTGGGCATTCCGGCCTCTCACCTCGACGATAAGGTGTTTTATCAGGACGCCCCATTCCTCAAAGATGCTCCCTTCCTCTCAACCCTGATCCACAATCCCAACCACATCGGCTGCCATACCCTCGGCAAAGCCGAACATTTTTTCAGGGGAACCCAAAAAATAGAGGAAGAACTGATCCGCATTTGCGCCGAAGACATCCTGAATGGCCTACCCAATCAGCAGGACGGTTATGTGGCCTCCGGCGGTACAGAAGCCAACCTCCAGGCCATCTGGATCTACCGCAATTATTTTAAAAATGAGCTGGGCGCAGACATTGGTGAAATTTGCATCCTGTGTTCTGAAGACAGTCACTATTCCATGAACAAAGCTGCGGATGTGTTAGGCGTGGATATTTTCCAAATCCCTGTTGCCTCCGATCTACGCTCGATCAGAGAACAGGCGCTCTCCACTACCCTATCGACTGCCAAATCCGCTGGCAAAAAATACTTTATCGTGGTGGTCAATATGATGACGACCATGTTTGGCTCAGTGGATAATATCGACCTCATTGCTGATCAGTTGGAAAAACAAAATTGCCATTTCAAAATCCATGTGGATGGCGCGTTCGGCGGATTTTTCTACCCTTTTTCAGCCAAAGGCAATCGCCTCGATTTTTCTAACCCAAGAGTGAATTCTGTCACCCTCGATGCTCATAAAATGGCGCAAGCGCCTTATGGCACAGGTATTTTTCTCATCCGCAAAGGTTGGATACAATTTGCCAACACCAAATCTGCCAGCTATGTGGAAGGCGAGGATTATACATTGATCGGAAGCCGTTCGGGCGCCAATGCCGTTGCCGTCTGGATGATCCTGATGACCAACGGTCCTTACGGGTGGAGTGAAAAAATTCTGGTGTTGCTGAACCGCACGGATTGGTTTTGCAAACAACTGTCGGAACTGAATATCCAATTTTACAGGAATCCGCAAGCCAATATCATCACGATAAAAAGTCAGTTCCTGACACCCGAAATCGCCAACAAATACGGCCTTGTGCCGGATAATCACCGCGATCCGAAATGGTACAAAGTCGTCATCATGGAGCACGTGGTCATTGAAAAACTGATGCCGCTGGTGGAGGATTTGAAGGTGAGTGGTTTGGACACAAACCCGCTCGCCTGATCACGCTTTTTCAGGACCTATCTGACACCAGGCAGGTTCAAAAAAAGCGGGATCGGGCGGGTTGACGCCAATTATCGCGGAAATTCCAGGATTTTTTGTGTGGTCATTTTGAAAAATAGAAATTGGTATTAGTTCTTTGGCTCCAGCGGTTTCAATTCAAATCGCTGTCGAGTATTTCCAAATCTGCTTCATTTATGTTTGGTTTTGATTTTTTTAGTATTTGGTATGCAACAAAGCAACATGAAACACCTACTACCAAATTCACCAGGATAGAAATAAGAAGGTATTGATTTTCACTTGTTATGGGGACATAACCGTCAGTCACCAGGAAGGGAAAAACTATAAAGCTCATCAAAAATATCGGGATGTAATAGCTGGTAGCGCCAATGATCCCCCAAAGTGTTTTGTTGAAATTTTTTGCCTTTGCTTCTTTTACAAAAGCCTTAACTACAGCGATGATTATTAAAATTTCTAACATGTGATTCTTTTTTAGATAAGAGATTTATTGTGTACCATTTCGAGAAAATGCTAATCTGGCTTTAATAATATCAATGCGACAAAAACGAAGTATTCACTTCGACTTCACAATGGGCTAATGGCCTCCTTTTATATCTTGACTTTTGTTATCAACTTCAATCCGTCGATCCTTGCGAAATGTTTTTCATTTAAAGTAGCCAATTGCAATTTGTGCGCTTTTGCTGTAGCTCCGATCAGCAAATCCGGTATATCAATCAGCATGTTTTTAATTTTCAGTTCTTTGAAAATTTTAACGGCTTCCTGATTTGCATGGCTATCAAACGGGATTACCGTAATATTTTGAAACAAGGCATTCCAAAATTCTTGCTGTTGCGATGTGCTTCCACAATGAATCTCAAATTCTGAAATTACGGAAACGGCAAATAGGGAATAATTACGGGTGAGCTTGTAAAAGAATGAGTTTTCTTTTTTGGTTTTTCTAAAATAATCAATCAGAACAGATGTATCTAAGCAAATCAGTTCTTTCGCCATTTACCGAAGTGTTTTCTGTTAGCTTTAAATTGTTCGTATTGTTCCTCACTCATTTTCGGGCCATTAAGCAGAAGCTCCTGAAACTGTTTCATTTCTTTTTTTGATTTCTCCTCAATTAGCTTTGAGGAAAGCTCTGATTTCAATTTTGCTATCTGGCTCGCAGGTAATTGCTTTACGAGCGCAAGCAATTCTTTATATCCCAGATTTATTTTTAGTTCCATCTTGTTCAAATTTTGATATTACAATCTATTAACTAATTCGCATTTTTTAAAGTTCCTGCCGTATTTTCTATCCTTACTCCGCTCGCGCGATTTTGTGTTGTCATGGGGGGTGTTATTTGGGTAACAATTGTTGAATTATCATGGAGAATCCTGCCTGTGTTACCTCTCTGAGGTGATGCGCTCAATACGAATTCATTGTTACATATCCTCAGAATTTCCAAGCAATTCTTTAAATTGTTCAGCATTTATAACACCTACTTTAGGAAATGGGATATCGTGCAGAATTTTAAAATGTTTATCATCGCTTACTAAATAATCGGCTTCACCGGCTATTGCACAATCTACAAATTTGTTATCATCCTCATCCGCTTGTATGAGGTTCCATTTATAATATTTTGTTATCCAGTTTACATTTGGAGCATTTTCTAACAATTGGAGCAAATATTCTGCAAACCGCTTCCCCATGTGTTGATCAATGATTTCTTCATATTCTATGAGGATATCAGTAGTCACACACAGATCAAATTTTTCGTTCAGAAAGTCGTCGAATATCGGCCGGTATTTTGACTTGCTTGCAATGGAAACAAGCAACACATTGGTGTCTAATACTATTTTCAAAGCCGTTAATTTTTCGGGTCGTAAGGAGTCCTTTTATGAGATTTTAGAATTTCCTCCATATCCTTGTCCGTCCAATTATTCTTTTCCCAGGCGTCATCTGCCATATTGGTTATTTTTTTTGCCAGATATCTGACAATCAGCCTTTTGATTTCAATTAGATCATGGTCATCCAATTCCCGCGAGAATAATTTCAATATTTCTAATTGATGCTTATTTAACCGGATATTTTGATGTGACGGATCCATATATTTACAGTTTTTGAAAATTAACAAATGGGGGTCTTCTAACATCCATTCCCAGTTGCAATATAACGGTTTTTTAAATTTGGAAGTTCTTCCGCTTTCCTAATTGCTACGATCCTACATTCTACCTTTTTGCAGAAAACGTGGTCAATTCATAAATTACAAACTCTGACCACAGCGTGGTCAAATTATGTTAGAACTTCTTGCTATGGCTTTCCGACCACATCGTGGTCGCACACACATCAGATCCCGCTTTGTCAAATCCCCCCCATCAATGACAAAACACGTCATTCTGCAACGCCTCCCAGAAACGGAGTTCGGTAGGGAGATTTACGTTCAGGCCGCGGGCGATGAGTAGCAGGGCGAACGCGACCATAATGAACGGCGCGATATTGCGGAGCAGTTTTTTGAATCGGGGCTTCAGCGCATTACCGGATAAAACCAGCGCAAACATAAGCGGGATGGTTCCCAGGCCGAACAAGGCCATGAACAGCATGCCGTTTGCAACGCTGCCGGTGGTGACGGCTCCGGCGATGGCGAGATAGACCATGCCGCAAGGCAGGAAGCCGTTGAAAATGCCGATGAGCAGATGGGGTTGCCGGGAATTATTGTGTAGCAGTCTGCCGATCTGTCTTTTTATAAAGTTGAAGAAACGAGCCAGCGGAGAGCTGTTGGCCAGTCTGGATTCCCAATTCAATGTGAACACGGCAGCAAACAAGAGCAGTACACCCAATGCTATCGAAAATATCTTTTGATAGCCTGCCATTTGCACCCCCATCCCCAGCAATCCGAAAACGGCGCCGAGCAAGGTATAGGTCAGCACCCTACCCAGGTTGTATTTCAAAGCCTGGAAGGCCATTGCCAGCCGCTGGGTTTTGCTCAGCGGGACAGCCAGGGCGAGCGGCCCGCACATGCCCAGGCAATGCGTGCTGCCGATCAATCCGAGTGTAAATGCCGTCCAATAGATCATCATAAGATTGTTCAAAAATAATTTTCTTTGAGATATAAAGGTGTTGAAATTACGTGGTACGTATTTGACGCAGGTTTTTTAAGATTTTTTATGATCAATTATGCTTTTTTTGATCAATTATCAATTCTGCTATTTCAACGAAAAAAGATACTTTCATCAAAAAACGATGGTTGTTTCTTTGTAAAACGGGATGCCGCCCGCCTGCCAGTCAACTTTGAGCTTCCAAAGTCCGGAGCTGAGTTGTGAAACCGGCAACGATTGTTCAAAATTTTGATCCAGCGCGATTTTTACTTTGAAATCCTTGGTTTTGTCGGAAGGGCGATAGAAGAGGATGTCGCCGGCCACCGCTCCCTTTTCCGAAGGAAATCGCAACCTGACAAAGCCGCTTTCCGCTTCATAATTCACCACAACATCAGAACCCGGCGTATTGCTGTTCGCCAGTTTTTCGTAGTGCTGCTGGTATTTCAGGTCTTCTTCGTAATAATTGTCCACCACGAGGCTGTGATCCATTTGCGACGACCTGACCACAAAATATATCAGGAAACCGGCAAAGAGTATATAAAACATTGCGATTCCATGACCCCAGTTAAAATTCATCGTTGATTATTTTACAGGTCCGAAAAAAGTTGTTTCTATCTTATCGATCAGCTTGTCGCCGGAATAGACGCCGACAGTGATCGTATTTTTTCCGCTTTTCAGCTTGTCTTTGGGCATTTCGATAAACAGCCCGCCTTTCGTCATGTCATTTTTTTTCAAAACGGGATTGTCGCCAACCAGCTTGATATTTCCATGATCGGTTTCCAGTCGGAATTCCACTTCAAATTCATTATTCGTTTTGTTGATCAACTGGTAATTATACAGGTTGCTGACTGTGGTTTCATTGACCTCCTGGAACAACAGCCCCGGCGTTCGCAACAGCAACATTTCAACATCCGAGCGCAGGGAAAACAGAAAAACCTCCAACGCCACCAAAGCCACCAGCACCACGGAGTATGCCATCACCTTCGGCGTCCAGATTTTCTTACGGCCAGTTTCGATGCCGTTTAAACTGTCGTAGCGGATCAGCTCTTTTTCGCGACCGATTTTTACCATCACTTCGTCGCAAGCATCCATGCAGGCCGTGCAGTTGACACATTCGAGTTGCGTACCGTTGCGAATATCGATGCCCGTCGGGCACACCTGCACACAGAGGCTGCAATCGATACAGTCGCCGAGGTTCTGTTTCAAACTCACCTCCGGTTCCTCTTTCCTGCTTTTTTTGAGCTTGCCCCTCGGCTCGCCGCGTACAAAATCATACGCCACCACGATAGAATCTTTATCGAGCATAACGCCCTGCAACCTTCCATAAGGGCATATCGCAATGCACACCTGTTCGCGTAAATTTGAGAAAACGAAATAAAAAACAAAGGAAAACACGATCATTCCGATAAATCCGCCGAGGTGCTGCGAAATGGGTTCGGTGGCGATCCTGATGACTTCATCCATGCCAATGATATAAGCCAAAAAGACATTGGCGATCAACACCGCAATGGCAAAAAATATAGCCTGTTTCCCTGCTTTTTTAATGATCTTATCTGTAGTCCAGGGCGCCTTGTCGAGCCGCCGTTGGGCGTTGGCATCGCCTTCGATCCAGTATTCGATCTTTCGGAAAACCATTTCCATGAAGATCGTCTGTGGGCAAACCCAACCGCAAAACAGCCTCCCGAAAACCACGGTGAACAACACGATGAAAATCATCAGAATCAGCATCGCGATGACAAAAAGGTGAAAATCCTGCGGCATGAAATGTACCCCGAAAATGATAAATCGCCTTTCAAGGATATTGAAAAGCACAAAGGGTTCACCATTCACTTTGATGAAAGGCAGCCCGAACAATATCGCCAGCAAAACCCAGCTTACAATAGTCCGGACATTGTAATAATACCCTTTCGGCTTTTTGGGATATACCCAAATCCGTTTACCACGCTCATCGACCGTTGCAATATGATCCCGGAATTCCTCCGTGTCATTGGGTCTTGGTGTCAAATCATTCATTCTTCTTTTTTTGGTTTCCGGTGCCCGGTTTCCGGTTCACGATAAAAACTACGAACTACGAACCTGCCTGACGGCAAAGGCAGGCTACAAACCACGAACTACAAACCATGAACTATTTATACAAATCCCCTTCGGGCGCTTTGGCGTTGGGCGGGTTGGTTCCCTGCAATGTCAGGATGTAGTTGGATACCTGGTGGATAGCTGTGGGGGGCAATACTTCCTTCCAGGATTGCATACCCTTTTGCACGACCCCGTATTTTACGGTTTTGAATACATCCTTTATGCTGCCGCCGTGGATCCAGTATTCATCGGTAAGGTTTGGGCCGATGGCATTGCCTTCACCGTTGTTTCCGTGGCAGGCTACGCAGTTTTTCATAAAAATATCTTTCCCGACTGCTATGAAATCCTCGTCGGTTACAACCTCTGCGGTGGTTTCATCGATCTGGTTGGCTTGCTTGGCGAGGAATGCCAGCTTTGCCTGTTCGGCATTTGCGATATCTTGTTCGTATATTTCATACTGATCTTTTCCGTAATCCGAAAAATGGTAATATCCGATATAAACCACAGCAAAAACAATGGTGATGTAAAACAATGCTAACCACCAGGGCGGCAAGCTGTTGTCGAGTTCGCGGATGCCGTCGTAAGAGTGATCAAAAAGGATGTCTTTTTCCTTTTCAAGGGGAACGGTTCCGGTCAGCTTGTCATAAAAGGCTGCAAGCCATGACGTTGTGGGTGCCGCAGTGGTTTTCACGGCTTCGATCCCTTGCTCTTGCAACATTCTGTTTTCCTGAAGGCGAAGCAGCATGTTGAACAAATAGATAATGGTGCCGAAGGCTGCCAGGATTGCAGCAACCCCAAGCAAGAGAATAATATTTTGATATAAAAATTCCAGAATTCCGCGGGATGATCCGCCTTTTGCAGCACCTTGTGCCGATACAGCCAATACAGAAAAAAGGAAAACCGAAGTGGCAAATAGCCGGGAGATGATTGATTTATTTTTCATAATAAAATGTATTTCAGGATTTATCAGACTTGTCTGCCGAAGCAATGCGGGCAGATTGATGCTCGTCCTCCAATGGAAGATTCGACATTTTTTCAATATAAGCTTTGCTTTTTCCAAAAACGGCGATCAGCCCGATGATGAACATTGCGAAAAAAGTGACCAGGGCAAATATTGCCATCCAGTTTATTTCGCCGCCATTTTCAAGAATGTGTTTAAACATTTTTAAAAGTTTTAAATGTTAGTTGAATATCAATTCCCAGTTGTCAGCGGCTTGGGTTCGATATCGGTTCCGAGCCTTTGCAGATAAGCGATCAGCGCTACGATCTCTTTTTTGTCGAGGTCATCCCCTCCGATCCCTTCGCGATTGAGGCTTTTCGTAATGGCCTTTGCCTGCCGATGCATTTCCTCCTGCGCGTTTTCAACATGTTCGTCCGAATAAGGCGTTCCGAGCTGTTTCA
>CAZKDA010000012.1:0-46044 GCA_964551455.1 uncultured Saprospiraceae bacterium
AAAGCAGCATTACTTCACTTTTTTTGTTTACCTAACAATTGGCCGGAGCCGTTTTCATTCTGCTTTCGATGCGAACGTAAAACTTTAATTTTAAAAAACAAGCTGGGTTCAGATTTTTTTAGAAAAAAATATTTTGAAGTGTCAAATTTTAAACAAGCCTCCGGCGCTAATTTACGAGTTATAGAAAAGTTGCCCTTTATGAAATACACCTTTCTACCCACGAGGCTTCACCACATCCAGGTAATCCAAAAAGTAGATCAATTTTATTGAAAAACTGTTGAGTTGCGGGGCATCAAGCAAGTCCCGTGCATTCTCGAAATAGCTTTTTTGAAAATGCGGTGAATCATCGACGATGAAGTTTTTCCAGATGAAATACAGATCGCTGCCCGGCGCAAACCGCCAGCGATAAATCAGGTCGATATTGAAAATATTGAAGCTGCCATTGTGCAAGGCAACGCCGCCGGCATCTATCCCGGTGTAAGGGGTATCATAGAGCAGACCATCTTTACCAAGCAAATGGAATGAATTATAATCCAGCCTGGTCAGGTAATGCCTCGCCCTGAAATTCAGCGACATATTGTTGGTAAAAATATAATCGATCCAGATCTGGTTGTCGAAAATAAGCTGGTCGCGGACGCTGTAAGTGATCTCATCTCCTTTGACGAGATCATAACCTTCTGCATTTTCATTGATAGGCACGAAACCCACATCGTCGCTAAGGTTCGTAAAGTTCAGGTTGAAAAGGATAAACAGTTTATCGCTGGCCCGGATCCGCGGAGAAAAATTCATGGAAAAACTATGCCTCCCTTTGGTTTCAAAATCGCGGAAAAAAATATCCGCGTCATAAGCCACGGTTTTCCGGTAATCCGTGGATATAAATCCGCCCACCGACGCATTGGTAGGAAAGGAATAAAAACGGGAGAAATCGGCGCTGCGCGGATCGTAAAAATCATAGGTTACAAAAGGCTCAAACCGGCCATTCAAACCAAATCCCAAAAAGTTTTTGGTGACCAGGAAAGTACTCCAGTTGATCGCAAAATCGGAAAACTCATTCGGCGCCTGCAACTGCGTGTATTCGACAGAAACGTTGGTTCCAAAGCGAATGAAATTTCCAAAAGGTTTGAAAATATTGTAACCGAAATTGCTTACATACCCATTGACATTCGGGCGGAACAAAAACCCCAGGTCATTGGGGTCGAAGTGCCTGCTGATGACGTAATAATACAGGCTGTATTGAAAGTTTCCGCTGGTTTTGCTGAAGTTGAGATCATATTTGTAACCCAGCCCCACGCTGTCCGTTTCCGATGCGGTATCCGTTCCGCTGAAATATTTTTGTGAAACGGCGCCGCCACCTTCGATCGCGTAGGAATTTTCTTTGTTTCTCAATGAAAACTGGGTTCCGGTAACGTTGGCATCATAAACATGGCCGCTTCGCCAGACATTTGTATTGATGAGGGTAACAAAGGAGTTGTTTTTTAAATTCTGATCGAGCACAAAGACATTGTAATTGGTCAGCGGGCTGGTTTCAAATTCACGGGTGGAACCGTTTTCTTTGTTTTTGATCGTCGCAAAAGTGCGTTGCGATACGGCATTGAACAGCCCGATACCCAACCCGCTGTTGGTTCTCCCTGATATTTTGGTGGCGTTGTAAAGCTGTGAAACCAGTGGGTTTTCCGTAACCTCTTCCATTGAATCGACGACGTGGCTATAAGCTTCGAAGTGTTTCAACGGAAGCCCGCCAATCCGGCGGGAGTAGAAAATATCTCCTTTATTGAAAAGCTCAGTACCTTCCGTAAAAAACTGCCGGTTTTCGTCAAATCTCACTTCATAGGGCGAGAGATTCAGGATTTGGTTGTCCGAGCGGGCTTGTCCGAAATCGGGGATCAGGGTCATATCCAGCGTAAAGGCGTCATTGATGCCGTATTTGAGGTCGATCCCTGCGTTGAAAGTGCTTCCCCATGTGCTTTTTGGGTCAGATGTTTTGTCGTGGTAATTTTCCAGATAAGTGACGATAAAGGGGGTGGCGGACAAGCGCACCGGCGATTTGATATTGCTGATGCCGGCAAGCTGGCCGGACTGGTTGAGCAGCCCCGTGATCTCGGGTTTTACTTCGTTCCAGAAACTTTCTTCGCGTTCCCGGCGGATCATTCGTGCGAAGTTGATGTTCCAAAGTTGGTTTTCGGCTTTTGGAAAACGAATGGCCGAATAAGGGATTTTTATTTCGGCAACCCAGCCGTTATCCCTGAAAGTCGTTTTGCTTTGCCACACGGCATCCCAGTTTCTATCGCCACCCAAAACCGAAAACCCGCCGCTGTTGATACCTCCGAGCGCAGAATATTTAGTGTCGTACTGTACGCCGGCGGAGGTCACCACAAAGCCTAAACCGTTGAGGCCATCGCGGTAAGTATCCAGGATGACTGCAAACCAATCCGAGATGCCGATATCGTCGCGTTGGGAAAGTTGTCGTAAAATACTGTCAGGGCTTGTGTCGTATAAAAAAGCGCCGAAATAAATGGCTTTGTCATCGTACAAAATCCGCACCTCGCACTTTTGAGAAGAAGGGGAGCCTGGGCTGGGGTTGTAGTTTACAAAATCTTTTGCCACGGGAGCGTTTTGCCATTCGGCTTCATCCAGTTCACCATCGATGCGGATGGTGTTTTCAATCCTGACCGCGGTTGCCTGTTTTACAGCCGATCTGTTTTGTGAAAATAAAAGGACATGGATCCCGAAAAAGACGATGAGCAGTAAAAATTTTTTCATTAAAGCAGGATTTGATTCGTTGATTGAAATACAATTTTGCCAACCCTAAATTAATACCTGTTCTGTTCGGGTGAATACTTTGAAAAAGTTCAAATATACCAATTGCAGCTATTTATCGACAAGCCGGGAAACAAAGTTGATGTTTTTTGGTGTTTTGGTTCCGAAATCTTTTTGATAAAATCGCCACATAAACTTTGAGGTTGAATGATGAATTATTTTAAGGCATCAATTCGTTTCAACAATAACATTCAACCAAATAAAACCAATAAAAACAAAACACATCATTAATAATTCGTATTTTTCCAGCCTGATTTTCAGAACTTATTTTTTAACGGAAAGTTGAGAAATTTAATACCACATTTCATACAGGATCAGTTCAGATTGAATAAAGCACACGGTACCTTCCGTGCCTTTACGATGTTCATTGATTTGAGGGGGTTCACGCCGCTTACCCAGTTTTTTATGAAACAGGGAACCACCGGAGCGGAACAATTGTCGCTCAGCCTCAACCGCATTTTCGCCCCGATGGTCAGTCTTGTTTATAACAAAAGAGGCTTTATTCCCTATTTTGCCGGCGATGCGTTTACGGCGGTCTTTCCCATAGAAAATGCAGTGATCACACCCAAAACATTTTTGTGGACAGCACAGCAGATGCGCGATCTTTTTGCAGAGGAGGGATTGAAGCGGACCAAAAGCGGCGATTTTCAGATCGGGATCAAGATCGGGCTTTCTTTTGGTGATGTAGAATGGGGTATCGTCGGGGATGAATTCAAGTCTTATTATTTCAGGGGGTTTGCCATAGACAACTGCGCCGAATGCGAACACTACGCCAACGAGGAAGACATCGTACTCGGCGACAGCATCCTCCAACAATTCCCCAAGGGCGGCCTGGAAGTTGAAAAGATCGATGATTCATTTTATCGGTTGCTCAAGGACCTTCCGCTCGAAAACGGCTCTTCCGAATTGCTCGTGTTGCCCAGGCTTTCCGGCGATGTTGTCAAAAGGTTTTTGCCCGAAGCTGTCATTGAGTTCAACCAGATCGGAGAATTCAGAAATGTCATTTCCGTTTTTATTTCTTTCAAAGGCATCGACAATTACGCACAACTCAACGAGTTTTCCACGATCGTGTTGAATGGCATTAACAACTTTTCCGGGTATTTCAAAGAGATCGATTTCGGCGACAAGGGAGGGGTTATGCTGGGTTTTTTCGGAGCGCCGGTATCCTTTGAAAACAACATCGAAAGAGCGCTCGAATTTGCGCTTTCACTGGAAAATGACCTCAAGGAATTGGTCGGTCGAAGCAACCTGCAATATCGCATCGGCCTGACCAGTGGGCTGGCATTCACAGGCATCATCGGAGGTAAAGAACGTTGCCAGTATGCTGCCGTAGGCAATCGCGTAAATCTAGGCGCCAGGCTGATGACGTATGCCGGCTGGGGCGAAGTACTCGCAGATGAAAACATTCAGAAAAGCAAACAATTTAATTTCAAACACATCGGTGATACCCTGTACAAAGGGATCGATGGCAATATCCCTACCTACCGGCTGACCGGCAAAAATGTAGAAAATAAAACGGAATTCATCGGCGAATTTATAGGCAGGGAAGAAGAGTTGCAACATTTGCTCTCAATCGTAAAACCCGTTTTTAAAACCCAATCTGCCCGTATTATTTATATCTACGGCGAAGCAGGCATTGGCAAGACCAGGCTGTGTTTTGAACTCAGACAAAGACTAAAAAAAGAAGGGAGTTTCAAATGGTTCACCTGCCAGGCTGACCAGATTCTCAAAAAGTCTTTTAATCCATTCGTCTATTTTTTAAAAACCTATTTTCAGCAATCTTCTGAAAATTCGTCAAAAAGAAATTTTGAAAACTTTGAATCTCGCTTCGACGAGTTGCTCGTTAAGTTTAAACAGATTAAACACCCCCAGGCTGCCGATATCGAAAAAGAATTGCTGAGAACCAAATCGGTGTTGGCTGCCCAGATCGGAATCACTTACCCCAATTCACTTTGGGAATTGCTCGATGCGCAGGGCCGTTACCAAAACACCTTCACCGCCCTGCAAAACCTGTTTTTCGCCGAATCACTCATTCAACCCCTGATCATCGAATTGGAAGACGGCCATTGGTTTGACGGTGATTCCCTCGAATTCCTGAAGTATTTTTCGCGGCTCATGAATAAGTTCCCGATATTGATCCTGGCCACTTCCCGGTATTTTGACGATGGCCAAAAACCCAGGCTGATCGGAGAAGAACTGGCTGAAAAAAATAATATCCCGACCATTGAAATCGACCTCAACATCCTTCAGGAGGAGCCGCTCAAAGCTTTTGCAAAAGCCAAACTGGAGGGTGATGTCCACCAGGAATTATGCGACCTGCTCTTCCGCACTACCAACGGAAATCCCTTTTACGCCGAGCAGATCCTGGAATATTTCTCCGAAAGCAACCTGCTCGAAAACAACAACGGCGTGTGGAACATCAAAGACCATAGTATAAAATTGACCAGCTCCATCAACTCCATCCTGATGGCGCGGATCGACCGGCTTTCCAGCCTCGTCAAAGAAACAGTGAAAGCCGCTGCTGTGATCGGCCGTGAATTTGAATTGCCGGTACTAACAGAAGTGATGAAGGAAAACCAGGCTTTTGCAGAAAGAAACGGCAATGCTTTTGTTTTGCTCAAAGAACAAATCCAAACCGCCGAGCAAGGTCAGATATGGAATGCCATGAATGAACTTAGGTATATTTTTAAACATTCGCTCCTGAGAGAAACCGTTTATGAAATGCAACTCGGTACCCGCCTCCGGCAGTTGCACAAACTCATCGCCGCAGCCATCGAAAAGCTGTATCCCGAAAACATTGAAGAACGCTTTGTCGATCTGGCTTTCCACTACGGGCAGGCCGAAGTAGAAGACAAAACCAACGAATACCTCGAAAAAGCTGCCGATTATGCCCGGAGGAATTTCCAAAACCAACAGGCGCTGGATTTTTACAACAGGCTGATCGTCAACCTCAAAGGTCCGAAAAATAAAAAAGCAATGGTGCGCACGCTCCTGAAAAAGGGGACTGTGTTGCAACTCATCGGAAGGTGGGATGATTGTGAAAAAGTTTATAACAAAGCGCTCGAAACCGCTCGTGAAACCGACGACCAACTACTGCTCGGAAAAGCTAATAACAGCCTCGGCACCCTGCTGATGCTCAAAGGAAATTACGAAGAAGCCCACATGTTTCTCGAAATCGCCTCTTCTTTTTTCGAGTTTACCAAAGATGATTTCGGTATCATCAATGTTTATGGAAATCTCGGAAATTTATATTTCCGGCAAGGACGCTACGATGAAGCAAAAGCCTTTTTTACAAAAAGTATCCGCCTGAGCAGGTCATTGAAATTTTCCAACTCGATCGCTCAGATCATTGCCAACCTGGGTCTTACACACATGAACCAAGGCAATTATGATGAAGGGATCCAATGCCAACTCGATGGACTTACTTATTGTAAATCCGTAAACGATTCGCAGGGGTTGGCGACTTTACACACCAATATAGGTATCGTT
Organism: uncultured Saprospiraceae bacterium; assembly: GCA_964551455.1. Lineage (GTDB taxonomy): Bacteria > Bacteroidota > Bacteroidia > Chitinophagales > Saprospiraceae > JAHDHW01. The sequence goes on from CAZKDA010000012.1 coordinate 6,307, forward strand.
TATTATGAAAAAGGTGACTACGATTCGGCTTTAAAGCATTATCAAAAAGGACTGGAAACAGCCAAAGAACTCGGCAACAAACAACAAACTGCTATCGCGATCGGCTGCATCGGTAGCGTTTACCAGAAAAAAGACAATTTCAAAAAAGCCATGGAAAATTTTGTCAAAGACCTGGATATCTGCGAGCAACTTGGCGATAAACAGGGAATTGCCATAGCCGTCGGACTCATCGGCGAATTAAAAAGCATCGAAGGACATTTTGAAGAATCTAACCAATATCTCGAAAAAGCGCTCGAACTCAGCGAAGAACTGGGCTACCGCAAAGGAGTAGCCAAAGCCGTGAACACCATGGCTGATAACTTTGCCCTTCAAAAGAATTTTTCAAAAGCGCTGGAATATTACGACCGCGCCATCGAAGTCTCCCGCGGCATCAACAACCGCCTGGTGCTTTGTTTTAGCCTGGTGGAAAAAGCCAATGTTTTGATCGAACAGAATAAAATCGAAGAAGCCACCGCGATCAATGCCGAAGCGTTGGAAATGGCCGAAGAACTCGGCAACCCCGAACTGATATTCGAAGCCAGGATATTATCCGCAAAAGTCGCTTTCAACAATGGCGAACCCGGAAAAGCTGTCGCCGCGCTCCAAAAGTTGTTGAACGATACCCAAAATGAAAAAGAAATTGCAGACCTGCATTTTGAACTCCAACACATGCAACCTCATCAAAATATTCACCGTACTGAGGCGTTGAAACTGTATCAAAAGCTTTACACATCTGTTCCCAGACATATTTTTAAGGCGCGGATGGAAGCGCTAAAATAATCCTTGATTTTTCATGAAAATATCTGCTCTGGCTTTTTCGGCACTGTGTTATTTTACTTGTTTATTTTCCACCCTCAGCATGGCTGCTTTGTCAGGGTTTCCCCCACGGCTTTCCGTTTCTGATTCCATTCCTGGTATCGCTCAAAATGAAGATCATCCGCCGCTGCATTTTGTATTGAGATACAACCTTGAAATGCCCGACACTACATTTGAAATGCCTGAAATACTGGAAGAAATCTCAGGGTTAGGTTTTGATAAAAACTTTGAAAAACTATACGCCATCCAGGACGAGGACGGCATTATTTTCATCATCGATAAAAAAACGGGAGTTGTAGAAAAAGAGATCACTTTTCATAAAGAAGGCGACTACGAAGGGATCGAAGTGATAGGCGATGTCGTCTATGTGGTAAAAAGTACCGGTACGATTTACGAGGTGACGAACCTGGGAACAGAGGAGCAGGAAACCAAAAAATACAACTTATTTTTGCAAAGCGAAAACGACGTGGAGGGCTTGGGCTTCGACCCACAAACCAACAAGCTGCTGATGGCTTGCAAAGGCATCCCCGCCACGGGAGAATCATTTGACATAATCCGGCACAAAAAAGTCGTTTATGGTTTTGATATCAACACAAAAGAAATCGATCCCGAACCACTTTACAACATTCGCCTTGATGCCATTTTAAAATGCCTCCACAACAGTTCATCGATAAAAAATACGGAAAACCTGACGAGCCAGTTCTCTTCTGAAAAAGAAGAAATCGATTTCAACCCATCCGGCATTGCCATTCATCCATTCTCCAAAGATATTTACATCTTGTCGTCTGCCGGAAAAACACTCATCGTCTTAAATTACGCCGGCCAGATCATTCACATCGAAAAGCTGGAAAAGGAAATCCACCGCCAACCCGAAGGAATCGCCTTTGATGCTGACGGTACGCTTTACATTTCAAATGAAGGAAAAGGAAAAGATCAGCCCGGCAATATCTATCGTTTCAACTACGCCGCCGATTGAAACCTTTTGGGATTCAAAATAAAATCACTGTCAAATCGCGTCGCTCACTGCTGTCCGCTCTCAAAATTATTCGGTTTCTCTTTCAAAAAAGATTGGTTTTGTTGTTTAAGTACAAAGTTTAAATGATTTTTGTAAACTTGTTTTGGGATAAATTTAAAAACACCTGACTTTACCCTTCCGATTTGAAAAACCGCTGAACCCGGTAAGGTCTGTAACATAACATTTCGATATGAGTATTGTAGAAATGAAAGTCCCGACCATCGGGGAATCCATCACCGAAGTAACCCTTTCCCAATGGCTCAAAGGCAATGGCGAATATGTCAAGCTGGATGAGCCAATTTGCGAATTTGAATCCGACAAAGCTACCCTGGAATTCCCCGCTGAAGCCAGCGGTAAGCTGATCTGGGTAGCTGCCGAAGGAGACGATCTCGAGATCGGCGCCCTGGTTGCTAAAATCGATACCAGCGTCAGTGCTGAAACAACAAACGGCTCTTCAACCCCAGCGCCTGAAACTAAAAAAGAACCTGAACCAAAAAAGAATCCCGAAAAGGAATCCACCTCACCACAGCCTGAAAAAGAGGCACATTACGCCGAAGGGCATCCGTCACCCGCTGCTGCCAAAATCCTCAAGGAAAACGACATCAGCATCGCTGAAGTAAATGGCTCCGGAAAGGGAGGCCGGATCACCAAAGAAGATGCCCTGAAAACCGTGGAAGCCAAAAAGTCGGAACCAAAACCTGAAACAAGCCCTTCTCCATCCGCTACTTTCAGCCGTGAATCCAACCGCAAAAAAATGAGCCGGATGCGCCGTACCATCGCCGCAAGGCTGGTATCCGCCAAAAACCAAACGGCTATGCTCACCACTTTCAATGAAGTGGATCTGTCGGAAGTGATGGCATTGCGCAATAAGTACCAGGATCAGTTTGTAAAAAAATACGGGATCAAGCTCGGATTCATGTCCATCTTCGCAAAAGCATGCGCAAAAGCCTTGATAGAAATGCCCGATGTAAATGCCATCCTCGATGACAATGACCTGATCTACCACGATTACGTCGATATTTCCATAGCCATCTCAACGCCAACCGGCCTTGTCGTTCCGCCGGTTTATAACGTGGAATCACTGAAATTTCATGAAATAGAATTCAAGATCAAGGAACTGGCCGAGAAAGCGCGTGAAGGAACTTTGACCCTTGAAGAAATGCGTGGCGGTACTTTCACCATCACCAACGGCGGCATTTTCGGCTCGATGATGAGTACGCCGATCATCAACGAACCGCAATCCGCTATACTCGGTATGCACAATATCCAGCAACGACCGGTGGCAGTGAATGGCGAAGTAGTGATCCGCCCGATGATGTACCTGGCTTTGTCTTACGACCACCGCGTGATCGATGGCAGCACCTCAGTAACTTTCCTGGTGAGAGTGAAAGAATTGTTGGAAGACCCGGTGTCTTTGCTGATGGATTTATAAGCTCTGCGATAAAATTTGCCGTTAATTCCTCACTTCACCTGCACAGCATTCGACAGGGAGTAGATCAGTTTGTTGATATCCGTTCCGTTCAGGTGGAGTGTTCCTTTCAGTTCAATGGCTTCGGCGGTATATTTGACGGGTTCGGTGGTAACGACCTCCATGACGGTTTCCGGCCCGGCGCCGCCGCAAAAGAAACACATGTTGTACGGGAAGGCGGAAAACACAAATTCCGTATGGCTTTTGTAACCCTCAACGGGGATGATATAGCCTTTCAGGGTGACCTCTTTGCCATCCAGCATTTCAACATCTTTGCTGAAAACAGGGACATCCACCTTGAACCCCATCAATTCGTCATATTCTTTTTTGTAAGTAATTTTGGAAAGCGTTTTCCAGACGTTGGAATCGGTGTCCTGTGCAGCCATTTGAAATGCCGTGAAGCACAGGATCAGCGTTAATGTATTTAAAAAGATTGTTCGCATTTTTTTTAAAATTTTAATCTGCAAGTTCTGCGTCTTTAAGTGTAAACATCACATCTTCGGGGTTCAGGGAAGTAAAATGAAACATACCTTTCAATGCGATCTTTTTTTCCGTAAAGTCAATTTTATTATCATTTTTTACAAAAACTTCCATGACGGTTTCGGGGCCTGCTTTTCCACAAAAGAAACATGTTTCGTAAGGATAAGCTGAAAACATAAAATGGCTTTGCGCTTTTTTTCCGCTAAGGGGGATGACATATCCTTTTACGATCACCTCTTTTCCTTCAAGGGCTTTGATCATGGAAATGATGTTACTTTCTGCATCGAAATAGCCCATTTCGTTTTTAGGTTCAAATCCGAGCAAGGCCAAAGTACCCCAGATATTTTCTTCGGATTGAGCAGCCATATTCAATGAAGGCAATAAAAAAAGTAAACATGCAATTTTCCAAATCATAATAAAAACAACTTCACAAACATAACGGCAGCCCGAAAGTGCTACCTTTTAAGAATCAGTTAAAGTTTCCGAAATATCTGTCCTCGAAGCCTGGATCGCGGGAATGACTGCCGAGATCACACCAATTCCCAATGCGCCCAAAAATAAGAATATTTCTTCTTTCAAAAACACCATCCCGGTAAAGGAATAACGATATGCGGATTTCATAAAATCGGCCAATACCTCCATCCCCGTATGGCTCAGCGCCATGCCAATGATAAAACCGGCAAAAGCCAGCAACAGCCCTTCCAAGATTATCAACGAAAATAACTTGAAACGCGAAGCCCCCATCACCCGCATCAATGCCAGCTCATAGCGCCGGTCTCTCAATGAATCGAATAGCGAAATAAAAATCGAAAAACCGGAAACGATCACAATGATGATCGCCAAAGCCCTCAATGCCTCTTCCCCGACGCCGACCATTTCGTGCAGGCGGTTGATCTCGATCGGTGGGTTGGCAGCCTGCATATTCGTGTTTTCGTTGATCGACCTTGCCATGTTGAGCGTTTGGTAATTCCGCGTTTTGAACCGCACCAGCAAAGAAGTGATGTTTTTGTCTTCCGCCTCAAGGAGCGTTTTGGGTTCATGGTCATGGTCGTGATCATGGTCGTGATCATCATGCGCGGCATGGTCGTGCGTTTTCCAGATGCTTTGCGTGTTGGTGAGGATCAATTGATCGGCCACAGCGCCGGTTGGATTTAAGATGCCAACGACTTTGAACATTTCGCCATCGTCGTGGATGAGGTTGTCGTCAAGCACAAAACCGTGCGAGCTATGGAATTTGTCGCCAATTTTCAATTTCAAATCTTCTGCTACGCCTGCTCCGATGGTCACCTCAAAATCCTCTTCCCACAGGTCGCCCTGCCCCACTTCTGCATTGTACAATTCCAGAAAAGAATGCAAGGTGCCAACGATCCTGTACCCCTTGTGGCTATCTCCGAGTGAAAGCGGGACTGCTTTGTCGATCAAGGGGTGGTTTGGATTCAAAAAGGGTTTTGCCTCCTTGATTGAGATATTCCCGGTGGGAGAATCGATGTGATACATATTGCAAAGGATGAGTTGCAAAGGGCTTCCTTTTGCACCGATCACGAGGTCGATGTCAGCCAGGTTTTTATCAAATTTTTCCTGCATTTGCCTGTTCAGTAAAAACAACAGGGAAACCAGCCCGACGCCAAGCCCGAAGAGGATCAGGCTCAGGATCATCGAAAGCGGTTTATTGACCAGGTTTTTCCAGGCGAGAACAAATACATTCATAGCAGTCAGTTGGATTGAAGATTGATCTGGTTTGCAAATTTTTCTTTTAAACGGGCGTCGTGGGTAACGATCAGCAAGGTTGCTTTTTCCTGTGCAGCCTGGGTCTCCAGCAGTTGCAACACCTCCTGACAATGTTTGTCGTCGAGCGCTGAAGTAGGCTCATCGGCCAGGATGATATTGGGCTTGTTGATCAGGGCGCGGGCGATGGCCACACGCTGCTGCTCTCCGCTGCTCAGCGCATCGGTTTTGGATTTTAATTTATGGGCAACATTGAGTCGTTCGAGCAGTTCCTTGATCCTATCCACGGAAACGGGTTGCCCGGCGAGCAGTTGTGCCAGCTTCAGGTTTTCTTCAACAGAAAGCGACCGGACGAAATAAGGTTTTTGAAAAACGATGCCGATATGTTTTCCCCTGAACCGATCCAGTTTCGATGGCGACAATTCGGCGAGGTTGGTATTGGCAATAATGACGTCGCCTTTTTTAGGTGTCCGCAATCCTCCGAGCAGGTGGAGGAGCGTCGTTTTGCCGCTCCCGGAAAGGCCGAGCAGCAGCCAGTGTTCTCCCTCTTTGCAATCTATATCCGGAAATTTCATCCAGGTTTTTCCATCGTAAGCGTATTCCAGATTTTTCGTTTTCAGCATATTTGCAAATACTAAACAAGCAAAGCTGCGCCAAAAACACCGGCGCTATCGCCCAGCTTAGGTTTAAAAAAAGGTGTTTCCAATGTATGGTTAAAAACATTTTTCTCTACTTCCCAAACTCCTTCGGTATATAACAGATCTATGTTGCCCAAACCTCCTCCGATAACTATCGCATCGGGATCAATGACGTTGATAACATTTGAAAGTGCAATACCAAAAAATTTTAACAGCCGGTGTATGGTTTTGGTTGCGATCTCGTCTTCTTCTTCCCTGTATTTTTTGATGATCTCCTCCAGCGGCAATGCAAATCCCATCTGGTTTTCGTAATAAGCCTCGAGCGCAGGGCCGGATATGATCCTTTCCACGCAGCCGATCTTCCCGCAATAACATTCACCGCCGGAGTAATCGATGAAATTGTGTCCCCATTCGCCAGCGATCCCTTGGCGGCCATTGATTATTTTGCCATCCACCACCAGGCCTCCGCCGACGCCAGTGCCCATGATAATCCCGAACACCACATTGGCATCCGGCAATTTTTCTTTGACAATTCCGAGATTGGCTTCGGCGATGGCAAAACAATTGGCATCATTGGCAATGGTCACCGGAATGGAGATCGCCCGTTCAATGTCTCTTTTCAAAGGCATTCCGTTGAGGCAGGTAGTATTGCAGTTTTTCATCAGTTGCGTTGACGGCTCCAGCGTCCCCGGGGTTCCGATACCGATCTTTACAGGTTTGATACCCGTTTCAGCCGTGAGCACCTCGATCAGGTTGCTGATCTGCCGGATGATGTGGTGGTAGCCCTTGTCGGCTTCTGTCGGAATCCGAAGCCGTTTCAGCACATTTGGCGTTTCGCGATCTTCCAAAATAACGCCTTCGATTTTAGTTCCTCCGAGGTCAATTCCCCAAACTGGTCCCATAATGTGATCTTTATTGATTTGATAATACCGCTCTAAGATTTTCAGGTCGTTGCAATTGTAGGAAAATAATTCTACTTTTAAACCTGAATAACAAAAAGACTATGAATTTTTGTCCAAATATAATCATTAGCATCATCATTCAGCGGTTGGTTCGCCTGCTGTGAGATGCTGATTTTTCAAAACCAAAAGCTCTGGCAGAATGTGGATTTTGCCAGAGCTTTTTTATTTATCTTTGCGGCAATTTTTTAACTTTTAAAACTAATTTTTCAGTAAACAGTATAACCGGACAGCAACTGCGTCGATGACCAGGTTTACCCGGTTTTTTGAAACGGCAAACTAAATTTTTTGATTCGCATTCCGGATTATAAAAAATTTGAACCTGAAAACAAATTTGTTTTATGTATAAAGAGTTTAAAAACCTGAACCTTCCTGAGATAGATAAAGAGATTCTCCAATTCTGGAAGACTCAGAATATTTTCGAAAAAAGCGTGGAACAACGCGATCCCAAAAACACCTATGTTTTTTATGAAGGCCCTCCTTCGGCCAATGGTAAACCCGGCATCCACCATGTGATGTCGCGAACCGTCAAGGATATTTTCTGCCGTTTTCATACCATGAAAGGAAAGCGCGTGGAAAGAAAAGGAGGCTGGGATACGCATGGCCTGCCCATTGAACTGAGCGTCGAAAAGGAACTCGGGATCACCAAAGAAGACATCGGCACGAAGATCTCCGTCGATGAATACAACCAGGCCTGCCGAAAAACCGTGATGCGTTACAAAGATATGTGGGACGACCTGACCCAAAAAATGGGCTATTGGGTCGATCTGGATCATCCGTACATTACTTTTGAAAACAATTACATCGAATCGGTTTGGTATCTCCTCAAAAGGCTTTTCGACAAAGGGCTGATCTACAAGGGTTACACCATTCAACCATATTCTCCGGCAGCCGGTACGGGCTTGAGTTCCCATGAGTTGAACCAGCCCGGCGCTTATCGCGATGTGACGGACACCTCCGCTGTCGCTCAATTCAAGGTGGTGAAAAATGAAAAGTCCGCTCCGCTTTTCAATGAAGTTGACGCAGGCGATGTCTATTTCCTCGCATGGACAACTACACCCTGGACCTTGCCTTCCAACACGGCGCTGGCTGTTGGGAAAAACATTGAGTATGTCAGAGTTAAAACCTACAATCCATACACAAAAATTCGTGTAAACCTGATCCTTGCAAAAGTACTGCTGAGCAGTTGGTTCGATCCGGAATGCGAGCTTTTAGACTTTGACAGCTATCAGCCAGAAGACCACTCCTCTGGAGCGGCAGGTAAAAAAATCCCATACAGGATAACTGGTGTTTTCAAAGGCGCCGACCTGGAAGATATCAGGTACGAACAATTGCTTCCTTATGCCCAGCCCGATGATGGCGATGCATTCAAAGTCGTGATCGGCGATTTTGTCTCCACCGAAGATGGAACCGGCATCGTCCACATTGCACCTTCTTTTGGCGCGGATGATATGAAAGTTGCCAAACAGTATGGCATTGGTTCGCTTACCCTGGTGGACAAGCAGGGAAAATTCATCGATGCAGTCACCGATTTTGCAGGTCGTTATGTAAAAGATTATCAAGATGAAGGTGATACCTATCGCAACGTCGATGTGGATATCGCCATCAAGCTGAAAGAAGAGAACAAAGCCTTCAACGTTCAGAAATACAACCACAATTATCCCCACTGCTGGCGTACCGACAAGCCGATCCTGTATTATCCGCTGGATAGTTGGTTTATCAAAGCCTCTGCCGTCAAAGACCGAATGTACGAACTGAACAAAACCATCAATTGGAAACCAGCCTCCACGGGCGAAGGGCGTTTTGGAAAATGGCTGGAAAATCTCCAGGACTGGAATCTTTCACGTTCGCGGTTTTGGGGAATTCCGCTGCCCATCTGGCGCACCAAAGATGGCGAGCATGCAACCTGTATCGGTTCCGTTGAGGAACTGAAAACCGCTATCGAAAAGGCCAATGCCCGGCTTGGGAAAACCCAGCAGGTTCCGAATGATCTGCATCGCCCTTATATCGACGAAATTGTTTTGGTGGCTGAAACCAGCCCCAATCAAGATTTAGGCGGGCGGGATGGTGAACCCATGTACCGCGAAACCGATCTCATCGACGTTTGGTTTGATTCGGGTTCCATGCCTTACGCTCAATGGCATTATCCTTTCGAAAATAAAGACAAATTCGACCCGGAAAAACAAATGGGCTTCCCTGCCGATTTTATTGCTGAAGGCGTCGATCAGACCAGGGGCTGGTTTTATACCCTCCATGCTATTGCCGTCATGGTCTTTGACAGCGTGGCATATAAAAATGTTGTTTCCAACGGCCTGGTGCAGGATAAGCTGGGGCAGAAAATGTCAAAGCGGCTCGGCAATACGGTTGAGCCTTTTGAAACCATTGCCACTTACGGCGCTGATGCTACGCGATGGTATATGATCTCAAATGCGCAGCCCTGGGATAATTTAAAATTTGATGTCGAGGGTATCGACGAGGTGCGGCGCAAATTTTTCGGCACCTTGTACAACACTTACGCTTTCTTTTCGCTTTACGCCAACATCGACAAATTTGTTTATAAGGAAGCTGATATCCCTTTATCAAAACGCCCTGAAATCGACCGCTGGATCATTTCGCTACTCAACACTTTGGTGAAAAATGTAGCGTCCGACTATGCCGATTACGAGCCTACCAATGCTGCCCGGCGTATCCAGAATTTTGTAGATGAACATCTCAGCAACTGGTATGTAAGGCTCTGTCGCCGTCGCTTCTGGAAAGGCGATTACTCCGAAGACAAGATCGCGGCATACCAGACTCTGTACACCTGCATGACCACTATCGCCAAGCTCATGGCTCCCGTAGCTCCTTTCTTTAGCGACTGGCTTTTTAAAAATCTGAATGGAGCAACCGATAGGGAAAACGCAGAGTCCGTCCATCTTGCGAGTTTTCCAAAAACAGATGATGCTGCGATCGACAAAGCTTTGGAACAAAGAATGGATTACGCACAGCGAATTTCTTCTCTCGTGCTTTCCCTGCGCAAAAAAGAAAATATCCGCGTTCGTCAGCCGCTGCAAAAGATACTGTTGCCCGTGCTGGATAAATCTTTCCAGCAGCAGGTGGAACAGGTGAGGGATTTGATCCTCTCAGAAATCAATGTAAAAGAAATAGAGTACGTGACGGATACCATGGGGATCATCAAAAAAGGCATCAAACCAAATTTCAAAACGCTCGGACGCCGCCTGGGGAAAAACATGAAAGCAGGAGCCGAGATCATCAATAACCTGAGCCAGGAAGAAATATCCGAGATCGAAAAAACCGGAACCTATAACCTGAACCTGAACGGAGAAACCTATGACCTGACGCTGGAAGATTTTGAGATCAATACAGAAGACATTCCAGGCTGGCTGGTCGCCAACGACGGGCCAGCCCGTACCGGAACGGGCAGGCCGCTCACCGTGGCATTGGATGTTACGATCACAGATGAATTATTAGCCGAAGGTACTGCCCGCGAACTTGTAAACCGAATCCAGAACATCCGGAAAAGCAAGGATTTCAACATAACAGATAAAATCGTGGTGACCCTGCAAAACCATAGTGCCATCACTTCGGCGGTAGAAACTTTCGGCGACTACATCTGCAACGAAACCCTTGCTGTCGATTTGAAACTGGCAGATAAGGTCAACGGAGTAAGCATTGATCTTACTGATGACATAAGCTTAATGATAGAGGTTGAGTTGAATCAGAATCAGTATCTATAATGAAGAAAAAGCAGACAGACCGCTTAAGCAAACAACATGAGAAAAGCCAAGGACCTAAGGGAATTTTCGGTGAAAGTGCACACTTACACGACACTTCCGTAAATGATTTTTCAAAATTGGCTTTTGAAACCTTAAAAAAGGAATTCCCTGACTTTGAATTTCGTTTTAGAGACAGTATAGAAAAGAAGGAAATAAATGAAAAATTGAATACAGTTGATTCTCGATTAGGAGTATCAATATTTGTTGAAAAAGCTAGAATTAAACCTGATGGTGGAATTATTGAAGTTAAAGACAAAGACAGTAAATGGCGTATTTTATTGGTTTGTGAAGCTAAACATCAAGGTAAGGACATTGAAAATATCAGCAAGGGAATTTTAGTTGGCAAAAACAAAGACCAAGAATTAATGGTAGCAGGAAATGCTATTGAACGTTCGCATAAAAACATAAATGAAATTAGGAACATAATGATTGATGAGAAGCATTTCCCTTATATTCTATTTTTACAAGGCTCGAATTTTCTTACTGAACCAATAACAGTAAAACGACCAGACGGGAGTGTGACAACTTTGAAACACGATGTAGGTTCTTTAAACAGAATAGATAGATTAACAGCAGCAAATTACAGTTTACCCATAAATCAAAATAGTTGTGAAAATATATCTATCTCTATTGACGGGCAATCAGTTATGCTACAAGCGGTATCAATTTTTACGAAACCAACCGAATGGACTATTGAAGAAATGCTACCAATTATGATTGATGTTGCCAAGACATCATTACGGATTATAGGCTTGATTGAATAAAAATGTTAACAACTGTTTCATCATAATTTTCCCATTCCAAAAACAACCGCTATATTTGGACAAATTTTGACCATATCAAAACATGTCCAAACAAAAACCAACTACATTCGGAGAGCGAATTAGGAAACTTCGAAAAGAGCAAGAATTGCCTCAACGAAAAGTTGCAGCTCTTTTAGATATTGATACGTCATTGCTTGCCAAGTATGAACGTAACGAAAGACATCCTTCAAAAGAGCTGATTAATAAAATTGCTGCCATATTTATGGTTGACTACACTGAGCTAGCAAACGAAGTGTTGTCTGATAAAATTGCTTATCAAATTTTAGAAGAAGAAGCAGACACTAAAATTCTGAGAGTCGCGGAAATCAAAGTCGAATATCTAAAACAGCAAGACAAAAGTAAAATTTTAAATCAAACCAAAAACACAAAATAATATGGCAAACAAATCACACTTCAACTCAGGTCATATAGCAATGAACTCGTTAAAAAAGAACGGAGTTGCACACAGTAGCCATATTGAAACGAAAATACCTACAAAAACCTATCACGGTTTATTTACACAGGACGCAGTTGAGTTTCTTAAAAAAATGCCTGATTCTTCAGTGCAGTTGATACTTATTGACCCTCCATACAACATTGATTTGGCATATTGGGATACATTTGAAAATTATCTTGATTGGGCAAAGCAATGGTTAGATGAAATTTATCGTGTGCTGTCAGACACAGGTAATTGCGTAATCTTTGGTGGTTTCCAATATCAGGATTTGAAAAAAGGCGACTTATTGGAGATTATGCACTACACAAGGCATCATACTGACTTACGGTTTACAAATCTTGTAATTTGGTATTACAAAAACGGAATGAGCGCACATCGTTTTTTTGCCAATAGACACGAAGAAGCAATTTGGCTTTCAAAAACCAAAAACTATTTCTTTGACTTAGATTCTGTTCGCGTTCCATTCGATGAAGTAACTAAGCAAATGTATAAACGGGATAAACGTTTAAATCCCGAAAGCGTTGAGAAAGGAAAAAATCCGACCAACGTTTGGGAAATAGGTCGTTTAAATGGTAATTCTACTGAACGAGTTGGACACCCAACACAAAAACCGCTTGAACTCATTCGCAGATTTGTAAAGGGATTATCTTACCCGAGTTCTTTAGTTCTTGACTTCTTTGCCGGTTCAGGAACAACTGGACGAGTATGTATTGAAGAAAGCAGAAACTCTATACTCGTTGATAGCGACCCAAAAATGTTAGAATACTTTAAACTCCATACTAAAAATATGAATGGTAGTCTTTTTTCCGCTGAACATTGTATTCAGATAAATCCCGAATTGACAAGTTTCTTGATTGAACTTAGTCAGTAATGAATGCGAAGTAGCAATACAGGCTAGTAAATAATTTCAAAGTATAGGTTTTGGTAGTCACTTTCATAGGACAAAAAAAGAATGGCAGCCTCCAACATTGTGAACATCTTCCCAATCCGCAATATCCGGGTTTCATTTTCAACCAAATTTTACGCTTTTCCCCCAGCTTTCCAGCTCTTCTTCACTCCACAATTCAGGGTAAAAAATGATCCTTTGGTTTTTGGGCGGAAGGTACTTTTGCCAGTTGGTACCGCCGGTGGCTTCGATGATGTTGGGTTTGTTGTCGAGGTAGCGAACTGCCGAGCGGAAGTGCGACAAGGGCCAAAGCACATTGGCGTTGAAGTCGTGGGTTTTAAACAGCGAGTTCAATTCTTCGTCTTTTTGGTCTGCGGCATCCAGTTTTAGATAGCACTGCCACAGGTTGCTCTTTTTATATGTTTGGGCGAGTCGTGAAAAGGCATTGGAATATTTGTTTTCAAATTGCCGGAGCGTCAATGTTTTCTTGCCGGTTGCTAATTCGGTTGCGCCTGATCGCCAGTACAAAAACGGGATCAATTCCTCGACAGGAGTGGATGAGGAAAAATTTTCCCTTTTCGTAAAATGCACCAAATTGAGAAGATCGGTACTTACAATTTCGATCATCCGGTATTGGGCGGATTGGAAACCACTGGCGGGCAACAGGCTCATCCTGAATTTCAGGAATTCATCCTTGTCCATGCCTTCCACCATGATGTCGAAGGAGGCAATGAGGTTTTCAAAATAGTTGTTAATGCGTTTCAATTGTCGTTTTAAAAAAGGAAGTTCAGGCTTTTCTTTTTCAGCAACCAGTTCGATCGCATTCAGGATCAGTTTAAAATACAGCTCGGTGATCTGATGATACAGGATGAATATTTTTTCATCCGGGAATTGGGTCTTCGGAGTTTGCAGGCTGAGCAAAGTATCCAGGTGGATGTAATCCCAATAAGTCAGGTAATCAGCGTAAAGCAAACCATCGAGATAGGATTGCATGTTCTGCCCCATTGCGGCATATTTTTCTTCAAGCTGTTTCAGTTTTTCAAACATTTCGGGCGCAATATCCATAGCCGGTCGGTTGAGTTTTGGTAGTTTTACAAAATAGAAATGTCGCGATACGACGCGGTTAAGATACGAAGACAGACTAACTCACACAACAAGTTTGATCCCCAAAAATATGCAAAACAAACAAACAGCCACACTGATGAAAATATTGACCAGCGCATAAAAGTATTCGCCCGATTGGAACAGATGTAAGGTTTCGTAAGAAAAAGTGGAAAAGGTGCTGAACCCGCCGCAGAATCCGGTCATGAAAAGCAGCCTGTAATGATCGTGAATACTTCCTTTCAAACTCAAACCAACCAATACACCCAGCAAGATGCAACTGATGACGTTTGCCAGCAAGGTAGCCAGCGGGAATGTAACATTAAAATCCTTGAGCAAAATCGCAATCAAATACCGGCAGACACTACCGATACCTCCGCCTGCAAAAACGAGCAAATAATTCACGAAAGCGGTGTATTGATTTTCTTACGCGAAACGGAATAGAAAAGGAACCCGGACAAAACAAGCGCCACCGTGATGATGACCAGCAACAGGTTGAATGAGCCGATATTTTGCAGGGAAACCACCAAAACGATGAAAAAGATATTGACCAGAAGTAAAATTCCCGTGGCCTGCATGTGCGAAAACCCAAAGTCGATCAGCAGGTGATGGATGTGCGATCTGTCGGGGTAAAAAGGCGACTTGCCTCTCATCGCCCGCATGGTGAACACCCTCAGCGTATCGAACAACGGCAGGATCATAATACCAACGGCCACCGCCGGAACGGCATTGAAAGCCCAGCGATTTTCAGCGCCGATGATCTTATGTGATTCAATAAATTTAATGGCGAGGATAGAGCAAACCAAGCCCACGAGCAGCGAACCCGTATCGCCCATGAATATCCTGGCGGGCGTAAAATTGTATTTTAAAAATGCCACTACCGCCCCAGCCAGCGAGAAAGCCACGATAGCCAGTGCAATTTGATCGGTCAGAAAAAACCAGGTGCCCAGGGTCATGGCGATCAGGGTGGAAATACTGCCCGACAACCCGTTGATGCCATCAATGAGGTTGAAGGCATTGATGATGACCAGAATTGTAAATACGGACAGCACAACACTCACTACTTCAGGCAGTTCATAAATGCCGAAAATGCCGTACAAACTGGTCAGCTTTACGTTGGATTTGAATACGAGAATGGAAGCTGCGAGGACTTCACCGATGAGTTTTTTGTTGGGTGAGATCGGCAGGATGTCGTCTTTTGCACCTATCAAAAAGATGATGATAAAAGCGCAGAGGATATATTGCAAATCACCGAACAATCCAAAAGGCGTCCACAAAATGATCGAAAAAATAACACCCGCAAAAATGGCAATCCCCCCAAGAGAAGGTGTGCTTTCCGTGTGTGATCTTCGCTCATCCGGTTCGTCGGTCAGGTTTTTTTTCTTAGCTATGTTGATGATTGACGGGATGGCAAAGTACGTCAATGTAAAAGCTGTAAGAAAACTAAGGATTACGTCATACATCAGTCAAAGGGTGTTTTTGAGAATGTGGTTTGTTTTCTTAAAACCAAAAACAAGCATTCAAAATTATTATAATACTACCAAAAAGCAAAGCCTATTTGTAACAATCTGATAAAATTCCGGCGGCGGACAACATATATCTCTTGCAAATCCACGGCCTGGCAACCTGTTATTAAAATGCAGAATCGTCCACCGAATCCAGCCAGTTTTTGATGTCAGCGACCACCGATTCTACACAGCCATCTTCGAACGGAGATTTCAGATTTGCCAGTTTTACGAGTTCAAGGAACGATTTGCTTCCACCCGCTTTGCACAAGCGGATATAATCCGCCCACGCCGTT
This sequence comes from uncultured Saprospiraceae bacterium, assembly GCA_964551455.1. Taxonomy (GTDB): domain Bacteria; phylum Bacteroidota; class Bacteroidia; order Chitinophagales; family Saprospiraceae; genus JAHDHW01. The sequence continues at coordinate 22,271 of CAZKDA010000012.1, forward strand.
TCGTGATCCTGTCGGTCTTTTTTCCAAAACTGGAAAGCGCAGATCTGCGCCAACGTATAATCGATGTAATAAAATGGCGTGGTGAAAATATGGTTTTGCCTTTGCCAGAATCCCCCTTTTTCCAGAAAAGCATTGCCGTCGTTATCGCGGTGGGGGAGGTATTTTTTCTCGATAGCTTTCCAGGCCTGGTTGCGGTCGGCAGGGCTAGCTTCGGGATTGTCGTAAACGAAATGCTGAAACTCGTCAACTGCTACGCCATAAGGCAAAAACAACACCGCTCCGGACAGGTGAGCGAATTTATACTTTTCAGTATCTTCCTTAAAAAACAATTCCATCCAGGGCCAAGTAAAAAATTCCATGCTCATTGAGTGGATTTCGCAGGCTTCAAAAGTTGGCCATTGGTATTCTTTCAATCCGATCTCGCGGCTTGAAAACACCTGGAAGGCATGGCCTGCTTCGTGAGTAAGCACGTCGATATCGCCGCTCGTTCCGTTGAAGTTGGAGAAAATATAGGGCGCTTTGTAATCGGGGATGTAGGTGCAATAACCGCCGGTGGCTTTCCCTTCTTTGTTCACGAGGTCCATCAGGTTATTCAGCCGCATGAATTCAAAAAAAGATTCGGTTTCGGCTGAAAGCTCTTTATACATTTTGCCGGCTTTATCTACGATCCACTCCGGCGATCCCTTCGGCACGGGGTTGCCGCTGGAAAACCGAAAGTCTTCGTCGTAAAATTTCAGGGAATCGAGGTCAAGTCTTTTTCGTTGCCTTTCGTAAAGCTCTGAAGCGATGGGAACGATGAACTCCCTGACCTGTTTCCTGAAATTGGCCACCATCGCCGCGTTGTAATCCGAACGGAGCATTCTGGCATATCCCAGTTGGGTAAAGTTATTGTAACCGAGCTTATTGGCAATGTTGTGGCGGAGCTTTACGAGTTTGTCAAAAATGGCTTCAACCTTATCGGTTTGTTCAGCATAAAAATTCCACTTAGCTATAGCGGCGGCTTTGCGGGTATTCCGGTCTTTTGAAGTTTCCAGTGGAAACAAAGTCGGCAGGGTATATTTTTCGTCATTAAAAACGATCTCAGCCGAAGCCTTGATTTTTACATATTCGCTGGTAAGCCGGTTCTCTTCTTTGAGGTCTTCGAGGATTACGGGCTTGAAAGTTTTCAGGCTGAGTTCAGCGATGACAAAGAGCTGATCGCCCCACTTTCTTTCCAGCTCTTTCCGGAAACGGGATTTGAGCAGCAGATGATAAAACCTGTTGGTCAACGCTTCCACCGAGGGGTTGTACTCGTCGTAAAAGTTGTTTTCCGCTTCAAAGAATTTATCTTTTGTGTTGATGGTGTGGCGGATATGGCAAATGTTGTACATGGTGGCATATTGCTGTCGCAGCGCATTGATCTGCCCGAAGAGCCTGTCCTGCTCTTCAAAAGTATTGGCTGTTTCAAAACCTTCGAGGCAATCCCGGTAGCGTTGCTCAAAAGATTCCATTGCCGGTCTTTGGTATTGAAAATTGTCGAATTTCATAAAGTATTTTTTTGGAAACCGGAAAGTTTTTAGATATTAAAAACCCTCATTTTAACGGTGCAGAAATGCTTTAGGATGTTTTTTCAGATGGAAAAATTGAAAGAAAAATATTTTATTTCCGAATGCGAAAATATAAAAACGGTTCAATATCCAACCATACATTTTGGTTAATGTTGGCAGGAAGTCAAAGTGAGTGTAAAAACGACACCGGCGATCCAAAACTCAAAAATTGTTTTTCGCTTTCTTTTCTTAAATTTGCAGGAATTTTTTTTAAAACTGGCTGACAGTACAAAATGGATTTAAAAGCCCGGATCAATTTGAAAAAACTCCCGAAGCATATTGCCATTATCATGGACGGCAATGGCCGATGGGCAAAGGAGCATGGAAAACCCAGGGTTTTTGGACATCAAAACGGCGTGAAGTCAGTTCGTGAAACTACCGAAGCCGCCGCTGAGTTGGGCATCGAATACCTCACGCTCTACGCCTTTTCCACTGAAAACTGGAGCCGCCCGCAGTTTGAAGTCAATGCATTGATGACCCTGCTCGTGGAGACTTTGCGCAAAGAAATCGAAACGCTCAATAAAAATAACATTCGCCTACAGGCTATCGGAGACTTGAAACAGCTTCCCGAAAAGACACACAAAGCCCTGCTGGAAGGGATCGGACAAACAAGCCAAAACACCAGGATGACCCTCGTACTCGCTTTGAATTACAGCGCCCGGTGGGATATCCTCAACGCTGCCAAAACGCTGGCGAATGACGCTTATAACAAACAAATAGAACCGGCTGATATTGATGAGAAGACTTTTGAAAATGCCCTGAGTACACATGGAATGCCCGATCCCGAACTGCTGATCCGTACCAGTGGTGAAAACAGGATCAGCAATTTCCTGCTTTGGCAAATCGCTTATGCTGAATTGTATTTTACGCCGATCTTCTGGCCGGATTTCAGAAAAAAAAACCTTTATGAGGCTATCATCGACTTTCAAAAAAGAGAACGCCGTTTTGGTAAAACCAGCGAACAACTCGTTTAGCCAAAGCGCCGCTTTTGCGCTGCGGATTGCATAATATCTCAGCGCTTTTTCTTTTTGACGGATCGGAACATTACAAGCCGTGATCAGGAAAATACAGCTTGCGACATCATGGATACAACCATTGTTAACCGGTTAACTTCTTTACTTTTGTAGTCGATCCGGTATTTTATAAAAAATAGAATTCAGATACCGGGTCTTTTTTTTGAAACATACAATTGATTGAATACAGAAAAAACCAGATCGTATTAATGAGACAATCATTGACAAGAATTATTTGCATCATAACGCTTTTGTGGCCGGGAATTGCCATTGCCCAAACGAATGACTCCATTCCGGTAATTAATTATTCCGAACCCAGAGATTATGAGATCGGGGGTATAAAAGTGATCGGAGCCGAATTCAGCGACGACAACGCCATCATTGCTGTTGCAGGCTTAAAAGTAGGCGACAAGATCAGGATACCGGGAGAGGACATCTTTCGCGCCATCAAGGCTTTGTGGAAATTGCGATTGTTTACCGACATCCAGATTTATCAGGAAAAACTGATCGGCGATGTCATCTTTCTCGAACTGGTGGTGAAAGAGCGACCACGGCTCACCCGGCATTCGTTCAAGGGGGTTAAAAAATCTAATCACGACGACCTTAATAAAGAGGTCAACAGGTTTTTGTTGAAAGGCGGGATCGTGACCGAAAACGTAAAAACCAACGCGAGCAATGCCATTAAAGATTACTACAAAGGAAAAGGTTTTTTGGACACGGAAGTAACCGCGATTGAATATCCTGATGAAAAACTGACTAACTCCGTCCGCGTAGAATTCGAAATCGACAAGGGAAGTCGCGTAAAGATCCAGGATATAGTTTTTGTGGGTAATGAAAATATCAAATCCAAAAAATTGCGCAAAAAGTTAAAGGATACTCATAGAAAGCGGAAGCTCTTTTCAAAGTCCAAATTTGTACGCTCAGATTTTGAAAAAGACCTTGCCAACATGATTACTTTTTACAATAATGCCGGTTTCAGAGATGCCAAGATCATTAACGATTCCATCTGGCGGGAAAAGGACGGCGACCTGATGATCCAAATCAACCTTTTTGAAGGAAACCGTTATTATTTCAGAAATATCTCCTGGAAGGGAAATTCCATATACAGTTCCGAATTGTTAAGTTCAGTTTTAGGTATCGAAAAGGGAGACGTTTACAACCAGGAGTTGCTGAATACCCGGCTCAGTTTCAGCATGGATGGCCGCGACGTCAGCACCCTGTATATGGACAACGGCTATCTTTTCTTCCAGGTCGATCCGGTGGAGACTTCAATAGTCGAGGACTCCATCGATCTGGAAATCCAAATATTCGAAGGGCCGCAGGCAACGATCGACCGCGTAGTCATAAAAGGCAACGACCGTACCCACGAGCATGTGATCCGCCGGGAGTTGCGCACCCAGCCCGGGCAAAAATTCAGCCGTTCGGATATAATTCGTTCGCAAAGGGAAATCATCAACCTGGGCTATTTCAACCCCGAAGCTTTACAGATCAACACCCCCGTAAATCCGCAGAGGGGAACCGTAGATATCGAATACACCGTCGAGGAAAAACCTTCCGACCAGTTGGAATTGTCCGCTGGTTGGGCAGGTCAGGGGCAGGGAGTGATCGGGACACTGGGCGTTTCATTTAATAATTTTTCATTGCGGAATATTTTCAACAAAGAATCCTGGAGTCCTTTGCCGCAAGGCGATGGCCAAAGACTTTCGCTTCGCGCTCAAACCAACGGCAGATTTTACCAATCGTACAATGTTTCTTTTACAGAACCCTGGCTTGGCGGCAAAAAACCGAACTCTTTTTCCGTTTCCGGTTTTTACAACAAATTTGCCTTTGGTCAAAAAGAATTTGCCAATTTCCAGAAATTTGAAATATATGGTGCTTCCATCACGCTGGGTACACGCATGAAAGTTCCCGACGACAACTTTATTTCACAAACCACGCTGACCCTGCAAACACTCTCCCTCCAAAACTGGGGTCGCGGACTTTTTATCACCGATGAAGGCGAGATAGTCCAAAATGGCGATTATTACAATTTTAATATCCGGCAAACCATAACGCGAAGTACCATCAGCGATCCGTTGTTCCCGACCAGCGGCTCCCGGTTTTCGCTTTCGCTCCAGGTGACGCCTCCTTATTCCATTTTTAATAATAAAAACTACGCTGACCTACCTGATCCCGAAGATAAATTCAAATGGCTCGAGTACAACAAATGGCGGTTCAATGCGGAATGGTACACCCAGATCGTTGGCAAACTGGTACTCAAGGTGGGTGCAAAGATCGGCATGATCAGTTCGTACAACCCTGACATTGGAATATCGCCTTTCGAACGCTTCCAACTCGGTGGCGATGGCTTTGCCAATCAGCAGTTTGGCGGCTATACTGGCGTTGACCTGTTCGCCCTTCGCGGATATAATGTCGAAGATATTACAGCCAATTTATACCGAGGAACCGTTGTGGCGACCCCGATCTTTAATAAATACTCTTTGGAGTTGCGTTACCCGGTTTCGTTGAACCCCAGTTCGACCATATACGTGCTGACGTTTTTGGATGGCGGAAATGCTTACAGGAATTTCCGCGATTATGATCCGTTTGAATTATACAGGGCTTTCGGCGCCGGTCTGAGGGTGTTCCTCCCGATGTTCGGAACGCTCGGCTTTGATTATGGGCTTGGTTTTGATAAACCAAAAACCACTGGCAGCATATTTCAAAACTATGGCAGGTTCAGTATCATTTTGGGATTTGAGCCTGAATAAGAAAGACATCAGACATCAGATCGAAGCGGAGCGTAGATCCCGACAAAGTCGGGACATCAGACTTCGGAAACGGGAAACAGAAAAATCAGTGTGAGTTTGAGTGTGAGTGTGGAGGATGTAAAACCGGAAACCTGATAACGGATCGCAGCGAAGCGTAGATCCCGACAAAGTCGGGACACCCGACTACTTTCCAATTACTAAATTTGTTGTAAAGGAAATTTCAGAAAAAAAATAACCTCCTTCCACGTATTCGGGAAGGAGGTTATTTTTTTGAAAGATATTGCTGATTTACGACATTTTGTAAAACAACCCTTTCTTTAAAAATACAACTCTTTAAAATGATCCTGCCACCGGAGAATTGTTGGACAGGAATGCAAAACAAAAATCAAAATTCCGTAAAGGAAGGCAGTCGGTTACCGGTTTGCGTATAGCAGCCGGTAACTTTTTTTTTGCAGATGGCAGATCAACCTTCGTAAGTCTGTTTTACTTCGATGATCTCATAAGCTTCGATGACGTCTTCGGCTTTGATGTCATTGAAATTTTTGATGGTCAACCCGCATTCGAGGCCGTTTTTCACTTCTTTGACATCCTCTTTGAATCGCTTTAAAGAGCTGATCTCACCAACGGCATTTTCTTTAACGGGGAAGATCACAATGCCATTCCGGATCACTCTGATATGTGCGTTTCGCGATATTTTACCTTCCTGCACAAAACATCCGGCGATGGTGCCGACACGGCTGATCTTATACACTTCGCGAACTTCGAGCTGCGCGGTGATCTTCTCTTCTTTGGTAGGTTCGAGCATACCTTCGATAGCCATTTTGATCTCTTCGATGGCTTCGTAAATAATCGAATAGGTTTTGATCTGAACCCCTTCACGCTCGGCGAGTTTTCGTGCACCGAGCGAAGGTCTTACCTGGAAACCAATAATGATCGCGTCAGATGCGGAAGCGAGCAGTACATCGGATTCGATGATCTGACCAACAGCTTTGTGGATGACTTTAACCTGTACTTTTTCGATGGACAGCTTGATGAGCGAATCGGAGAGCGCTTCAATCGAGCCATCGACATCCCCTTTGACGATGAGGTTCAGTTCTTTAAAGGTGCCGAGCGCAAGTCGTCGTCCGATCTCATCGAGGCTGATCCGCTTACTGGCTCTGTTGGCTTGCTCACGGGAGATCTGGGCGCGTTTTGATGCGATTTGCCTGGCTTCCTGTTCGAGTTCGGTTTCTTTGAATTTTTCACCGGCCTGTGGAGCGCCGTTGAGGCCGAGGATCAAAACGGGTTTGGATGGGCCGGCATCTTTGATTTTTTTACCCCTTTCGTTGAACATGGCTTTTATTTTCCCGGAAAATGGCCCGGCTACTATGGAATCGCCAATGTTCAATGTACCGTTTTGTACCAGAATTTTTGTAACAAACCCTCGTCCTTTGTCGAGCGATGCTTCGATAACTGTACCGATGGCAAGTCGCTTGGGGTTTGCTTTTAATTCGAGCAATTCGGCCTGAAGGAGGATCTTTTCCAGCAATTCATCCACATTGGTTCCTACTTTTGCGGAAATATCCTGCGACTGGTATTCGCCACCCCACTCTTCAACGAGAAGATTCATGGAGGCCAGCTCCTGTTTTATTTTTTCGGGTTGAGCACCTTCTTTGTCAATTTTATTGATAGCAAAAACTATGGGAACCCCTGCGGCCTGAGCATGGCTGATCGCCTCTTTGGTTTGGGGCATGATGTTGTCGTCAGCAGAGATAATAATTACTGCAATATCGGTTACCTTGGCACCTCTGGCACGCATGGCGGTAAATGCTTCGTGGCCAGGAGTGTCGAGAAAAGTGATGCTTTTTTCTTCTTTACCGACAAGCACTTCGTAGGCTCCGATGTGTTGCGTAATACCTCCGGCTTCTTCACCGATCACATTTGTCTTACGAATATAATCCAGCAACGAGGTTTTACCATGATCGACGTGCCCCATCACAGTGACGATGGGCGCTCGTGGCTCCAGGTCTTCGGGGTTGTCGATGATTTCCTCTTCATCTTCCAGTTGTTCTTCGGCGCTGATAAACTCGACTTCATGTCCGAATTCGGAAGCGACTACTTCAATGATCCCGGCGTCGAGTCGCTGATTGATAGAAACGATCTCTCCAAGATTCATACAGGTGGTGATCACATCGGTTACCGGGATATTCATCAAGCTGGCCAACTCGGAAACAGAAACAAATTCGGTGAGTTGGAGCTTGCCGGTTTCTTTTTCGGCTTCTATCAACTCTTGTTTTTCGCGTATTCTGTCGCGGTTATCCCTTCTCAATCTTTGTCGTTTTCTTTTGCCTCCTCCTGTCAGCGTAGCCAGGGTTTGTTTTATCTTTTCGTCAATTTCTTTTTTGGAAACTTCTTTTTTCTGGCTTTCTCTGGGAGGAAGATTTCTATTGCCGGGCTGGCCACCGGCTCCGGAACGTGAAAATTCACCGCCTCCTTTTGGAGCATTAAAAGAAGGGACTTTTTTGCGGGTTCGTTTTCTTTTTGGCCGAACTTCTTTGTCATGCTGAGGAGCATCGGTTTTCTTCGATTCGCCTTTTGAAGCTGGAGAAACTTCTTCCTTTTTACCTTTTTTCCCTTGCTTTACGGGTTTGGAACCTTCAAATTTTTTGGTGTCGATCTTTCCCAGGATTTTAAGCCCTTTCAATTGAGGGGTCTCTGCCCTGGTAAGTTCATTGACGATTTCCTCATCAAATTCGGATTGTTTTTCTACATCGGCTGGAACGTCATCTTCGGCCAATTCAGGCTCAGGCGTTTCCTCTTTTTGCGGATGTTCTACTTTAGGTTCATCTTTTACAGGGAGGGTATCTTCTGCTTTGGCCTCTTCTGCTTCTGTTACTTCCTCAGCTTTGGCTTTGGCTTTGGGTGCATCCAGATCAATTTTGCCTTTGATGGTCAGCCCGATCTTCGGTTTAGGTTCCGGTTTGATTTCGGGTTTTTCATCAACAGTTTCCTTCTTGGGAGGTTCGGGTTTTGGAGGTACAGCTTTTTCTTCAGTCTTAAAAATAGTAAGGGGAGGATGTTCTTCTTTTTTCGGGGCAGGGCGGGTACCAATGATCAGCTTATCCGCTTTTTCCTTGATATCAATGGATTTCTGAAACTCTTTGACGAGCACCTTTTCCATCTCTTCGGAAACTTTTGCAGTAGGCTTATTTTCAATTTCGAAACCGCTTTTTTTGAGGTGTTCGACAATTGTCGTTGTCCCTACATTCAATTCTTTTGCTATCTTAACTAAACGTTTTTCCATTCTAAGTTTTTCCTGCCGTAAGGTCAGAAATTGAAAGTGACAGACAAAAGCTTTTCCGATAAGTATTTCCAGGTGTTACATAATTAAAGTCAACTTTTTTAGTGTTAATTTTAAAAACTCATCTCAAAAAGCTAATGCCATTAAAATATTGATTTTTATAAAACGAAGCGGGGTTTGCTCATAAAAAGCCAAACCCTGCTTCTCCATGCTGTTCATATTGCCGCAAATTTAAAGGAAAACTCGCTATTCCTTTATTTTGGCGTAAAAAAACAATTCAAAAAGGCCAAAAAACACAAATAAGTTCCACAAACCAATAGAATTAAGCCTTTTACGGATTAAATCAAATTACGTTGCAGATCGTTTATTTGTCGTCGCTAAATTCTGCTCTCAAAATGTTGAGCACTTCAGCGACCGTTTCTTCCTCCAGGTCAGAGCGGCGTACCAACTCCTCTTTACTCAGTTGCAAAACGCTTCTGGCAGTATCGCATCCGATGTTTTTGAGTGAATCGATGATCCAGTCTTCGATCTCATCTTTGAATTCATCCAGATCCACATCGTCGATTTCCAATTCATCGGTATTTCTGAACACATCGAGTTCATAGCCGGTGAGCTTGCTGGCCAGCTTGATATTGGTACCTCCTTTTCCGATGGCCAGTGAGACCTGGTCGGGTTCGAGAAAAACAGAAGCCCTTTGGTTTTCAGTATCGATATCGATCCTGGATACCTTAGCCGGCGTGAGTGCCCGCTGGATGAATAGGTTGATATTGTTGGTAAAGTTTACAATATCGATGTTTTCATTTTTTAATTCCCTGACGATACCATGTATTCTCGAACCTTTCATACCGACGCATGCGCCTACCGGGTCGATGCGATCATCGTAAGATTCGACGGCTACTTTAGCCCGTTCGCCGGGCATCCTGACAATTTTTTTAATGGTAATCAAGCCATCTTCGATCTCAGGGACTTCCTGCTCCAATAATTTTTCGAGGAAGGTGCTGTCAGTTCGGGAAACGATAATAACAGGCGCATTGTTTTTCATTTCCACTTTGCGAATGATACCTTTCACCATGTCTCCTTTTCTGAAAAAGTCACCTTTGATGGCTTCGTTGCGTGGCAGGATCAGTTCATTCCCGGTGGCGTCGTCGAGTATGAGTATTTCGCGTTTCAGGATCTGGTGTACTTCACCCAGTACAATTTCGCCGATGCGTTCGGAATATCGTTTATAGACATCGTCCTTTTCGAGTTCCATGATCCGGGAGATAAGTGTCTGACGGGCAGCCATTATGGAGCGACGACCAAAATCTTCGAGGAATAATTGCTGGTAGCATTCTTCTCCGATCTCATAGTCTTCATCAATGCTGAGCGCTTCGGAAATGGATATTTGCGAACGGTCGTCGAGCACTTCGCCATCCGGCACGATTTCGCGGACGCGCCAAAGCTCGAGGTCTCCTTTTTGTGTATTTACGATCACGTCAAAGTTCTCGTCTGAGCCGAATTTTTTTCTGATCAGGGTACGGAATACATCTTCCAATACACGAACCATCGTCGGGCGATCTATGTTTTTACCTTCTTTAAAATCCGAAAAGGTTTCTACTAAGTTCATGTTTTCTAAATTTGAATATGAATGATTTGGGTTTTACTTTTTAAATTCAATTTTTACAATTGTTTTGTTTATTTCGTCAAATGGTATTGCGGTTTCAATAATTTGTGTTTTCTTTTTCTTTCCTTCTTTCACGCGAATTTTTTCTTCGATGTGCAGGGTTTCGTCGGTGGCATTGAGCAATAGCCCGGTTTTATTGCTTCCGTCTTTGAGTGAAACTTCTACCTTCCGGCCAATATTTTTTTTGTATTGCCTTAAAAATATGAGCGGTCGACCAATTCCCGGAGACGAAACTTCCAGGGTGTAATTTTCTCCCAGCCAGTTGTTTTCATCGAGATGAGACTCCAAAAACCGACTGATCTTACTGCATGTTTCAAAAGTTATATCCGTGTCGCTGTCAATAAATACTTCCAGTTTGTTATTTGCATGTAACTTTATTTCGATCAGGAAACAGTCTGCAAATTCTGCTTCTTTCAGCTTTTCCTTTAATAAGGATTCAATTTTTTCCGCTATCACTTTTCTTGGGATTCTTTCTTATAAATAAAAAGAGGGAACTTGTGTTCCCTCCCTTTGAGTAGAAGTTTTGCAAATGTACGTTTTATTATCAGAATTTGCAATTTTTATTAAAGTGAGTGATTGCCGGTATAACAGCGGGTTATTTTATAAAGTTTCAATAAAAATTGAAAATTGATCCGCCTGCCATAAACTTAGCTTTTTTATCTTTGTTCATGCTTTGAAAATCAAGCCTTTGAACTATGCAGACAAACGTCCTTTTGCAAAGAGCCTTAAATTTCGAATTCCTCAGCGCCGAAGAAGGTGTTTTTCTTTTTGAAAATGCCACGACTGCCGAACTGATGTATGCCGGAAACAAAATGCGCCAACATCACGTACCGGGCAATGTGGTCACCTGGATCATCGACCGGAATTCCAATACCACGAACGTTTGTATAGCCAATTGCAAATTCTGCAACTTCTACCGCCGCCCGGGCCACGAAGAATCCTACATTACCACTATTGAGGAGTATAAACAAAAGATTGAAGAAACTTTTGCCTTCGGCGGCGAACAACTGCTTTTGCAGGGAGGGCATCACCCGGATTTAGGATTACAATATTATTGCGACCTGTTTCGCGAATTAAAAACGCTTTATCCCAATTTAAAACTCCATGCCCTGGGGCCTCCTGAAATTGCCCACATCACCAAGCTCGAAGGTTCCACACATACTGAGGTCTTGAAAGCGCTCAAAGCGGCAGGCCTGGATTCACTTCCCGGCGCCGGCGCTGAGATACTCGACGACAGGGTACGGAGGTTGATCTCCAAAGGCAAATGCGGCGGCCAGGAATGGCTCGACATCATGCGGGCTGCTCACCAGCTTGACATCACTACTTCCGCAACGATGATGTTCGGGCACATTGAAACCAACCTCGAACGCATGCAACATCTCGTGGCCCTGCGGCAGGTGCAATCCGAAAAACCAAGCCATGCGAAGGGCTTTCTGGCTTTTATCCCCTGGCCATTCATGGATGAAGATACTATCCTGAAAAAGATCAAAAGAGCGCGGAATACCTGCACCGGAGACGAATACATCCGGATGATCGCCATGAGCCGCATCATGCTCCCCAATATTAAAAATATCCAGGCCTCCTGGCTGACCGTAGGTAAGCCAACCGCGCAGTTGTGTTTACATGCCGGGGCAAATGACTTCGGCAGCATAATGATCGAAGAAAATGTGGTTTCGGCAGCAGGCGCCGCTTTTCGTTTTACTGCCGACGGTATTCAGCAGGCGATCATCGACGCGGGTTTTGAACCCAGATTGAGAAACCAGCAGTACGAGTTCCGGCAGTTGCCCGAAAATATCCGCCAGCAACAGTTAGACCACACCAAAATGATCGTTGATTAAAAACTGTCTTTAACCGCATGCTCTACGATCAAATCCAGGAAACCATTGCTTTCATCAGAAAAATAACTGCGTTCCAGCCGCAGTTCGGCATCATACTCGGAACGGGGCTGGGCAAGCTGACCGATGAAATCTCAATCGACTGCGAGATCGATTATGCCGAGCTTCCACACTTCCCGGTTTCCACTGTTGAAAGCCATCAGGGAAAGCTCATTTTTGGAAAACTGGCCGGAAAAAACATCGTCGCAATGGCTGGCAGGTTCCATTATTACGAAGGCTATTCCATGCAACAGGTTACTTTCCCGATCCGCGTTCTGAAGTTTTTGGGGGTTGAAAAATTATTCATTTCAAACGTGTCCGGCAGCACCAACCCGGATTTTGAAAAAGGAGACCTCGTTTTTTTAAAAGACCATATCAACCTGCAACCCGACAATCCGCTCCGGGGTGAAAACGATCCCCGGCTCGGTCCACGCTTTCCGGATATGAGCAGTACTTATGACAGAATTACCAATGCAAAAGGGTTGGAAATAGCCAAGGAATATGGCATCCAGGCTCACGAGGGTGTTTATGTCGCTTTGCAAGGACCAAACCTTGAAACGCCCGCCGAATACAATTTTATTCACCGCATTGGAGGCGATCTTGTGGGCATGTCAACCGTTCCCGAAGTGATCGTAGCCAGGCATACAGGCTTGCAGGTCGTCGTGATCTCGGTAGTTTCAAACAAATGTTTTCCGATAGAAGAAATTATGGAAACAACGCTGGAGTCCGTCATTCAACTGGCGAAAGAAGCAGAACCAAAACTGCGGCTCATTATCCGAGAATTGTTGAAGATCAGTTGATTTTCAACTATTAACCTGCCAATGCGATTATGGCAAAAGCGGTTGCCAGCAAGGGGTCGTCTTCTTTGTTGGGGGCGCCGTCGGGATTGGAGAAACTGCCGTCTTCCCGTTGTTTTTCTGTAATGAATGTTCTAATGTCTGAACTCCATTCTCCTTCGATTTCCAATGCCCTGTAAGCTTCTGTCCGCGCTGCCAAATGATAAAAAACCATGACGAGTTGCCACTGACCGGGATCATTTTCATCCATGCCCTCCGGGTATTTGATTTCCGGATGTTCGAGTAGCCAGTTTGCAGCAGCCTCTAAAGGTTCGTCATTTTTTGAAAAGCCACATGCCAGCAGCGCAAGAATCCCGTCGCAGGTAGCGGTAGCGTAGCTCGCGTAATAGCTTGAAGAATCGTTGTTTATTACTCCTCCTTTGTTCATACCGAAAGTAACGGAAGAAGCGTAAAATCCGCCATCGTAGGGAATGTTCGTAGCAGCAACTGCATTGGGTTGCAGTCGTTTTTCCGAAGGATGTTTTTGCAGCAGCGAGAGGAAATCCCTCGCTTTTAAGAATGCAGAATCAGCTTTGACACCCGCTGCTTTTAAAGCCTGCAAAACCCTCCGGGTATGCGACAGATCGACTTGCCCCGTTGAGCCGTCTTTCAGATCTTCGCCAAATCCCCAGGCGCCGTGAGCGGGGTGCGTTGGCGGGATTCCTCGTTGTTGGGTAAACTGCTGAGACAGTAAATATTGCTTCATATTGGCAATTAGATCGGCATCCTGTTCAGTTCCGTATTTTGATAAAAGGCGCAAGGCATAGGAAGTGGCGTAGTTTGGATAATCCATCACATATTCGTCGGAAAGCCCCAAAACGCCATTTTCATCAATATGCTTTCTGATAAAATCCAGGCCTTTTTCAACTTGCTTCGCAGGCTTCTTGTAACTCTTTTCTGGAACTTCCAGGAGCGTCCAGAGAATATAAGCAGTGAGCGATTCGCCGCCTTTCAAAATGCCATGGGTCTCGCTGTGCCAGCCACCATCATCCGATTGTTTTGACCAGAGAAAATTACAGGCTTTTTGAAGGGGAGTTGAATTTTGGGATCGCGGAGAATCCGGGTTGCAAGCACTGAAAATGTAAAAAACCATTGAAATGATTAATACTTTCCAAAACATGGCTACTTCAGATTTATTTGAATAATCACGCAAAGTCGCAAGGACGCCAAGTTAAAAAAATGATAAGAATAATAACGCTTTGCGCCGTTGCGACTTTGCGTGAAATATTTATTTCGATTTTGCGGCCAATAAATCCGTGTCGCGGTCGGCGGTCAGGGTCATCACAACTGCTGCCGTACAAAACACAGGGCTGGTGATACAGTGGTGACCGCTCCAACTTCCGTCCTGGTTCTGGATTCGTTGCAAACGATTTTCCATTTTTGAATGCCATTCATTCCAGCCGTTTTTGTCGCCGGAAGCCACCAAAGATTCGCTGGTCATGGCATAGCTGAGGTACTCTTCGCCACCATTATTTCCAAAACCCGAAAGTACTTCGTCGTTTTGCAGGCTTTTGGAGGCGGCTTTGTTGGCAGTGTAAGATTTGGCCAGCTTACGGGCTTTTTCTTCGGAGAATGATTGCCTCAAATAATCATAAGTCGCCTCCTCGTCGGGAACTTCATTTTCGGAAACCGCGGGAGGGGGAGCTGCGGAAATACTGGCGTTTTCCTTGATTAAAGCCTCTACTTCCTGAGCATCCTGTGCGGTAGCCCGCTGGGTGGAGGAATAAGCGTAAAGCGAGATGCCGGCAGCCCTGTCGGAAACGATACCGCCGGATTTGTCGTCGTAGTTGCCAGCCTGGTATTGTTGTGATCTTTCGAGGACATCCTTTTTAACTTTGCGTCCAGCCTTGTTGCCATACTCCAGGGCGGTGTTGGCCATTGCGGAATTGAGCACCGGCGCCCAGCCAGAGGTGTTCCAGGAACCATCGGCTAACTGCTCTTTTTCGAGTTTGCCGATACATTTATCCATAGCGGCGTTGATGCGATTTTCCAGCTTTTTATTGTCACTTGTTTCCGGAAGTATTTTAGATAAAAATTGTAAAGTGACGGAAACGTCTATGTTTTGCCCGAGCTTGCTTTGGGGTTGTGTGCCTTGCAATTTGGTGATCGAGATGTCATTCTCTGCGGCGTTTTCCACTGCCAGGAGCAAGTACTCCAGCGCTTTCCTGACATTTTCAGAATAAGGCCCTTCTTTGATATTGCTTCCGCTTCTCAGTAGCGCCATTGCTGCAAAAGCAGTCGTCGCCGGATCGGTTTGTACCGCTCGCGGGTCGCGGATATTTTGCGCTGAATTCTGGCCGGCACCCCAGCCACCATTTTCAAATTGGGCATCTGCCAGCCATTTTATGCTCTTGTCTAAAAATTCGGGAATGGGTTTGACATCATATTTGACCTTTGGTTTTTTCTTTTCAGCCGCTTTTATTGAAACCAGTTTGGCGAGTGGCTTTTTTTCAAACACTTCGGTTTTTTCAATTTCAGGGGTTTTGGCTTCCGGCTGGCCGATCGTTTCACAGGTTGAGATCACATCATCGTGTTTTGCTGGTTGTGGTTCCTGGGTTTTATTCCAATGTAGCGAAGCAAACGTTGCGGTAGTAATTAAAACAAACATCACGAGAATTTTACTTTTTATCATAACAGCATTGATTTGGTGAATAAAAAAAATAAATAAAAGCCGGGTGCACTCACGGGTATTGAATTCAATGCTTAATGATGTTGTGATTTTTAAAAATGGTGGGTAAGGGTTGGTTTTTTAACAGAATCGTTCGCGCTTATGAATTTGGATGGAACGCCGATCAGGCGGATCGGGCGGATAATCACAGAATTAAAAATGAAGTTTTCAGGTATGTTCGGAAATCCGCGATTATCTGCTCAATCCGCAACATCCGCATTCCATTCAACCTACCGAAACATTTTAAATCGCTTTAGGTAACACCGGTTTCTTTCCGTATTTTTGCAAACTGTTTCAAATAAATATTTTCTGTTCCGGATTGATGAAAATGAAAGAGAAAAAATCAACGATCAATGAAAATGGATCGGCCACCGGCGAGTACATTGAGGTCATCGGCGCCCGGGTTCACAATTTAAAAGAGATCAATGTCCGCATCCCGCGCAACAAACTGGTGGTCATCACGGGGATCAGCGGCAGCGGGAAATCTTCCCTCGCATTCGATACGATCTATGCCGAAGGGCAGCGGCGTTATATGGAAACTTTTTCGGCTTACGCCCGGCAGTTTATCGGAGAGATGGAGCGCCCTGACGTGGAAAAGATCAACGGCCTCAGCCCTGTGATCAGCATCGAGCAGAAAACCACCGGAAAGAATCCGCGCTCAACCGTCGGCACCATCACGGAGGTTTACGATTTTATGCGCCTGCTCTTTGCCCGCATAGGCGAGGCGTATTCTCACGCCTCCGGCAAAAAGATGGTTCGTTACAACGAAGAGCAGATGACCGACCATATTTTTCAACATTTTCTAAACAAAAAGATACTGCTGCTAGCCCCGCTGGTGCGTGCTCGGAAAGGACATTATCGTGAGTTGTTTGATCAAGTGAGGAAACAGGGCTTTACTAAAATAAGGATCGACGGAATCGTAACCGACCTGGTTCCCGGAATGCAGATCGACCGATATAAAACCCATGATATTGAACTCGTTGTTGACCGGCTCAAGATCGCCAACGATCGACAGGACAGGTTCACAAATTCTTTGCAGACTGCCCTGAAAATGGGCAATGGGCTGATTATGGTCATGGATGCCGAAACCGATAAAATTTTTCCATATAGTAAACATCTGATGGATGCCGAAACAGGTATTTCCTACGAAGAACCTTCGCCTAACGCTTTTTCATTCAACTCGCCCTACGGAGCCTGCCCAACATGCAAGGGACTTGGTTCAATCCATAAAGTGGATATGGACAAGGTGATACCCGACGATTCGAAAAGTATCAATGAAATCGGGATAGCGCCCTTCGGCGAAGTCAGAGAAAACTGGACATTCAACCAGTTGCGGGCGATTTCAAAAAAATATGCCTTCACGTTTGCAACGCCGGTCAGAGAAATTCCGGAAGAAGCCCTGAACACGATCTTGTATGGCGGAAACGACGAATTCGATGTCAAGCTGAAATATAGTCAGCACGACTTTACCTACAACCTCGCTTACGAAGGTCTTGTGAACATGCTCCAACGGTGGTACAATGATTCCACTTCTGACAAAATCCGGCAATGGGCTGAAGAGTTCATGACCGTTGACACATGCCCGGAATGCAATGGCCAAAGGCTTAGGAAAGAATCCCTTCATTTTAAGCTGGCCGAGAAAAATATCGCCGATCTAGCCAATATGGATATTGCAGCGCTGGCCGACTGGATGAATGAAATTGATCCGCTTTTGACGGAAAGACAGTTGGCCATCGCAAAGGATGTGCTGAAGGAGATTCGCCTGCGGCTTGGCTTTTTATTGCATGTGGGACTGGATTACCTCAACCTGAACCGCCCTGCGGGCACGCTCTCCGGAGGAGAATCACAGCGCATCCGGCTGGCAACGCAAATCGGCTCGCAACTTACCGGCATCACCTATATCCTCGATGAACCGAGCATCGGTTTGCACCAAAAAGACAACCAACGCCTGATCGAAGCGCTGCGCGACTTATCAGAAATTGGCAACACCGTTTTGGTGGTAGAGCACGATAAAGAAATTATGATGGCTTCCGATTACCTCATCGACCTGGGGCCTGGCGCCGGGAAATATGGCGGCGAACTGGTAGCGGAAGGACGACCCGAAGATTTTTTAAATAAAAACACCCTCACCTCTTTTTATTTGAATGAAAAGAAAAAAATCGAAATTCCAAAGTCACGACGCAAAGGAAACGGGCATTTCCTTGAATTGAAAGGCGCAACGGGAAATAATCTTAAAAAGGTAAATTTAAAAATTCCGCTGGGAATGCTGATCTGTGTTACGGGAGTCTCGGGAAGCGGGAAATCGACCTTGATCAACGAAACGCTGTACCCTGTTCTAAGGCAACATTTTTACAAAAGCAGGCAAAAGCCCTTGCCCTTTGAATCTATCAAGGGAATGAAACACATCGATAAAGTCATTGAGATTGATCAATCGCCCATAGGACGTACCCCGCGCTCCAATCCTGCAACTTATACAGGAGTTTTCACTGACATTCGAAAGATATTTTCCGAACTTCCGGAGGCAAAGATCCGCGGTTACAAACCCGGTCGTTTTTCATTCAATGTCAAAGGCGGAAGGTGCGAGGTGTGCGAAGGTGCGGGCAGGCGGACTATCGAAATGAATTTTTTACCAGACGTTTCGATAGATTGTGAAAATTGTTTTGGTAGGAGGTACAACCGCGAAACACTGGAGATCCTGTACAAGGGAAAATCCATCAGCGACGTTTTGAACATGGCGGTGAGCGAAGCCGTTGAGTTTTTTAAAAACATCCCGAACATCTTCCGCAAAATAAAAACCCTGAATGAGGTAGGCCTAGGTTACATCACACTTGGCCAACAAGCCACAACACTTTCCGGAGGAGAAGCCCAAAGGGTCAAACTTGCCGAAGAGCTTTCAAAACGCGATACCGGCAACACATTCTATATTTTGGATGAACCGACCACGGGATTGCACTTCGAGGATATCCGGCAATTGCTCAGCGTTTTAAACAAGCTGGTGGACAAGGGCAACACTATTGTCATCATAGAACACAACATGGATGTGATCAAAATGGCCGACCATATCATCGACATCGGGCCGGATGGCGGCCATCGCGGAGGCAAGATCGTTTGTAGCGGTACTCCTGAAGAAGTTGCAAAAAGCAAGTCGAGCTATACCGCCGGTTTTTTAAAACAGGAACTCGAAACACTATTGGCCGGAACGTGAAATGTATGACATCACGCCAATATTGATTATATTTAAGGTGTAAAATAATTTGGTTCAGCCATGAAAAATTTTGTCAATAGCGCTTTCCGGATGTACTGTAAATACCGGTACAGACAAATGGAGTACTTTATGAAACATCCTTATGAAGTGCAACAGGCATTGTTTAAAAACCTGATCCAGTCGGCTAGCCATACGGAATGGGGTAAAAAGCACGGTTACAAGTCAATTAAAACGGTGGAGGATTTTCGCAAAAGCGTCCCGATCCAGGACTACGAAAGCCACAAACCTTATATAACGCGGATGATGGAGGGTGAAAAAGATATTTTGTGGAGCGGTAGCGTTGAGCTGTTTTCAAAATCATCGGGAACGACAAACGACAAAAGCAAATACATCCCGGTTTCGCGTCAGAATTTCAACGGTTGCCATATCCGCGGATCGTGGGATACGATGAGCATCATGTATCAAAAAATTCCCAACTGCTCCGTATTCGGTGGTAAAAATTTCCTGATGGCAGGCAATCATGCGCGATACAAACCAGGGCTGAACACCATTTTCGGAGATGTGTCAGCCTTGATGGTACGTAATATGCCTAAAATTGCCAAGCCGTTTTTCGAACCTGATTTCGACATTGTGCTCCGCGACGACTGGGAATCCAAAATCCAGTTGATGACGGAAATAGCCTGCCGCAGCGATATTGCGCCGCGAATCCGCATGGTAGGAGGCGTACCAACCTGGATCATCGTATTCTTCAGGCATATCCTCGAATTCAGCGGCAAATCCAACATCCTTGAAGTATGGCCTAACTTTGAAGCCTATATCCACGGCGGTGTATCGATGGCGCCCTACTGGGAACAGTTCCACCGGTTTTTACCTTCTGAAAAAGTAAACTACATCGAAGTGTACAACGCCTCTGAAGGGTACTTCGCATCGCAGCTTGATCTGGGGATCGACGACATGTTGCTGCTGCTCAAAAATGGCGTGTATTATGAATTTCTGCCGATGGAAGAATGGAATAAGGAAAACCCGGAAGCCATTTCGCTCGAAGATGTCGAATGCGGTAAAAACTACGCGCTGGTCATCAATACCAATGCCGGTCTGTGGCGCTACCTCATCGGAGATACGGTTACTTTTACTTCAAAATTTCCGCACAAAATAAAGATCACCGGACGCACCCAGCAGTTTGTAAATGCTTTTGGGGAAGAAGTAATGGTATCAAACACCGACAAAGCCATCGCCGAAGCCTGCCTCGAAATGGAGGCCATCGTTTCGGAATATACCGTTGCGCCGGTTTATTTGGGCGATTCCCAAAAAGGCGGGCATGAATGGCTCATCGAATTTGAAAAAGAGCCTCGTGATCTCAAAGCTTTTAATACCCTGTTAGACCGGAAATTGCAAAAGATCAACTCCGACTATGAAGCCAAGAGGTATAAAAATATGGCTTTGGAACAACTAAGGATGAGATCGCTCCCCAAAGGCACTTTCCTGAATTGGCTGCGCTCTAAAGGAAAATACGGCAATCAAAACAAAATCCCGCGCCTCGCCAACAACCGGCAGTATGTAGAAGAGATATTAGCCTTTATGGAAAAAGTTTAAGCCGACCAAAATGTTTCTATTGAATTTTATAACTTTCGGCATAAGCCTGAATTTATAAAACTTCTTGTGTTTTTTTGAACCACGCCGTGGGCGTGGCAGGCCACAAAATACACAAAGAAGGCACGGAGTACTCAAAGTTTTTTTCTTTGCGCTTTTGTGACTAACCCCGATCCCGCTTCATTGGTGGGAGGGTCACACGTTAGCGTGAGAAAAAAAATCCCCTCTCCTGGTCTGCGGAGAGGGGGTACATCCCAAAAACAGATTTGAAATCGGCTCATTTCGAAAAATGAGCAATTCCAAAACGTGTAGTAAGACTGATCTTACTACTTCGACTTCATCCTGACTTGGTACTGACAAGGATGAAAATCATGAGATTACAATTGCTAAATTTGCCAATTGTATCGTAAACTGCACGGGGTCGGCAAGACCCGGTGCATTGTTGTTTTTTTGTCTGAACTGGTAAGTGGATTTTTATCCGGATACCATACCTTCTGCTGCAACACTGCTTTGCTTTACACAGCAGCTAAAAAAGGAAAATACTTTGTTTTCTCATGTACTGGAAATGTACTTCACATAGTATAACATCCTTCTTAATTGTTGCTCCGGAGATATTGGCTGGCTTCGTGAAAGGCGGCTTCTTGATCCAAAGTCAATTAAGCGGACAACTCACTCCTTAATGCGGGAGTTTTATTAAGTTGTAAAAAATGTCGGTAATTGGGAATCCTTTACGGTAGGTTTGAGGGATGAAAAATGCCGGTTTTTATGCACGACATTTTGCAAATATAGTAATTTTTTATAATTAAACCATAACTTGAAAAGGGTATATTTCTTCAACGATCACGGTTAAAATACATTAGTTGGAAAATGGATTTAAAATCTGAAATTCTCCGCCGGCACTCGAAAGCGCACACCATGAAAATCGTCCACCAGATCGGAAACGACAGCGATCGGTTTGGCGAACTGGTCGATCTGACGCTCGAGGGTGAAGCCCCTTATCCCCAACGCGCAAGCTGGGTGATGCGATATTGCGTTGAAGCTCATCCATCGCTTATCCTTCCGCATTTGAAAAATTTGGTAAAGAACCTCGATCAACCAATTCATGACGCCGTGAAAAGGAATACCATCAAATCTCTGACTTATATTGAAGTTCCTGAATCTTTGTGGGGCGAGGTTGCAGATATTTGTTTCAGGTTGCTGGCTTCTCCGCAGGAAACGGTGGCGGTCAGGGTTTTCGCAATAGAGGTGTTGTATGAAATTTGTAAAAAAGTGCCTGAATTATCTGGTGAACTAAAACTGGTGATCGAGGAACATTTTCAGCATGGTACGGCAGGGTTCAGGTCCAAAGCCAGAAAAATATTGAAAGATCTTGCGAAGTTGCAGGATCAGGAGTAGTAAATGTTTTTTATAAAAACCTAAACAGCTTTTTTTACAGTTCTTGAGAGCGCCATCCATTGTGATACAAATTCCCAGAACGGGTCTTTATTTTTTTTGCGGAAAAATCCGGAGTGGCCGATCTTCTTTTTGCCGACATCATCAGGGTTGAGGTGCATCCAGCTAATGCTGGCCTGAGTGAAGTGATTGAGCAGGCTTTTTACGGCAGGTTCGGGCGAGCGCCAGTCATCCGAAAAGCTATAAACCAGGATGGGGATCTGGATTTTCCTGAAATTTGAATCCGGGAAAAAATCAAACAAGCCGTTTGGTTTGGAACACCAGTCTTCCAGCTCCAGAAAAATTCCGGAGGGAAGATCGAATTCATAGCCCAATTTGCTTCCGGGAAAATATCCGAGAATACGATTCAAAACCGGCCAGAATATTTTTCGCAAAGTAATACGCAACTGACTGTGCCAGGGATAATTTTTCATACAGGTCAATGCCGTATTGATAAAAATGGCATTATTGAGGTATTGGCTGGCAGGCGAAAGCCCCATCAACTGGCCGCTGGTGCCATGTGCCAGGAACATGATCTCATGCTTCGGATATTGATGTTTAGCATGCAGGATAACTGCATCGAGATCAAAGAAACCCCACTGGTTCAAAGAGCCGTTGAACGATTTCAATTCCTGGTTGAGCGAAAGCCCGATGCCACGATAATCGAAGGTATAAACCACGCATCCCTGCGAAGCAATATATCTTGCGAATTTCTCATACATGCTTTGAGACGTCGCTATATCGGAGCCAATGATCAATACTTTGGAAATGATCTGATCTGGTCTGAAGATAGTAGCGACGATCTCTTGTCCGTCTTTTGTTATGATATTCTCCCGGTACTGCATGGGTTGTTGTTTGGTCATTTTAAAATACTTGTGAGTAAGTTGGCTTTTTTTCAACGATCAGCCAATGGCAATTGAGTGAGTGGCCATTGGGTTTGAGTAATTGCGACAGTTTTCATATAAAATGAATTCACTGGAGCTTGAGCAACAGGCTTTCTTTCCTGCTCTTTGATACCGGAACCTTCATCTGGTTTTTCATAACAAGGTATCCGCCATCGCCCCTGACAAATTCTCTGACTTGCGATAGATTGATAAGGTGAGAATTGTGTGGTCTGTAAAAATTGTAAGGCAAAAGCATTTCTTCGAAATCTTTTAGTGTACGCGAGATCAGCTTTTTGCGGCCATTTTCGAGATAAACCATCGTGTAATTGCTATCGGAAGTGCAAAGGATGATCTCGTCGGGAGAGACGAATTCGATGCTTTCCTTTGTGGCCAAAGCAATCCTGCCGGGTTTACCTTGTACTTCTTCCTTTACATTGTGGAGCAATCCTTCCAACTGGTTTTTCGGGAGTGCATGTTTGTTTTTGTGGGAATACTTTTCAACGGCGTCCTTCAACTCTTTGTTCTGAACAGGTTTGAGCAGATAATCCAGTGCGCTGAACTTCACGGCCTGGATGCCGAAATTGTCATAAGCCGTTGTAAAAATCACATCAAAGGGCACTTCTCCAAGTTCTTCCAGGATGTCAAAACCGTTGAGCATAGGCATTTCAATATCGAGAAACAGCAGTTCGGGAGGTGATTCCTTTAAAAAGTTCAAGCCTTTCACCGGGTCGTTAAAAAAGGCAGCTACCTTGATGTTTGGGCAGTAATTTTCAAGTTTCCACAATAGCGTATCAATGCTGTCGGGTTCGTCGTCTATGATCACTGCGTTGATTATTGGTTCCATGTTTTTTAAGCTAATGTGTTGATTTGTTAATGTGGTGTTGTGGTGTTGTGGTGTTGTGGTATTTTGGTGTTGTGGTATTTTGGTATTTTGGTATTTTGGTATTCCCGATTTCATCGTCCCGTTTTTTCGAGAAAAAGCGGGGTTCGATGT